>NZ_JALHQI010000011.1 GCF_022842045.1 Arenimonas sp. | reverse complement strand
GGGCCAGGCGCTCGCCGCGCTCGGTGGCGCCGGCCAGGCCCTCAAGCTCGGCCTGCAGCGCATCGCGGCGGGCGGCGAGGCCGTCGAGCGGCACGCGGTGCTTGCGGGCGAGTTCGTGCAGGCGGGACAGGCGGTCTTCCAGCTGTGCCAGCCGGGCGGGGTCGAGGTCGAAGTCGTCGCGGATGCGCTCGAGGCCGGCGCCGGCTTCGGCCAGCTGGATGCCGGCCGATTCGATCAGTGAGACCACCTCGGCCAGGCGCGGTTCGTCGCCGCTGAGGCGGCCCAGCTCGGTGCCGACCTGGTGCAGGGCGCGACCCAGCGACAGCCCGTCGTCGCCGGCCAGGCGGGCCAGGGCCGACTCGCAGCCCTGCAGCAGCCCGGCGGCGTTGGCCTGGCGGCGGTGCGCGGCCTGCAGCTCCTCCAGGTCGGCCAGGTCCAGCGATTCGGCGGCCAGTTCCTCCACCTGGTGCTGCAGCCAGGCCACGCGCTCGCCGACGTCGCCGGCGCGGGCCAGGTCGGCCAGTTCGCGGTCGAGCGCGGCCCACTGCTGGGCCAGGCGCTGCACTTCGCCCAGCCGGGCGCCGTGCTGGCCGAAGGCGTCGAGCAGGGCCAGCTGCTGGCCGCGGTCGAGCAGGGCCTGGTGTTCGTGCTGGCCGTGGATCTCGACCAGGCGCTGGCCGAGCTCCGAGAGCTGGCCCAAGGTGGCGGGGCGGCCGTTGATCCAGGCCCGGGAGCCGCCGTCGGCGCGGATCACGCGGCGCAGCTGGCAGCCGTCGCCCTCGTCGAGCTCGTTCTCGCGCAGCCAGTCGCGCGCCGCCGGGGCGTCCTCGAGGCGGAACTCGGCGGCCAGCTCCGCGCGTTCGGCGCCGAAACGGACGATGCCGGCGTCGGCGCGGGCGCCGGTGAGCCACATCAGGGCGTCGACCAGCAGCGACTTGCCGGCGCCGGTTTCGCCGGAAACCACGGTCATGCCGGGCCCGAAGGCCAGTTCGGCGCTGCTGACGACGGCAAAATCCTTGAGCGTGAGATGGCTGATCATGGGCCGGGCGATTTTGCCTGAATCGCCCGAGGTTTAGCTGCCCCCGTCGCGAACGCCAGCGGCAGCCCCCCCGCGGGCGGGTAGGAAACGCGCGCTTGCGCCCCCGGGCGCCCGGCCTTATCTATGGCGGATGGACCTGAGCCTCGACCCGCGCGCCCGCCACCTGCTGCGCACCCTGATCTCCCAGCACATCCGCGACGGGGAACCGGTGGGTTCGCGCACGCTGGCGCGCAGCTCGGGCCTGGACGTCAGCCCCGCCACCATCCGCAACATCATGGCCGACCTCGAGGAGATCGGCCTGGTGGCGGCGCCGCACGCCTCGGCCGGTCGCATCCCGACGCCCCAGGGCTACCGGGTGTTCGTGGACAGCCTGCTGCAGGTCAAGCCGGTGCAGGAGGCGGAATTCAGCCAGATGCGCGCCAACCTGGCGCCGGGCGCCGGCACCCAGGCCCTGCTTTCAAACACGAGCGAACTGCTGTCGGCGATGAGCCAGTTCGTCGGCGTGGTCACCGTGCCCCAGCGCGGCCAGTTCGCCTTCCGCCACATCGACTTCGTGCCGCTGGACGGCCAGCGGGTGCTGGTGATCCTGGTGTTCACCGACAACGAAGTGCAGAACCGCATCATTACCCCGCGCCGGGCCTACACCCCGTCCGAGCTCGAGCAGACCGCCAACTTCCTCAACGCCCATTTTGCCGGCCGCAGCCTGCAGGAGATCCGCGCCACCCTGCTGCGCGACCTGCGCGACACCCGCAGCGAGATGGAGCGGCTGCTGTCGGCCGCGGTCGAGCTGTCCGAGCAGGCGCTGGGGGAGGGCGGCCAGGACGACATGCTGCTGGCCGGCCAGACCCGGCTGATGGGGGTCCAGGAACTGTCCGACCTGGATCGCCTGCGCGAGCTGTTCGAGGCCTTCGCCCGCAAGCGCGAGATCCTGCAGCTGCTCGAGCGCACCATCCATGCGCAAGGCGTCCGCGTATTCATCGGCGAAGAGACCGGCCTGGCCTCGATGGACGGCTGCACCGTGGTCACCGCCCCCTACGGCGCGAACGGCCGGGTGCTGGGGGTGCTGGGCGTGATTGGCCCGACCCGCATGGCCTACGAGCGCGTGATCCCGATGGTGCAGGCCACCGCCGACCTGCTCGGGGCCGCCTTGAATCCCGAAACCCCGGCCCCATAAGGCTGGGCGAGCCCGCGGGCCGCGCGGGGAAGCCAGTGGAAAACCATGCATAACGAGAACCCGACCCCGGGCGCGGAAGCGCCCGAAGACGACTACGGCCTGGACAACGAGCTCGAGCAGCTGCGCGCCGCGATGGCCAGTCTCCGCGAGGAGGCCCTGCGCGAGCGCGCCGAGCTCGACAACCAGCGCAAGCGCCTGGCCCGCGACGTCGACCAGGCCCGCCGCTTCGCCAACGAGAAGCTGCTGTCCCAGCTGCTGCCCGTGCTCGACAGCCTGGACGCCGGCCTGGCTGCCGCCAGCGCCGAGAGCGGCCCGCTCAAGGACGGCCTGGAGCTGACCCTGCGCCAGCTGCTGAAGGTGGGCGAGGACAACGGCCTGGCCCAGCTCGACCCGCTCGGCAAGGCCTTCGACCCGGAATGGCACCAGGCCATCAGCCAGATCGCCTCGCCCGGCCACGCCGCCGGCACCGTCGTGCAGGTGTTCCAGAAGGGCTATGCCCTCAACGACCGCCTGCTGCGCCCGGCCCTCGTGGTCGTGGCCGCTGAATGAATGCGTGACGGCCTCTTGAAGGCCTTCACCGCAGCCCCACTTTAGAATCATCCGCGGCCCACGCCGCAGCCAACACCAGAAAAATTACGGAGCATCCCCATGGGCAAGATCATCGGCATCGACCTCGGCACCACCAACAGCTGCGTGTCGGTCATGGAAGGCGGCGTGGCCAAGGTCATCGAGAACTCCGAAGGCGACCGCACCACGCCTTCCATCGTCGCCTTCACCAAGGACGGCGAAGTCATCGTCGGCGCCTCGGCCAAGCGCCAGGCCGTCACCAACCCCAAGAACACCTTCTACGCGGTCAAGCGCCTGATCGGCCGCAAGTTCACCGACGCCGAAGTCAAGAAGGACCTCGACCTGGTGCCCTACGGCATCGTCGCGCACGAAAACGGCGACGCCTGGGTGCAGACCGCGGACGCGAAGAAGATGGCGCCGCAGGAAATCTCGGCCAAGGTGCTCGAGAAGATGAAGAAGACCGCCGAGGCCTACCTGGGCGAGACGGTCACCGAAGCCGTGATCACGGTGCCGGCCTACTTCAACGACAGCCAGCGCCAGGCCACCAAGGACGCCGGCCGCATCGCCGGCCTGGACGTCAAGCGCATCATCAACGAGCCCACCGCGGCCGCGCTGGCCTATGGCATGGACAAGAAGGGCGGCGACCGCAAGATCGCGGTCTACGACCTGGGCGGCGGCACCTTCGACGTGTCCATCATCGAGATCGCCGAGATCGACGGCGAGAAGCAGTTCGAGGTGCTGGCCACCAACGGCGACACCTTCCTCGGCGGCGAAGACTTCGACGCCCGCGTCATCGACTACCTGGTCGAGGAGTTCAACAAGGAGCAGGGCATCGACCTGCGCCGCGACCCGCTGGCCCTGCAGCGCCTGAAGGACGCCGCCGAGCGCGCCAAGATCGAGCTGTCCTCGAACCAGCAGACCGAAGTGAACCTGCCCTACGTCACCGCCGACGCCTCGGGTCCGAAGCACCTGAACATCAAGCTGACCCGGGCCAAGCTCGAAGCGCTGGTGGACGACCTGGTCAAGAAGACCATCGAGCCCTGCCGCGTCGCGCTCAACGACGCCGGCCTGCGCGCCAGCGACATCAGCGACGTCATCCTCGTCGGCGGCCAGACCCGCATGCCGAAGGTGAAGGCCGCGGTGGCCGAGTTCTTCGGCAAGGACCCGCGCCAGGACGTGAACCCGGACGAGGCCGTCGCGATCGGCGCCGCGATCCAGGGCGGCGTGCTGGCCGGCACCGTCAAGGACGTGCTGCTGCTCGACGTCACCCCGCTGAGCCTGGGCATCGAGACCCTGGGCGGCGTGATGACCAAGATCATCGAGAAGAACACCACCATCCCGACCAAGGCCTCGCAGACCTTCTCCACCGCCGAGGACAACCAGTCCGCGGTCACGGTGCACGTGCTGCAGGGCGAGCGCGAGCAGGCCCGCTTCAACAAGTCGCTGGCCAAGTTCGACCTCAGCGGCATCGAGCCGGCGCCGCGCGGCATGCCGCAGGTCGAGGTGTCCTTCGACATCGACGCCAACGGCATCCTGCACGTGTCGGCCAAGGACAAGAAGACCGGCAAGGAGCAGAAGGTCGAGATCAAGGCCGGTTCGGGCCTGAGCGAGGAAGAGATCGCGCAGATGGTCCGCGACGCCGAGCAGCACCGCGAGGAAGACAAGAAGTTCCACGAGCTGGTGACCGCCCGCAACGCCGCCGACGGCCTGATCCACACCACCCGCACCGCCGTCACCGAGCACGGCTCGAAGGTCGCCGGCGAGGTGCTGGCCGGCATCGAGACCGCGCTGTCCGAGCTCGAGACCGCTATGAAGGGCGACGACAAGGCCCAGATCGAGGCCAAGACCACGGCGCTGCAGCAGGCCGCGCAGTCGCTGTACGCGGCGGCCGCGGCCGGCAACCAGGGCCCGCAGGACGCGGGTGAGCCGGGCCCGTCGGCCAAGGCCGACGACGTGGTGGACGCCGAGTTCACCGAGGTCAAGGACGACGAGCGCAAGTGACGTGTCCGTCCCGCATGCCGCCGGGCATGCGGGCTGGCTGCCCGCGTCGGGCCGGTGATTCCGGCGGGCGCGGGCGCTTTGCTGTCAGGGGTTGAGCAGGATTTCCAATGAGCAAGCGTGACTACTACGAAGTGCTGGGCGTGGCCCGCAACGCGACCGAGGACGAGCTGAAGAAGGCTTACCGGCGCGCCGCCCAAAAGCACCACCCGGACCGCAACCCCGGCGACGCCGCGGCGGAAGCCGCGTTCAAGGAGGCCAAGGAGGCCTACGAAGTGCTGTCCGACGGCGGCAAGCGCCGCATGTACGACCAGCACGGCCACCGCGCCTTCGAGCACGGCATGGGCGGCGGCAACGGCGGCGCCGGTTTCGGCGACGTCAACGACATCTTCGGCGACATCTTCGGCGACATCTTCGGCGGTGGCCGCCAGCGCGGCCCGCGCCGCGGCGCCGACCTGCGCTACGTGATCGAGCTCGACCTCGAGGAAGCGGTGTTCGGCGTCGAGAAGCGCATCGACGTGCCCACCCTGGTCGCCTGCACGCCCTGCAGCGGCAGCGGCGCCGAGGACGGCAAGGCCGAGAAGTGCCGGACCTGCCAGGGCCACGGCCAGGTGCGCATGCAGCGCGGCATCTTCGCCGTGCAGCAGGCCTGCCCGAGCTGCGGCGGCCGCGGCCAGACCATCGCCAGGCCCTGCAAGAGCTGCCATGGCAACGGCCGCGTGCAGGAAGACAAGGTGCTGCAGGTCAAGATCCCCGCGGGCGTCGACAACGGCGACCGCATCCGTCTCTCCGGCGAGGGCGAGGCCGGCCCGCCGGGCGGCCCGCCGGGCGACCTGTACGTGGAAGTAAGCGTGCGCGAGCACCCGATCTTCCAGCGCGACGGCAACGACCTCTACTGCGAGGTGCCGGTGCGCTTCTCGCAGGCGGCGCTGGGCGCCGACATCGTGGTGCCCACGCTCGACGGCGAGGCGCTGATCAAGGTGCCGCTGGAAACCCAGACCGGCAAGCAGTTCCGCCTGCGCGGCAAGGGCGTCAAGTCGGTGCGCAGCCACAGCCACGGCGACCTGCTGTGCCGCGTGGTGGTGGAAACCCCGGTAAACCTGACGGCGCGCCAGCGCGAGCTGCTCAAGGAATTCGAGGCCACCTTCGAGGGCGAGCATGGGGCGCGGCATTCGCCGCGGTCCAGTGGGTTCCTGGATGGGGTCAAGGCGTTCTGGGATCGCATGACTTCGTGAGGGAGGAAAAAGGAAATAGTGAATAGGAGTTAGGATGTAGTAAGAGCCTGCTTCCCACTACCTCCTAACTCCTACTCACTATTTCCTCGCTTGTCCCTTCACCACGAAAAACGCCCGGCCAAAAAGCCGGGCGTTCCGTTTTCCAGTCGCGAACGCTCCTCAACGCGGGCGGTACATGCGGTCCGGCGTCGCGGCGCCGGCGTAGGCATCCAGCTTCGTGCCCACCGACTGCTCCAGCATCTCGATGCGGCTGGCCGCGGTCGGGTGCGTCGACAGCATCAGCGCCATCGCGCGGTCCTGCGGGCCGCTGGCGTCGAGCGTCTGCAGCACGCCAGCCATGGCGAACGGGTTGTAGCCGGCGCGGGCGGCGATGACCATGCCGTGCAGGTCGGCCTGGTACTCGTCCTGCTTGTCCAGGCCCCGGGCCAGTACCTGGGTGCCGGCCGCGAAGGCCTTGCCGCCGAAGCGGCGCACCAGCTCGTTGTCGCTGCGGCCGGTCACTTCGCCGGCCATCTCGTTGGCGAAGTCCGTGCCCATGGCCTTCTGGATCGCCTTGACCTGGTGCTTCTCGACCACGTGCGAAATCTCGTGCGCCAGCACCGCGGCCAGCTCCGATTCGTCGCGCAGGCGGTCGTAGAGGCCGGCGGTGATCACGATGGTGCCGCCCGGCAGGGCGAAGGCGTTCACGTCGGAGCTGTCGATGACGCCAAAACGCCAGGGCAGGTCGGGGCGCTCGGTGTGCATGGCCAGCCAGGTACCGACCCGGTTGACGTAGCGCTGCAGCGCTTCGTCGCGGACCAAGGGCGCGGCGCCGAACACGTTCGCGGCGATGCCGCGGCCGAGCTCGATCTCTTCCTCGGTGGTGATGTCCTTCTGGGTTTCGGCGGCGCGCTTGCCGATGCGCAGGAGGTTCTCGGCGTCACCCAGGCGGCCGAAGCCGGCGGCGGGGGCGGACAGCGCCAGCGCGAGCGCGGCGGCGATCAGGAGACGGGCGTTCATCGGTTCCTCCGGCGGCTGCCGCGGCGGTCTTGTTCGAGATAGGCGACCTCGTGGGTGGCCAGCGGGACCTCGGCGGCGAAGCCGCTGGCGTCGCCGCTCGAGGCGGCGTACTGATCGAGCAGCGCCACCTCGGCGTGGTTGGCCGAGGCCGACATCAGCTCTTCGGCAGACAGGCCCTTGACCGCCGTGGCGACCGAGGTGCCTCGCGAGCCGGTCTTGAACACGGCGGCCAGTTGGTCGCCGCTGCCGGCATTGCCCTGGCCCGCGCCGGTGCGCAGGTTGAGGATGCGGGCCCAGCCCTCGACGCCGTCGGTGGTCTTGAGCCCGGCCCATGCGCCCTGGCGGGCAGTGATCTCGACCGGCTGCTGGGCGGCCAGCTTGGCCACGACCTCGGCCGAGGCCTGCGGCTCGCTGCGCAGTTCGGTGGCTCGCAGCACGGTGCCCGACTCGGCCATCACGGCACCTGCGGCGAGCGCGGCGGCCAGGGCCAGCGCGAGCGCGCGCGGCCGGGGGGATTGGGGTGGGCGGAGTGGTCTCATGGCAATCCTCTCGATCAATGTTTCGTGGGGTTCGGCATCGGCTCGTAAAGCTCGACCGGCTGTTCCCGGCCCTTGACGTGGAACTGGCCGCGGTGGATGAAAACCACGTCCTGGCCATCGCCGCCGCAAGCCGCGCGGGTGGCGTCGGACACCAGCACGCGGGCCACGCCCTTGGTGGCGCTTTCGATCCGGCTGGCCAGGTTCACGGTGTCGCCAATGGCGGTGTACTCCATCCGCGAGTCGCTGCCAAGGAAGCCGACCACGGCCGGCCCGGTGTGCAGGCCGATGCCGATGTCGAAATCGCCCAGCCCCTCGCCGCCGGCGGCCAGTTCGCGCTTGAAGTCATCCAGCGCCTGCGTCATCTCGATCGCCGCGGCCACCGCACGCGAGGCGTGGCCCGGGGTGTCGGTGGGCGCGTTCCAGAACGCCATCACCGCGTCGCCGATGAATTTGTCGAGCGTGCCGCCATGCCGGAAGATCACGTCCACCTGGCGCGAGAAATAGCGATTGAGCAGGTGCACCACCTGCTCCGGCGTGCGCGTTTCCGACAGGGTGGTGAAGCCGCGGATGTCGGAGAAAAGGAGCGTGATCTCGCGCGCCAGCGGTTTCTGGTCGCGCACCAGCTCGCCCGTTTCGACCAGGCCGGCGACGACGCGCGGGTCCAGGAAGCGGCCGAAGATGCCGATGGTCGCCTCGCGCTCGCGCCGTTCCAGCCACTGCGCCTGCAGGGTGAACAGGGCGAAGGCCAGCCAGCCGAGCATCAGGGCGGCCCCGACCGGCGCATAGCGCTCGGCGCCGAGCAGGGCATGGCTGGCGGCCGTCGCGGCCAGCGTGGCGGCGGCCAGCCCCAGGCCGATCCCGAGCGGGCTGAGCCGGCGCCGGAAACCCAGCGTGATTGCCAGCCACAGCAGGCCTGCCAGCGGCCAGCGGCTGGGCAGGTCGCGCAGCCAGTCGCCGGCGCGAAGGTTGGCGAGCGCGGTGGTGGGCACGAGCACGCCTTCGGTCTGCGCGGTCAGCGGTGTCGGCCGCATGTCGTTGAGCCCGGTGGCCGTGGCGCCGATGATCACGATCCGGTCGGTGAGCGTGGGCCCGATCTCCGGCTCGGGCGCGCCCAGGTCGTTGAACAGATCGGCATAGGAAATCGTCCGGGGTGGCCGGCCATGCCAGTTCAGGCGGATGCGCTCGACGGGCGGAAGGGTGGCACCGGTGAAGCGGGCGATGCTCGCGCCCATGTAGGGAATGCGCCAGCCGCCCGCTTCATCGTAGAGCCGGTAGTGCCGGCCGAGGCCGTCCCGGTCTGCCTCGAAATTGACCAGGCCACCCTGCCAGTTGCGCTCGTCGAGCACGTTGGGCAGCACCAGCACCGGCGCCGGCTCGGTGGAAGCCGGATCGACCTGGACCGCGCCAAGCGAAGTCGGCAGCAAGTGCATCGGGTGCGGGTTGCCGTCGGGCATGCGCTGGGTCGGGAAGAAAAGGTTGTCCTGGGTGAGCGCGATCTCGCGCAGCACGCGGTCGTTGTCGGGCTGGAAGGTGTCGTGTTCGTTGAAGAGAACGTCGAATGCCACCGCTTTCGGACGCCAGCGCGCCAGGCCTTCGATCAGCTCGCCGTGCACCGAGCGGGGCCAGGGCCACGGGCCCGCGAGCTCGTTCATCTCCTCCAGGCTGTGCTGGTCGATGGCGACGAGCACGATGTCGTCCGGCGGCGCGCGCCCGGCCGCGTGCCAGCGCAGCATGGCGTCGCCCAGCGCGTTGTCGGCGCGTTCGAGGGTGCCCGCGAGCCAGAGCGCCGCGCCCAGCAGCGCCAGGGCCAGCAGCGGCAAGCGGAGCGGGGCGGGCTTGGCCTGGGGCATGCGGGTCTCGGTGGCTCGGGTGCCGGGCAGCGTAGCAGTTCGATTCCCGGGCCCGCAGCGCCCGGCCTCGGCGATTGCCTGCGTCCCGCCGCATCGGCTAGCGTGGCGGCATGAGCACGCCCCTACGACTCCTCATCCACGGCGCCTCCGGCCGCATGGGCCGCGCCCTGCTGCGCCTGGCCGCCGAAGACGCCCGCCTGCTGGTGGTATCGGCCGTGACCGGCAGCGGCCGGCCGCCCGAGGAAGCCCGCGCCACGCCGGTGCTGGCCGCGGAGGCGCTGGCCAAGGCGCCGCCCTTCGACGTGGCCGTCGATTTCAGCCAGCCGGCGGGTTTCGACGCGGTGCTGGCCCTGTGCCAGGAACGTGGCGCGGCCCTGGTCAGCGGCACCACCGGGCTGTCGGCCGGGCAGTTCGCGGCCCTGGATGCGGCCGGCCGGCGCATCCCGGTGCTGTGGGCCGCCAATTTCAGCGCCGGCGTGGCCGTGCTGGCCGAGCTGGTGCGGCAGGCCGCCGCGGCGCTGCCCGGCTGGGACGCCGACGTGGTCGAGGCCCACCACGTGCACAAGAAAGACGCGCCCTCGGGCACGGCCCTGCAGTTGGGTGCTTCGGTGGCGGCCGGACGTGGCCGCGAGCCGGCCTACGCCAGCCTTCGGGCGGGCGACATCGTTGGCGAGCACACGGTCCAGCTGACGGGCCCTGGCGAGCGGCTCGAGTTCATCCATCGCGCCACCAACCGCGACATCTTCGCCCGCGGGGCGCTGGAAGCCGCGCTGCGCCTGGCCCGGCTGGGCCCGGGGCGCCACGAATTCGGGCGCCTGATGCTGCCCGGCGCGGGGCGCTGAACCTGGGCCGGGCGCGCGGCGTTTCCCTTTTGCCGCCCGTGTCGCTAAAATTCCGGCTCGCCTGAACCCTCGCCCGTACGGACACGGTCAACCCCTGTCCGCGGGTGCTCGCACATCCAGCGAACGGGTTCCCCCATCAGCAAGGCGATCAGCCCGTGACCCAACCCGCAATCCTCGCTCTCGAAGACGGCACCGTGTTCGAGGGCGTTTCCGTAGGCGCGCCCGGCGCCAGCGTCGGCGAAGTGGTGTTCAACACCGCCATGACCGGCTACCAGGAGGTCGTCACCGACCCCTCCTACGCCCGCCAGCTGGTCACGCTGACCTACCCGCATATCGGCAACACCGGCTTCAACGCCCAGGACGACGAGGCCGAGAAGGTCTGGGCCTCCGGCCTGATCGTCCGCGACGTGCCGCGCCGCCCGAGCAACTGGCGCAGCCAGGCGCCGCTGCCCGAGTGGCTGGCGGCGCGCGGCGTGGTCGCCATTTCCGGCATCGACACCCGCAAGCTGACCCGACTGCTGCGCGACCGCGGCGCCCAGAACGGCTGCCTGATGGCGGGCGAGGGCATCGACCGCGAGAAGGCGATCGAGCTGGCCCGCAAGTTCCCCGGCCTCAAGGGCATGGACCTGGCCAAGGAAGTCTGCACGCGCGAGCGCTACAGCTGGACCGAGGGCTCGCTGGACCTCGACTCCGACACCTTCGCCCGGCCAGAGGCTCGCTTCCACGTCGTCGCGTATGACTTCGGCGTCAAGCGCAACATCCTGCGCATGCTGGCCGACCGCGGCTGCCGCGTCACCGTGGTGCCGGCGCAGACGCCGGCCGCGCAGGTGCTGGCCGAGAAGCCCGACGGCGTGTTCCTTTCCAACGGCCCCGGCGACCCGGAGCCCTGCGACTACGCCATCGCCGCCATCCGCGAGATCCTCGGCGCGCGCGTGCCGGTGTTCGGCATCTGCCTGGGCCACCAGCTGCTGGGCCTGGCCTCGGGCGCGAAGACCCTGAAGATGAAGTTCGGCCATCACGGCGCCAACCATCCGGTGATCGACCTCGATACCCAGCGCGTGATGATCACCAGCCAGAACCACGGCTTCGCGGTGGACGAGGCGACGCTGCCGTCCCACCTGCGCGTCACCCACCGCTCGCTGTTCGACGGCTCCAACCAGGGCATCGAGCGCACCGACGTGCCGGCCTTCAGCTTCCAGGGCCACCCGGAGGCCAGCCCGGGTCCGCGCGACGTCGCCGGCCTGTTCGACCGTTTCGTCGCCCTGATGCAGGCGCCGCGCTGACCCGCCGCCGCCCCAAGTCCACCGACCGAGGATCCGACATGACCCGCAACGCCCGTCGCTGCCTGCTCGCCCTGATGTTGTCCGCCGCCGGTGTGTTCGCGGCGCTCCCGGTGTCCGCCGATTCGGCCGGCGCCCGGGTCGCCCGGTTGACCGACCTGGTGGTCCGGACCGTGCCGTTGGGCGAGGTCTTCACGATCCTGGCCGGGGACAGTCCCGAATGGCCGATGCAGGAAAAGCCGGACGCGGTCAGCGCGGGCCAGCTGGCCTGCCTGCGAGACGAACTCAGCAACGATGGCTACCGCCGCATGAAGCGCACCGAGGTCATCGCCTACGTGGCCGAGAACCCGGGCCAGGCGGATGCGGATATCGCCGTCCTCGAGGCGGGCGGCGCGAAGATGATGAATCGGTTGATGCTGGCCGGCGTGGAGCAGGAGAGGACCGGCGTCCCGGTCGACGAGGCGAAGATCATGGGCGAGGCGACCGCGGACGAACTGGCCGCCTTCATGCAGATGATGACCGGCCCGGAGCAAACCGCGCTCCGCAAGCTGCTGGGCATCGGCAACGCCTACGACGCCGAGCGGTCCGCCGAGGAGAACGAGTCCGCCGGCGAGGATGCCGGTGCCGACCTGGCCACGAAGGTCATGTTGAAGGCCATGTCCAACTGCGACGTGCCCACCGACGTGCTGTTCCAGTAAGCCCGCCCCGCGCCTTCCCCGATCCACGCCTTACCAGAGTGACGAAATGCCCAAGCGCACAGACATCAAGAGCATCCTGATCATCGGCGCCGGCCCGATCGTCATCGGCCAGGCCTGCGAGTTCGACTACTCCGGGGCCCAGGCCTGCAAGGCCCTGCGCGACGAGGGCTACCGCGTGGTGCTGGTGAACTCGAACCCGGCCACGATCATGACCGACCCGGAAATGGCCGACGCCGTCTACATCGAGCCGATCAACCCGGCCACCGTCGAGCGCATCATCGCCAAGGAAAAGCCCGACGCGCTGCTGCCGACCATGGGCGGCCAGACTGCGCTCAACTGCGCGCTCGACCTGGCCGACGCCGGCGTGCTCGAGAAGTACAACGTCGAGTTGATCGGCGCCTCGCGCGAGGCCATCCGCATGGCCGAGGACCGCGAACTGTTCCGCGTCGCCATGCGCGAGATCGGGCTGGACTGCCCCAAGGCCGAGGTCGCGCGCTCGCTCGACGAGGCCATCCGAATCCAGGCCACCGTCGGCTACCCGACCATCATCCGCCCCAGCTTCACCCTGGGCGGCAGCGGCGGCGGCATCGCCTACAACCGCGAGGAGCTGGTCGAGATCGTCACCCGCGGCCTCGAGCTCTCGCCGACCAGCGAAGTGCTGGTCGAGGAATCGGTGCTGGGCTGGAAGGAATTCGAGATGGAGGTGGTGCGCGACACCGCCGACAACTGCATCATCGTCTGCTCGATCGAAAACCTCGACCCGATGGGCGTGCACACCGGCGACAGCATCACCGTCGCCCCGGCGCAGACGCTCACCGACAAGGAGTACCAGCGCCTGCGCGACGCCTCGATCGCGGTGCTGCGCAAGATCGGCGTCGACACCGGCGGCTCGAACGTGCAGTTCGGCATCAACGCGCAGAACGGCCGCGTGGTGGTGATCGAGATGAACCCGCGCGTGTCGCGTTCCTCGGCGCTCGCCTCGAAGGCCACCGGCTTCCCGATCGCCAAGATCGCCGCCAAGCTCGCGGTGGGCTACACGCTCGACGAACTGCGCAACGACATCACCGGTGGCGCCACCCCGGCCTCGTTCGAGCCGGCGATCGACTACGTGGTCACCAAGATCCCGCGCTTCGCGTTCGAGAAGTTCCCGGCCGCCGATGCCCGCCTGACCACCCAGATGAAGTCGGTGGGCGAGGTGATGGCGATCGGCCGAACCTTCCAGGAGTCCATGCAGAAGGCCCTGCGCGGCCTCGAAACCGGCAAGGTCGGCTTCGACCCGACCGGCTGCGCCGGCGACGGCGAGGACGGCCTGCTGCGCATCAGGCGCGAGCTGAAGGAGCCGGGCCCGGAGCGCCTGTTCCAGGTCGCCGAGGCCTTCCGCGCGGGCCTGAGCGTCGAGGATGTGTACGGCCTGAGCTTCATCGATCCGTGGTTCCTCGACCAGATCGAGGAAATCATCGCCACCGAGAAGGACGTCGCCGCCGCCGGCCTGGCCGGGCTCGACGCCGCCCGCCTGCGCGTGCTCAAGCGCATGGGCTTCTCCGATGCCCGCCTGGCCCAGCTGGCCGGCACCGACGAGAGCGCCGTGCGCGCACTGCGCCGCGCCTTCGGCGTGCGCCCGGTGTACAAGCGCGTGGACAGCTGCGCGGCCGAGTTCTCCACCGCCACTGCCTACCTGTACTCGACCTACGAGGACGAGTGCGAGGCGCTGCCGACCAGCCGCGACAAGATCATGGTGCTCGGCGGCGGCCCGAACCGCATCGGCCAGGGCATCGAGTTCGACTACTGCTGCGTGCACGCCTCGCTGGCGCTGCGCGAGGATGGCTATGAAACCATCATGGTCAACTGCAACCCCGAGACCGTCTCCACCGACTACGACACCTCGGACCGCCTGTACTTCGAGCCGGTGACGCTGGAGGACGTGCTCGAGATCGTCGAGATCGAGAAGCCCAAGGGCGTGATCGTGCAGTACGGCGGCCAGACCCCGCTCAAGCTCTCGCGCGCGCTGGAAGCCGCCGGCGTGCCGATCATCGGCACCTCGCCCGACAGCATCGACCTGGCCGAGGACCGCGAGCGCTTCCAGAAGCTGGTCGAGCAGGTCGGCCTGGTGCAGCCGCCCAACCGCACGGCCCGCAACGCCGAGCAGGCGATCACCCTGGCCAACGAGATCGGCTACCCCCTGGTGGTGCGCCCGAGCTACGTGCTGGGCGGCCGCGCGATGGAGGTGGTGTACTCCGACGCCGACCTGTCGCGCTACATCCGCGAGGCGGTGCAGGTCTCGAACGATTCGCCGGTGCTGCTCGACCGCTTCCTCGACAACGCGGTCGAGGTGGACGTGGACATCATCGCCGACCGCGAGGGCAACGTCCTGATCGGCGGCATCATGGAGCACATCGAGGAGGCCGGCGTGCACTCGGGCGATTCGTCCTGCTCGCTGCCGCCGTACACGCTGTCGAAGGCGACCCAGGACAAGCTGCGCGTGCAGGTGGCCCAGCTGGCCCGCGCGCTGAACGTGGTTGGCCTGATGAACACCCAGTTCGCGATCCAGACCGACGGCGACGGCGCCGAGACCATCTACCTGCTGGAAGTGAACCCGCGCGCCTCGCGCACCGTGCCCTTCGTCTCGAAGGCCATCGGCATCCCGCTGGCCAAGATCGCCGCGCGCTGCATGGCCGGCAAGTCGCTTGCCGAGCAGGGCGCCACGAAGGAAATCGTGCCGGACTACTTCTCGGTGAAGGAAGCGATCTTCCCGTTCGCCAAGTTCCAGGGCGTCGACCCGATCCTCGGTCCCGAGATGCGCTCGACCGGCGAAGTCATGGGCGTTGGCCGTACCTTCGCCGAGGCCTTCGGCCGGGCCGAGGAAGCCGCCAACATCAAGGCGCCGACGCCGGGCAAGGCCTTCGTGTCGGTGCGCGACCCGGACAAGAAGCGCCTGCTGCCCGTCGCCAACGACCTGGTCGAGCGCGGCTACACGCTGGTGGCCACCGAAGGCACCGCGAAGTTCCTGCAGGAGCAGGGCATCGCCTGCGAGCGCATCAACAAGGTGATCGAGGGCCGGCCGCACATCGTCGACCTGATCAAGAACGGCGAGATCTGCTATATCGTCAACACCACCGAGGGCAAGCAGGCGATCGCCGACTCGTTCTCGATCCGGCGCGAAGCGCTTCAGCACCGCGTCACGTATTCCACCACGATCCCGGGCGCGCGCGCCCTGATCCGCGCCACCGACACCCGCGGCAACCCGCGCGTGTGGTCGCTGCAGGAACTGCACAAGGAAGTCCACGGATGATTGCACCCCTGACCACGAAGGGCGCCCAGCGCCTGCGGGGCGAGCTCGAGGAGCTCAAGTCGGTCAAGCGCCCGGCGGTGATCGCCGCGATCGCGGAGGCGCGTGCCCACGGCGACCTCAAGGAAAACGCCGAGTACCACGCCGCGCGCGAGCAGCAGGGCTTCATCGAGGGCCGCATCCAGGAGCTGGAGTTCGTGCTTTCGCACTGCCAGCTGATCGACGTGTCCAGCCTCAACGCCGGCACCCGCGTCGTGTTCGGCGCCACCGTCGAGCTGGCCGATTGCGACAGCGGCGACGAAGTCACCTACCAGATCGTGGGTGACCTGGAAGCCGACATCAAGCAGGGCCTGATCTCGATTTCCTCGCCGCTGGCGCGTGCGCTGATCGGCAAGCACGAAGGCGATACCGTCACCATCCAGGCGCCGGCAGGCGCCCGCGACTTCGACATCGTCGCCGTCCGCTACGAGGGCTGAGGCCATGGCCGCGCGCGCGATGCCCGAGGCGGTGCCGGCGCTGGCCGTGCTGCTGCCCGAGCGCCGCCGCTTCGCCGGCCAGCCGCTGGGCGACGCCTTCGGCAAGGCCCTGGCCCGCGCCGACGAACTGCCCGCCGCCGAGTCCGGCGAGCGCGCCCAGCTGCTGCGCCACTTCGACCTGTTGCCGCGCGGCTGGCCCATGGCGGCCATCACCCGCCAGCGCGATGCCGGCGACGCCGTGCTGCACCAGTGGCTGCGCGCCGACCCGGCCCACGTGCGGCCCGACATGACCGGCGCGCGCGTGCTGGCCATCGGCGAGCTCGGGCTGTCGCAGGCCGAGGCCGACGCGCTGGTGGCGCCGCTGCGGCCGCTGTTCGGCGACACCGGGTTCCAGGTTTCGGCGCCGACGCCCTCGCGCTGGTACGTGGCGCTGCCGATCGAGGCACGCGTACCCGCGTTCTCGCCGCCTGAGGCGGTGCTGGGCGACGATCTGTTCTCGCACCTGCCGGACGGTCCCGAGGGCCGCCGCTGGCGTGCGCTGCTCAACGAAGCACAGGTGCTGCTGCACAGCCACCCGGTGAATGCCGCGCGCCTGGCCGCGGGCAAGCCGCCGGTGAACAGCCTGTGCTTCTGGGGCGCCGGCAAGCTGCCCGACCACGTGCGCACGCCCTTCACCGCGGTGTCGAGCGAGGACGCGGAGCTGCTTTCGCTGGCGGCACTGGCCAACATCGGCGCCACCGGCGAAGGCCCGCAGCTGCTGGACCTGCGTCGGGCCCGGGACGTGTCGGCGGTTGCGGCGCGGCTGCAGCCGGCGTTGGACGGCCTCGGCGGCGACGAGCTTCGCCTGGATTTCGCCGACGGGGCGCGGTTCTCGCTGCGTGCCGGCCAGCGCTGGCGGTTCTGGCGCCGTCCGATGGCGCGGCTGGCGTGACGCCGGCGCCGATCCGGATCCTGCGCCGGGCGATTCCCGAACACGGCCCCTGGCCCGACGCCGTCGCACCGGCGCTGCAGCGCGTCTACGCCGCACGCGGCGTGCGCACGCCGGAGGAAGGCGAACTCAAGCTCGCGCGCCTGCTGCCGCCCGATGCGCTGGGCCAGGTGGATCGTGCGGCGGCGCTGCTGGCGGAGGTCATCGCCGACGACGGCCACATCGTGGTGGTCGGCGATTTCGACTGCGACGGCGCCACCGGCACCGCGGTCGCGGTGCGCGGCCTGCGCCTGCTGGGCGCCGCGCGGGTGAGCTACCAGGTGCCGCACCGCGTGACCCACGGCTACGGCCTGTCGCCGGCGCTGGTGGACGACCTGGCGGCGGTCGCGCCCGACCTGGTGCTGACGGTGGACAGCGGCATCGCTTGCCACGCCGGCATCGCCGCCGCCAAGGCGCGCGGCTGGCGAGTGCTGGTCACCGACCACCACCTGCCGGGCGAAGCGCTGCCGCCGGCCGACGTGATCGTGAACCCGAACCTGGCCGGCGATGCCTTCCCCAGCAAGGCGCTGGCCGGCGTCGGCGTGGTCTTCTACCTGCTGCTGGCGCTGCGCCGGCATTTGCGCGCGGGCGGCGCATTCGAAGGGCCGGGCCCGGACCTGTCCTGCCTGCTCGACCTGGTCGCGGTGGGCACCGTCGCCGACCTGGTGCCGCTGGACTACAACAACCGCCTGCTGGTGTCGGCCGGCCTCAAGCGCCTGCGCAACGGCCATTGCCAGCCCGGGCTGCGCGCGCTGGCGGAGCTGGCCGGGCGCGACCTGGCCCAGCTCACCGCCGGTGACATCGGCTTCGGCATTGCGCCGCGGCTGAACGCCGCCGGCCGGCTCGAGGACATGGCGCTGGGCATCGAGTGCCTGCTCTGCGACGACGCCTCGCGGGCGCATGCGCTGGCCTCGGTGCTCGACCGCATCAACGGCGAGCGCAAGGAACTGCAGCAGCAGATGGTGGACGAGGCCGAGGCGCTGGTCGCCACCGTGCCGCTGGATGCCGGCGCGCTGCCGGCGGCGCTGTGCCTGTTCGACCCCGCCTGGCATCCGGGCGTGGTCGGGCTGGTGGCTTCGCGGCTCAAGGACCGCATGCATCGCCCGGTGTTCGCGTTCGCGCCGGCCGAGCCGGGCAGCGAGGAACTCAAGGGCTCCGCGCGCTCCATCCCCGGCCTGCACATCCGCGACGCGCTGGCCGCGGTGGATGCTCGCCACCCGGGGCTGGTCGGTCGCTTCGGCGGGCACGCGATGGCGGCCGGCCTGAGCCTGCCGGCCGCGCATTTCGAACGCTTCCGCGAGGCGCTGCAGCGCGAAGTGGCGGCAATGCTGACGCCGGAACAACTGCAGTCGGAGCTGCATAGCGACGGCGAACTGGGCCTCGACGAGCTCGGCCGGCCGCTGGCCGAGCAGCTGCGCCTTGCCGGGCCCTGGGGGCAGGGTTTCCCGGAGCCGGTGTTCGACGGCGTGTTCAAGGTGCTGCAAGCCCGGCCCGTCGCGGCCCGCCACCTCAAGCTCAGCCTGCTGCCGGCGCAGGGCGGGGCACCGCTGCCGGCGATCCAGTTCGGCGGCTGGACCGGCGCACCGATGCCCGCGCGCATCCACGCCGCCTACCAGCTCGACCTGGACGACTGGGGCGGCCGCCGCGGCATCCAGCTGCTCGTGCGCCACTGGCTCCCCGCCTGAGCGGGCAACCCCTGTAGCAGGCGGCTGCGGTATCATTGGCGACCGATCCAAGCCACTACGGAACACCATGGAACTCAATCCCATCCGCCAGCGAATCGCCGACCTCAAGGGCCGGCTGGATTCGCTCAGGGGGTATCTTTGACTTCGACCAGAAGGTCGAACGTCTCGAGGAAGTAAACCGGGAGCTGGAAAGCCCCGACGTCTGGAACGACGCCGAACGCGCGCAGGCCCTGGGCCGCGAGCGCGCGTCGCTGGAAAAGGTCGTGAACGGCATCCGGAACCTCACCGACAACCTGGTCGGCGGCGCCGAGCTCATCGACCTGGCCGAGATGGAAGATGACGCCGATACCGTCGCTTCGGTGGTCGAGGACGTCGAGAAGACCGCCAAGGAAGTCGAGCAGCTCGAGTTCCGCCGCATGTTCTCCGGCAAGATGGATTCCTGCAGCGCTTTCGTGGACATCCAGGCCGGCGCCGGCGGTACCGAGGCCCAGGACTGGGCCGAGATCCTGCTGCGCATGTACCTGCGCTGGTGCGAGGCCCGCGGCTGGAAGACCGAGCTGATGGAAGTCAGCGGTGGCGACGTCGCCGGCATCAAGTCGGCCACCTTCAAGGTCGAGGGCGAGTACGCCTACGGCTGGCTCAAGCTCGAGACCGGCGTGCACCGGCTGGTGCGCAAGTCGCCGTTCGACTCCGACAACCGCCGCCACACCAGCTTCACCTCGGTGTTCGTGTCGCCGGTCGTGGACGACAGCATCGACATCACCATCAACCCGGCCGACCTCAAGACCGACGTCTACCGTTCGTCCGGCGCCGGCGGCCAGCACGTGAACAAGACCGAGTCGGCGGTGCGCATCACGCACGTGCCCACCGGCATCGTGGTGGCCTGCCAGAACGGCCGCAGCCAGCACCAGAACCGCGACATGGCGATGCAGATGCTCGCCGCCAAGCTCTACGAGCTCGAGATCCAGAAGCGCAACGCCGAGCGCGATGCGGTCGAGGCCACCAAGTCCGATATCGGCTGGGGCAGCCAGATCCGCAACTACGTCCTCGACCAGAGCCGCATCAAGGACCTGCGCACCGGCATCGAGCGCAGCGACACCCAGAAGGTGCTCGACGGCGACCTCGACGAGTTCATCGAGGCCAGCCTGAAGGCCGGCCTGGCCGTTGGCGCGAAACGCTCCGACGCTTGAAAGCAGGAACCAGTGGAGATGAACTAGGAGCTAGTGAGAGGCAACAAGCTCGCCAGTTCAAGCTCTTCACTAGTTCCTAGTTCCTAGTTCCTAGTTCCTCCCAACTAGCTCCTTGTCCCCACCTCCGGTCCAAGCCACGCCATGACCCAACCAGCCGCCCCCGCCGCCGCCGACGAAAACACCCTGATCGCCGAGCGCCGTGCGAAACTCACGGCGCTGCGCGGGCAGGGCATCGCCTTCCCGAACGACTTCCAGCGCGCCGACTACGCCGGCGACCTGCAGGCCGAGTTCGCCGACAAGGACGGATGGACCGCGGAAAAGCTCGAGATGCTGGACCGCACCGTCGCCATCGCGGGCCGCCTGATGGCCAAGCGCGTGATGGGCAAGGCCAGCTTCGCGCAGATCCAGGACATGAGCGGCCGCATCCAGCTCTACCTGCAGGGCAGCGACCTGGGCGAGGGCTACGACGCCTTCAAGGGTTGGGACGTCGGCGACATCATCGCCGTCACCGGTGGCCTGACCCGCACCCGCACCGGCGAGCTGTCCGTGAAGGTCGCTTCGCTGCGCCTGCTGACCAAGTCGCTGCGGCCGCTGCCGGACAAGTTCCACGGCCTGGCCGACGTCGAGCAGCGCTACCGCATGCGCTACGTCGACCTGGTGATGAACCCGGAGGCGCGCGAGGTATTCGTGCAGCGCTCGCGCATCGTCTCGGCGATGCGTGCCTGGCTCGACGCCCGCCGCTTCCTGGAAGTGGAGACGCCGATGATGCATTACATCCCCGGTGGCGCCACGGCCAAGCCCTTCACCACCCACCACAACGCGCTGGGCCTGGACCTGTACCTGCGCGTCGCGCCCGAGCTCTACCTCAAGCGCCTGGTGGTCGGCGGCATGGAGCGCGTGTACGAGATCAACCGCAACTTCCGCAACGAGGGCGTGTCCACCCGGCACAACCCCGAGTTCACGATGCTGGAGCTGTACGAGGCCTACGCCACCTACCACGAGGTGATGGACCTGACCGAAGGCCTGATCCGCGACGTGGCGGTGAAGGCGCGCGGAACCGCCGCGCTGCAATGGGAGGGGATGGCCATCGACCTGGGTCCGGCCTTCCGCCGTTGGTCCATGACCGACGCCGTGCTCGAGCACAACCCGGAGATCATGCGCGGGGACCTGCGCGACTTGGACGCGATGCGCGCGCATTGCCAGCGCCTGGGCATCAAGTTCAAGGCCAGCTACGGCTGGGGCAAACTGCTGCTGGAGATCTTCGAGAAGACCGTCGAGCACACCCTGGTGCAGCCGACCTTCATCACCGACCACCCGGTGGAAGTCAGCCCGCTGGCCCGCGCCAGCGACAAGGACCCGGGCCTGACCGACCGCTTCGAGCTGTTCGTCGGCGGTCGCGAGATCGCCAATGGCTTCTCCGAGCTCAACGACCCCGAGGACCAGAAGGCCCGGTTCCTGGCCCAGGTCGAGGCCAAGGACGGCGGTGACGACGAGGCCATGCACTTCGACGCCGACTACATCCGTGCGCTGGAGTACGGCATGGCCCCGACCGGCGGGCTGGGCATCGGCATCGACCGGCTGGTCATGCTGATCACCGATTCCGCCTCCATCCGGGACGTCCTTCTTTTCCCGTACATGCGCCCCGAGGCCTGAGAAGGTCCTAGCGCACTGGACAAAGAAGCCCCGCTAACACCTTGCCGGGGCTGAAATACCGGGAGTAAGCTGGGGTCGAGCCGCGGGTCCCCGCGGCAATCACGGTGTGCGCACCCGGGAGCTCCAAGTGAACGTACTGATCGTCGATGACCAGCCTTCCCAGCGGACGATGTTCCGCCACTTGCTGGAGGACATCAGTCCCGAGGTAAAAGTCACCGACTTCGGGGATCCGGTCGAAGCCCTGCTGTGGTCCCAGCGCAGCTCGCCCGACCTGCTGCTGCTCGACTACCGCATGCCCAAGCTCGACGGGCTGGAGTTCGCCCGCCGCTTCCGCCGCCCGCTTTCGCACCGCGACGTGCCGATCATCCTGATCACCGTGGTCGGCGACGAGCCGATCCGCAACGCCGCGCTCGAGGCCGGCGTCATTGATTTCCTGGTCAAGCCGGTGCGCCCGCGCGAACTGCGTTCGCGCTGCCGCAACCTGCTGGCCCTGCGCCAGCAGCAGCAAAACCTCAAGTCGCGCGCGCACGAACTCGAGCGCCAGCTGCTCGCCCGCATGCACGAGCTCGACGAGCGCGAGCGCGAAGTGTTGCATCGCCTGGCCAAGGCCACGGCCTTCCGCGACGGCAGCTCGGGCAACCACTTCGAGCGCATGGCGCGCATCTCGGCGCTGATCGCCGAGGCCATGGGCCTGCCCGAGGACGAGGTCAAGATGATCGAACTGGCGGCGCCGCTGCACGACATCGGCAAGCTGGGCGTGTCCGACGCCATCCTGCTCAAGCCCGGCAAGCTCGAGGCCGCCGAGTATGAGCAGGCCAAGCAGCATCCGCGCCTGGGCTACGAGATCCTCAGCGATTCCAGCAGCCGGTTCGTGCAGGTGGGCGCCTCGATCGCCCGGCACCACCACGAGCGCTGGGACGGCGCCGGCTATCCCGACGGCCTGCAGGGTGAAGCCATCCCGTTGCCGGCGCGCATCGTCGCGGTGGTCGACGTGTTCGACGCCCTGACCACGCCGCGCCCCTACAAGGAGCCCTGGACCCTGGCGGCCGCCTTCGATTACGTGAGGTCGCAGTCCGGCCTGCAGTTCGACCCGGCGGTGGTGGACGCGGTGCTGGCGCGCCGTGAGCGCATCGAGGAAATCCACCGCTACTTCGCGCCGGCCCAGGCCGTCGCCTGAGCCAGCCAACGGCCCACCAGGCCTGCCGCCCCTCGACGCGATGATCCGCGCCTTCGCCAACCGCCCCGACAGCGAGCACGCGCAGGCGCTGGTGCGGCTGGTCATCGCGGCGATGCTGCTGCTCTACCTCGCGGGCGTGGCCAGCAGTGCCGGCGCCGGGGACGAGGTGCGCCTGAGCGTGCTGATCCTGCTGGCCGAGACCTTGCTCGGCCTGGGACTGGTGATCGCGATCGTGATCTCGCCGGGCGTGTCGCACACGCGGCGCGTGATCGGCATGCTGGCCGACTACGGCACGCTCGCGGCGATGATGATCGTAAAGGGCGAAGTGCTGGCGCCGCTGTACGTGATCATCATGTGGGTCACGGTGGGCAATGGCCTGCGCTACGGCACCCACTACCTGTTCGCGGCGATGGGGCTGGCGACGCTCACGTTCCTGAGCATCATCCAGTTCACGCCCTACTGGCAGCAGAACCCCTACCTGGCCTGGGGCCTGCTGGTGGGACTGGTGGCGATCCCCGGCTACCTGATCAGCCTGCTGCGCGACCTGCGCCGGGCCGGCGAGGAGGCGCGGCGCGCCAACGCCGCCAAGAGCCGCTTCCTGGCCAACATGAGCCACGAGTTCCGGTCGCCGCTCAACGGCATCATCGGCATGGCCGAGCTGCTCTCCAGCACGCGGCTGGCGCCGGAGCAGCGCGAATGCGCCGACGTCATCCACACCTCGGCGCAGTCGCTGCTGCTGCTGGTGGAAGACGTGCTCGACATCTCGGCCATCGAGGCCGGCAAGCTCAAGCGCCAGGACAGCGAGTTCGCGCCGCGCGAGCTGGCGCGGCGCATACGCACCATGCTGCAGCCGATGGCGGCGGGCAAGAACCTGCAATTCAACATCGACCTGCCCGACGAGCTGCCGGCACGGCTGCACGGTGATGTCGGCCACCTGAGCCAGATCCTGCTCAACCTGGTGCACAACGCGATCAAGTTCACCGAGGCCGGCAGCGTGCAGCTCGAGGTGCAGGTGCGCGAGCGCAAGGGTGACACGATTGGCCTGCGTTTCTCCGTGCGCGACACCGGCATCGGCATCCCGGACGAGGCCAAGACGCGCATCTTCACGGCCTTCGAGCAGGTGGATGGCGGGCCCACCCGTCGCTTCGGCGGCACCGGCCTGGGCACCACGATCGCCAAGACGCTGACCGAACTGCTGGGCGGCAACATCGCCGTCGAGGACAACCCGGGCGGCGGCACCCACTTCTGGCTGGACCTCGAGTTCCGGGTCGCCGAAGCGCCCGAGGTGGCGGCGCCGGCCGGCGGCGGCAAGATCATCGCTTTCGACGATCCCTTCGTCCGCCACCGCGCGCGGGTGCGGCCGCTGCGCATCCTGGTCGCCGACGACCAGCCGGCCAACCGGCTGGTGCTGCAGCGCCTGCTCGAGCGCGCCGGCCATTCCACCCTGTTCGCCGAGAACGGCGAGCAGGCGCTGGAGCGGCTGGAGGAAGAGACCATCGACGCCGCCATCGTCGACCTGCACATGCCGGTGATGGACGGCCTGGAGGTCATCAAGCAGGCACGGGTGATGCAGGCGGGTGGCCCGCGCACGCCGATCCTGGTGCTCAGCGCCGACGCCACGGTGGATGCGGTGCGCGACGCCGAGGCCGCGGGTGCCTACACCTTCCTCACCAAGCCGGTGGTGGCCTCGCGCCTGCTCGAGACCCTGGCCGAGATCGCCGGCGGCGGCCAGGAAGAGCCGGCGACCGTGGTCCGCAAGGACCGCCTGGTGCCGACCCTGCGCACCGACGTGCTAGAGGAGCTCGCCGGCATGGGCCTGGGCAAGGATTTCCTGGACGACTTCGTGGACCAGTGCCTGCGCGACGCCAGCCGCTGCCTGGCCGAGGCCGAACGCGGCGCCGCGACGTCCAAGTGGGAGGCGGTGCGCGAGGCCGCGCATGCGCTCAAGGGCGTGTCGGAGAACATCGGGGCCCAGGCGCTGGTCGAGCGCAGCACCGAGATCATGCGCGCCAGCGATGCGGTGCTCGCCAAGGAATGGCGTCGCTACCTGGGGATGCTGGGTTCGATGCTGGAAGCCACGGCGGAGCAGGTTCGCCGCGAGCTGGTGCGCATCGCCGCCCAGCCGCAAGGGGAGGCTTCCCGGCCGCCGGACCACGAGTCCGGCTGAGTCCGGGAAAGCGGTGGCCGCCGCCCTTGCACGGCGGCCACCCCAGTCAGACCGGTCAGATCACCTGGCGCAGGCCCGGGGCTTCGCCGACGCGGCGCTTCTGCGCGCGCACCAGCCGCTCCATGTTCTGCAGGCCGCGCTCGCTCAGGCGCATGGCGGCGTCCACCCAGGTGGCGGTCACGCTCATCAGTTCATCCAGGCTGACCGGGTTGCAGGTGGCGCGCACGGTGTTGAGCGAGCGCAGCGCGTTGCCCATCCGGCGCCGGCGGCGCACCAGTTCGCGTGCGGCCTGCAGGCCTTCGCCGCGGGGCACCAGCATGTCCACCACCCCCATTCGGTAGAGCTCCTCGCTCGAATAGATGTTGCCGTCCAGCATCATCCGCTCGGCCTGTGCGGGCGTGACCCGGCGCGACAGGAAGGTGTAGGCGCCCATGCCGGGGAAGAGGTCGAACAGCACCTCGGGGAAGCCCATGCCGGTGCCTTCCTCGGCGATGATCGTGTGGCAGCACAGGGCCGCCTCGAAGCCGCCGCCGAGCGCATCGCCCTGCACGACCGCGATGCTGTGCACGCGGTCGTCGGCCAGGCGCGCGAAGTGGAAGGCCACCGAAACGCAAAGCTGGGCGTAGGCCAGCAGGCGGGCGCGGTCACCGGTGCGGATCAGGCGGCTGAACAGTTCGAGGTCGCCGCCGAGGTTGAAGACGTCGGCCTTCGAGGCCAGCACCAGGTGCCGGATCTCGCCGTTGCTCGCCGGCTCGTTGGCCATGCGTGCGGCGATCTGGCGCTGGCATTCGCGCAGCTCGACCAGCAGCGGTTCGGAGAAGCAGGGGCGGTAGCCAGGGCGGGGCGTCTGGTGCATGTAGCACCACTCGATGCCGGCCTCCGACTCGGACTTGTGCTCGATCAGGCTGAAGCTGGGGTCGCGGTTGATGCTTTCGACGATGGACATGGACATGGCGGATCTCCGGGCAAGGGTAGGGGGCGTCGCCCTACACGCTAACGTCGGAAAACGCAAGGGCGGCCGGGCCATGCTACACCCGAAATTCAGACCGTGTTGTGCGGGCCTAAGAGCTTTCTCATCTCCGGCCGGCGACCGCGTGCGGGCCCGGGGGGTCGCCGCGGGGCGGCCCGCCGGGGCATCGGGAGGACGGCCGGATTCAGGCGGCCGGCTTGGGGGCGTCGCGCAGTTCCCGGCGCAGGATCTTGCCCACGTTCGACTTGGGCAGTTCGGTCCGGAACTCGACCACGCGCGGCTGCTTGTAGCCGGTGAGGTTCTCCTTGCAGAAAGCCCGGACCTGGTCGGCGGTGAGCGCCGGGTCCTTCTTGACGATGACCACCTTGACCGCCTCGCCGGACTTGTCGTCCGGCACGCCCACCGCGGCCACTTCCAGCACGCCGGGCATCAGCGCGATCACGTCCTCGACCTCGTTCGGGTACACGTTGAAGCCCGAGACCAGGATCATGTCCTTCTTGCGGTCGACGATGTAGAAGAAGCCGCCGGCATCCATCTTCGCCATGTCGCCGGTGTGCAGCCAGCCCTCGGCGTCGATGACCTTGGCCGTTTCCTCGGGCCGCTGCCAGTAGCCGGCCATGACCTGGGGCCCGCGGATGCAGAGCTCGCCGACTTCCCCGACCGGCAGCTGCTTGCCGGCATCGTCCTTGACGCAGGCGTCGGTGGACGGGATCGGCAGGCCGATCGCGCCGTTGAAGTCCTGCAGGTCCATCGGGTTCATGCAGGCCGCGGGCGAAGTCTCGGTGAGGCCGTAGGCCTCGACCAGGGTGATGCCGGTGACCTTCTTCCAGCGCTCGGCCACCGCGCGCTGCACGGCCATGCCGCCGCCCAGCGAAAGGTGCATGTGCGAGAAATCGACCTTGTCGAAGCCAGGCGTGTTGAGCAGGCCGTTGAAGAGCGTGTTGACGCCGGTGATGGCGGTGAACGGGATCTTGCTCAGCTCCGCCACGAAGCCCTTCATGTCGCGCGGGTTGGTGATGAGGTGGTTGAGGCCGCCGAACTTCATGAAGACCAGGCAGTTCGCCGTCAACGCAAAGATGTGGTAGAGCGGCAGCGCGGTGATGATGACCTCGTGGCCGGGCTTGGCGTTCGAACCCAGCCACATCGACGACTGCTGCATGTTCGCCACCAGGTTGCGGTGGGTCAGCATCGCGCCCTTGGCGACGCCGGTGGTGCCGCCGGTGTACTGCAGGAAGGCGATGTCATGGCCGCGGATGTCGATGTCCGGCAGCTGGTGCTTCGCACCCATCGCCACGGCCTGGCCGAAGCGGATGGCGCCGGGCAGGTCGTAGTCGGGCACCTGCTTCTTGACGTGGCGCAGCACGAAGTTGATGAGGTTTCCCTTCGGGAAGCCCAGCATGTCGCCCACGCCGGTCACCAGCACCTGCTTGATCGGGGTCTCGGCGACGACGTCGGCCACCACGTGCGCGAAGTTCTCCAGTACCACGATGGCGCTGGCGCCGGAATCCACGAGCTGGTGCTTGAGTTCGCGCGGGGTGTACATCGGGTTGGTGTTCACGACCGTGAGGCCGGCGCGCAGCACGCCGAAGATCGCGATCGGGTACTGCAGCACGTTCGGCATCATCAGGGCGACGCGGTCGCCCTTCTTGAGCTTGAGCTCGTGCAGGAGGTAGTTTGCGAACTGGGTGCTAAGCCGGTCGACCTCGGCGTAGGTGATGACCTTGCCGAAGTTGGCGAACGCGGGATTGGCGCGGTAGTCGCGGCAGGCTTCGTTGAGCACCGACACGATCGAAGGGTATTTCTCCAGGTCGACTTCCGCCGGGATGCCCTTCGGATAATTCGCCAGCCAAGGACGCTCGGAACCCATGAAAAACCCCCCGTTGAATGATGGCTGCCATCCGCGCCGGGCCGCAGGGCAGGGCCCGGTGCCGGATTGGAGTATTCACTCGATTGGAGCATACCCCCCAAGGACAGGCAAGGCAGCGGGCGTATGGTTTCGCGCAGTCATCACATGCCTGTCGGCGGTGCTGATCGTGCTGGTGGCGGGGTGCTCCCGGACCCCGCCCGAGGAGGCGCTTCGGGCCACCATTGCTTCGATGGAGGCGGCCGCCGAGGGCCGCGACGCGGAGGCGCTGGTGGAGGCCTTCGCCGAGGATTTCGCCGGGCCGGGCAACATGGACCGGGACCAGTTCCGGCGCTATGTCGCCCTCGTCTGGCTGCGCAACCGCGAGGTCGGGGTGACGCTCGGGCCCTTGGACGTCGAGCTGGTGGGCGAGCGCGCCCGCGTGGAGTTCACCGCGGCTACCGCCGGTGGCGACGGCTTCCTGCCCGACAGCGCACAGGTGTATCGCGTCCGGACCGGCTGGCGGCTGGACGGCGGCGAGTGGCGGCTGATCTCCGCCGAGTGGGAAGAGGCCCTGTAGCCCTGGAAAAAATGTAGGAGGGCCTTCAGTCCCGAAGCTTTCCGACGAAAGGCTTCGGGACTGAAGTCCCTCCTGCAGGAGGCGCGGTCAGGCGGCCTTGCGGCTGGCCAGCTGGCGCAGTACGTAGTGCAGGATGCCGCCGTGGCGGAAGTACTCGACTTCCTTGGGCGTCAGCAGCAGCACCTGCACCTGGAAGCGCAGCTCGGTGCCATCCGGGCGCTTGGCCACCACGGTGGCCAGCTTGGCGGCGCCGTCCTCGAGGCCGGTGACCGACACCACCTCGTCGCCCTTCAGGCCCAGCGTCTGTGCGTTCTGGCCCTCCAGGAACTGGCAGGGCAGCACGCCCATGCCGACCAGGTTGGAGCGGTGGATGCGCTCGAAGCTCTCGGCCACGACCGCCTTGACGCCCAGCAGGTTGGTGCCCTTGGCCGCCCAGTCGCGCGACGAGCCGGTGCCGTATTCCTTGCCGGCGAACACCACCAGCGGCACGCCCTCGGCCTTGTACCTCATGGCCGCGTCGTAGATCGCCAGCTTCTCGCCCGACGGGTAGTGGATGGTGTTGCCGCCCTCCTCGCCGCCCAGCATCAGGTTCTTGATGCGGATGTTGGCGAAGGTGCCGCGCACCATCACGTCGTCGTTGCCGCGGCGCGAACCGTAGCTGTTGAAGTCGGCCGGCTGCACGCCGCGCGCCTGCAGGAACTTGCCCGCGGGCGAGCTGGCCTTGATGTTGCCGGCCGGGCTGATGTGGTCGGTGGTGATCGAGTCGCCGAACACGCCCATCACGCGCGCGCCGTTGATGTCGGCGATGCTGCCCACCGACATCTGCATGCCGTCGAAGTAGGGCGGGTTCTTGATGTAGGTGGACGCATCGTCCCAGGCGAACTTGGCGCCGTCCGGCGAGGCGATCTGGTTCCAGCGGGTGTCGCCGGCGAACACGTTGGCGTAGTTGGCCTTGAACATCTCCGGGCCGACGGTGCGCGCGATGAAGTCGCCGATTTCCTTGTTGGTCGGCCAGATGTCCTTCAGGTACACCGGCTGGCCGTCCTTGCCCGTGCCCAGCGGCTCGGTGCTGAGGTCGATGTCGGTGGTGCCGGCGATGGCGTAGGCGACCACCAGCGGCGGCGAGGCCAGGTAGTTCATCTTCACTTCGGCGTGCACGCGGCCCTCGAAGTTGCGGTTGCCCGAGAGCACCGAGGTGACCACCAGGTCGTTTTCGGCGATGCCCTTGGAGACTTCCTCGGGCAACGGGCCAGAGTTGCCGATGCAGGTGGTGCAGCCGTAGCCGACCACGTGGAAGCCCAGCTGCTCGAGGTCGTCGAGCACGCCGGCCTTCTTGAGGTAATCGGTGACCACCAGCGAGCCCGGGCCCAGCGAGGTCTTCACCCACGGCGCGGTGGTGAGGCCCTTGGCGACCGCGTTGCGCGCCAGCAGGCCGGCGCCCAGCATCACCGCCGGGTTCGAGGTGTTGGTGCAGGAGGTGATGGCGGCGATCACCACCGAGCCGTCGGTCAGGTGCGCGTCCTGGTCCTTGATGCGGATCTTTGACTTCGGCTTGGACGCGAGCTTGTCGGCTTGCTCCTGATGGCCGCCTTCGGAATCCATGCGCGCCACGTCGCCGTTCTTCGACTTGCGGTTGGCGGTGAGCGCGCCGAGGTTGGCGTTGAAGTTGGCCTTCATGTCGGTCAGCAGCACGCGGTCCTGCGGGCGCTTCGGGCCGGCCAGGGAGGGCAGCACTTCGGACATGTCCAGCTGCAGCACGGCGCTGTACTCGGCCTCCGGCTGGCCCGGGGTGCGCCACAGGCCCTGGGCCTGGGCATAGGCCTTCACCAGCGCGACCTGCTCGTCGCTGCGGCCGGAGAGGCGCAGGTAGTTCAGCGATTCCTCGTCCACCGGGAAGATGCCGCAGGTGGCGCCGTATTCCGGGGCCATGTTGGCGATGGTGGCGCGGTCGGCCAGCGGCAGGTGGTCCAGGCCGTCGCCGAAGAACTCGACGAACTTGCCGACCACGCCGTGCTTGCGCAGCATCTGGGTCACCGTGAGCACCAGGTCGGTGGCGGTGGCGCCCTCGGGCAGCTTGCCGGTGAGGCGGAAGCCAACGACCTGCGGGATCAGCATCGAGCTCGGCTGGCCCAGCATCGCGGCCTCGGCCTCGATGCCGCCGACGCCCCAGCCCAGCACGCCGATGCCGTTGATCATGGTGGTGTGCGAGTCGGTGCCGAACACGGTGTCCGGGAAGGCGTACTTCACGCCGTCGATCTCGCGCTCCATCACCACGCGCGCCAGGTGCTCGAGGTTGACCTGGTGGACGATGCCGGTGTTGGGCGGCACCACCTTGAAGTTGTCGAAGGCCTTCTGGCCCCAGCGCAGGAAGCTGTAGCGCTCCTGGTTGCGCTCGAACTCGATCTTGCCGTTGAGGTCGAGCGCCTCGGGCTTGCCGAACACGTCCACCTGCACCGAGTGGTCGATGACCAGCTCGGACGGGATCAGCGGGTTGATCTGGTCGGCGTTGCCGCCGAGCTTGACCACGGCGTCGCGCATCGCGGCCAGGTCGACCACGCAGGGCACGCCGGTGAAGTCCTGCAGCACCACGCGCGCCGGCATGAAGGCGATTTCGGTGTCCGGCTCCGCCTTCGCGTCCCAGTTGGCCACGGCCTCGATGTGCTCCTTGCCGACGGTCATGCCGCCGTCCTCGCAGCGCAGCAGGTTCTCGAGCAGGATCTTCATCGAGTACGGCAGGCGCTTGAGGTCGAAGCGCTGGCCCAGCTTGGCCAGGCTGAAGAAGGTGTAGGACGTGCCGTTGACGGCCAATTGGTCGCGGGTGGCGAAGGAGTCGCTCATGGACAGGCTCCGGGGCTTGGAAGAGGGGCTGGGAGTGGCGCGCAAGGCAGCCGCGTCAGCCCCGTATTATGCCCCAAACCATACCCCGCCGTCCGCTCCGGGGACGGCGCGGCGCTCGCTCAGCGCGTGCCGCCGAGCCAGTCGCTGGCCGCCTGCACCATCGCGCGGCGGCCGAACAGGAAGTCCCAGTAGCTGCCGCCGAGCTGGCGCCACAGCACCGCGGCGCGCAGCGCGGCGAGCAGGGTGGCGCGCACTTCGCCAACCAGGTCGGGCTGGCCCAGGTAGACCGGATTGCCCTGTACCAGCACGCGCGGGCCCACCGGGCTGACTTCCTTGGCGTAGAGCTCGCCCAGCCGGGCCAGCACGGTCGCGTGGGTCGGACCGAAATGCTCGCGCTGGCGGCCAATCTGCTCCAGGCCGTCGTGCACGGCCTGGGGCGCGGAACCGTGGCGCATGAAGCTGCGCTCGAGGTGCAGCACCGTCATGGCCATGCGGGTCAGGGCCGGGTCGCGGCCGGTGCCACCCTCCAGCTGGCCGATGAGGCGGCGCAGGCCGGGCGCCAGGTTGGCCGCGCCGTCGTACACCGCCTCCGGCGACTCGGCGTCGAACCGGAACAGGCTTTCGATGCAGGCCGACAGCGGCGCTGATTCGGCCTGGCCGGTCTGGGCCATCTGCTGTACGAGCTGCACGGCCTGGAGCAGGCCGGCAAGGGCTAGGGCGCGATCCTTCATGCGTCGGGGGTCTTCATTTCGATCGTGGGGGCATCGGTGCGGGCGATCACCGCACCGCCCAGGCATTCTTCGCCACGGTACAGGACCAGGGATTGTCCCGGCGTGACCGCGCGCTGCGGGACGGCGAAGGCTACGGAAAGCGACAAGTCCGCGTCCACCCGCACCTCGCAGGTCTGGTCGGGCTGGCGGTAGCGCGTCTTGGCCGTGCATTGGAACGGCCCGGCCGGCGGCGCGCCGGCGATCCAGTGCGCGGGCTCGGTCCAAAGCCGGGTGGACAGCAGCCAGGGGCTGTCCGTGCCCTGGTCCACGAACAGCACATTGCGCGCCACGTCCTTGCCAACCACGAACCACGGTGCCGCCGGCCGGCCGCGCACGCCGCCGACCTGCAGGCCCTCGCGCTGGCCCAGCGTGTAGTACCAGACGCCCGAATGCCGCCCGACCACCGCGCCGTCCACGCTGCGGATCTCACCCGGCTGCGCCGGCAGGTACTGGCCAAGGAACTCGCGGAAGTCGCGCTCGCCGATGAAGCAGATGCCAGTGGAATCCTTCTTCTTCGCCGTGGGCAGGCCGGCCTCGGCCGCCAGGCGCCGGACCTCGGACTTCGGCAGGTCGCCGACCGGGAACAGGGTCGCCGCCAGCTGGTCCTGGCCCAGCTGGTGCAGGAAGTAACTCTGGTCCTTGTCCTGGTCGACGCCGCGCAGCAGCTGCCAGCGGCCGTCGCGGTGGGCGACGCGGGCATAGTGGCCGGTGGCGATCTTCTCCGCGCCCAGGGCCCGGGCTTCGTCGAGGAAGGTCTTGAACTTGATCTCGCGGTTGCACAACACGTCCGGGTTGGGCGTGCGCCCGGCGCGGTACTCGGCCAGGAAGTGCTCGAACACGCCCGCCCAGTACTCCCGGGCGAAGTTGCGCGCGTGGAAGGGAATGCCGAGCCGGCCGGCGATGCCGAGCGCGTCGCGCCGGTCGTCTTCCGCGCGGCAGCCGGAATCGCCCTCTTCATCCCAGTTCTGCATGAACAGCCCGCCGATCGACTCGCCCTGCCGCTGCAGCAGCAGCGCGGCGACCGAGGAATCGACGCCGCCGGACAGGCCGACGATGACGCGCGCGGGGCTCATGCGGTGTGGTTCAGGACCTGCAGCGGGAACCGGCGGCCGGCCAGGAAGTCCTCGACCACCTGCCACACCAGCGGGCTGCGGTGGCGCGCCGACTCGGCCGCCAGTTCGGCCGGGGTCAGCCACAGCGCCTGCAGGATGCCGTCGTCCAGCGGCCGCTCCGGGTAGTGACGCAGCGGCTCGGCGGCGAAGGCCATGCGCAGGAAATGGCGGCCGTCGGCCGGTGCCTTCCACTGGTAGGCGCCGATGAAGGCCGTCAGGGTGACGTCCCACCCGGTTTCCTCGAGCGTTTCGCGGCGGGCGGCTTCAAGCAGGCTTTCGTCGGGCTCGAGGTGGCCGGCGGGCTGGTTGATCACGCGCTCGCCGCGCACCTGCTCCTCCACCACCAACAGCCGGCCTTCGCGCACCACCACGGTGGCGACGGTGACGTCGGGCTGCCAGAAGCGACCGCTGCGATAGCTCAAGGCGCGCCCTCGCCGGTCGCGACGGGTGGGCGGGCGGGCAGGGCGACGACGTGGCGGGCGGCGCGCAGGCGCATCGGACTTCCTTGGGCAAGGGGGCCGGCGAACCGGCGAGGCCATTGTCGGCGCAAAGGCCGTGTGGCGTCCACGCCGTGATGACGGTCTTGCCGCCGCGCCCACCCGCCCCGATTTATACTGCTGGCATGCCCCAAGACCCCCATCCCGAACACGGACACGAACGCGGCCTCGCCATCGAGGCCTCGCGCCCGGAAGTCCTGCGCCCGCCGCTCTACCAGGTGCTGCTGCTGAACGACGATTTCACGCCCATGGACTTCGTGGTCGAGGTCCTGCAGACCTTCTTCGCCATGAACCGGGAGAAGGCCACCCAGGTCATGCTCCAGGTGCACACCCGCGGCAAGGGCGTTTGCGGTGTCTACACGCGCGAGGTGGCTGAATCGAAGGTGACGCAAGTCAACGACTTTTCCCGGGAACACCAGCACCCCCTGTTGTGCACCATGGAAAAGACCTAGGCTGGCCCCATAACGGAGCAAACGTTCCGGAGACGCCCCATGTTCAGCAAGGACCTCGAGTACACCATCGGCCAGTGCTACAAGCAGGCCCGCGAAGCCCGCCATGAGTTCATGACGGTCGAGCACCTGCTGCTGGCCCTGCTGGACAACCCCTCGGCGGCCGGCGTGCTCAAGGCCTGCGGCGCCGACCAGCCGAAGCTGGCCACGGGGCTGCGCCAGATCATCGCCGACACCGTGCCGGTGCTGCCGGCCGACGACCCGCGCGACACCCAGCCCACGCTGGGCTTCCAGCGCGTGCTGCAGCGCGCCGTCTACCACGTGCAGTCCTCGGGCAAGAAGGAAGTCACCGGCGCGAACGTGCTGGTGGCGATCTTCGGCGAGAAAGACTCGCACGCCGTGTATTTCCTCAACCAGCAGGAAATCACCCGCCTCGACGTGGTCAATTACCTCTCGCACGGCATCGCCAAGATCGGCGACGGCCCCGAGGAGAAGCCGGCGCCGGAAGCCAAGCCCGAGGGCGAGGAGGGCGGCGAGGCCAAGGGCAACCCGCTGCAGGAGTTCGCCGCCAACCTCAACGAGCTGGCGAAGGAAGGCAAGATCGATCCGCTGATCGGCCGCGAGGACGAGGTCGAGCGCACCATCCAGGTGCTCTGCCGCCGCCGCAAGAACAACCCGCTCTACGTCGGCGAAGCCGGCGTGGGCAAGACCGCGCTGGCCGAGGGACTGGCCTGGCGCATCGTGGAGGGCCGCGTGCCGGCCGTGCTCAAGGACGCTGTCATCTACTCGCTCGACCTGGGCGCGCTGGTGGCCGGCACCAAGTACCGCGGCGACTTCGAGAAGCGGCTGAAGGCCGTCATCCAGCAGATTAAAAAGGAGCCGGGCGCGATCCTGTTCGTGGACGAGATCCACACCATCATCGGCGCCGGCTCGGCCTCGGGCGGCACCATGGATGCGTCCAACCTGATCAAGCCGGTGCTGCAGAACGGCGAGCTGCGCTGCATCGGCTCGACCACGTTCCAGGAATACCGCGGCGTGTTCGAGAAGGACCGCGCGCTGGCCCGCCGCTTCCAGAAGATCGACGTGGTCGAGCCGACCATCGCCGAGGCGGTGGCCATTCTCAACGGCCTCAAGACCCGCTTCGAGGCCCACCACGACGTCGAGTACGCCTCCGACGCCATCCAGGCCGCGGTCGACCTCTCGGTGAAGCACATCAACGACCGCCTGCTGCCCGACAAGGCCATCGACGTGATCGACGAGGCCGGCGCCCGCCAGCGCCTGCTCGACGCCGACAAGCGCAAGCAGGTGGTGGACGTCGAGGAAATCGAGCTGATCGTCTCGAAGATGGCCCGCATCCCGGCCAAGCAGGTCAGCGCCTCCGACAAGGACGTGCTGCAGAACCTCGAGCGCAACCTGAAGATGGTGATCTTCGGCCAGGATCCGTCGATCGAGACCCTGGTCTCGGCGATCAAGCTCGCGCGCTCGGGCCTGGCCAATCCCGACAAGCCGATCGGCAACTTCCTGTTCGCCGGCCCCACCGGCGTGGGCAAGACCGAGGTCACCAAGCAGCTGGCGATGCAGCTGGGCATCGAGCTGGTGCGCTTCGACATGTCCGAGTACATGGAGTCGCATTCGGTCAGCCGCCTGATCGGCGCGCCCCCGGGCTACGTCGGCTTCGACCAGGGCGGCCTGCTGACCGAGAAGATCGTGAAGACGCCGCACTGCGTGCTGCTGCTCGACGAGATCGAGAAGGCACACCCGGACGTGTTCAACATCCTGCTGCAGGTCATGGACCGCGGCGTGCTCACCGACACCAACGGGCGCGAGGCCAACTTCCGCAACGTGGTGCTGGTGATGACCACCAATGCCGGTGCCTCGCAGGCGGCCCGCCGCACGATGGGCTTCGTCGAGCAGAACCACACCAGCGACGCGATGGAGGTGATCCGCAAGGCCTTCACGCCGGAGTTCCGCAACCGCCTGGATGCCATCATCCAGTTCGGTGCGCTGGGCATGGACCACATCCTGCGCGTGGTGGACAAGTTCCTGATCGAACTCGAGGCGCAGCTGCACGAGAAGCACGTGAGCCTGTCGGCCACGCCCGAGGCGCGGCAGTGGCTGGCCGAGCACGGCTTCGACCCGCAGATGGGCGCGCGCCCGATGGCCCGCCTGCTGCAGGACAAGATCAAGCGCCCGCTCGCCGACGAACTGCTGTTCGGCCAGCTGGCCAACGGCGGCAAGGTCACCGTGGACGTCAAGGACGGCGACCTGGTGGTCATCACCCAGCCCGAGCCCGAGAAGCTGCTGCCCGCCACCGTCTGAGTCCTGTGCCATCGGCTGGAACGCGGTGCCCGCCCGTCGAGGCGGGCATCGTCGTTTTGGGCGACGGCTGCCGTGATCCTCTCGCCAGGGTCAGAGCTCGTCGCGCACGTGGCCCGCATCGATGCGGTCCGCCCGGAACCGACGGAAGTACACCACGTTGTCCGCGGCGGCGGCTCCCGCCACCTGGGCATCCATCTCCTCCTTGGTGAACTGGCTGGCGTAACAGCGTGCCGCCGCGAAGGATTTTTCCTCGTCCTCGTCGCTGAACCGTGCGACCGCGCCGAGGTAGGCGGGATCGACATGGGCCAGGCTGTCGTCGTCGAGCACTTGTTCGCGCCGCCACGCGAAATGGTAGAGCGGGTACTGCTCGACCAGCCCATCCCTGAGCAAAAGCTCCGTCAGTGCAGCCGAGGCCACGATATGTTCCGGGTGGCCGTACTCGCCGTCGGGCCCGAAGGTCAGGAGCACGTCCGGGCGCGTGGTGGCGAGTTCCTTCGCCAGCAGTTCCAGCAGCTGCTTCCGGCCCTCCAGGTAGCGCCTGACGCCATTCCTGGTATCGAGGCGGTCGATGGAAAGGAAGACCGGCGGGGGAATGCCCAGTGCTTTCGCCGCGCAGCGGGACTCGTCACGGCGGACCGCGCCGAGGGCGTCGCCTTCGGGGATCGACGTCGCGAGCGGGGAGTACTTGCCATCCGTGGCGATGACCAGCCGGACGTGGTGCCCTTCGCGCGCCAGGCGCGCCAGGACGCCGCCGATGATGTTCTCGTCGTCGGGGTGGGCCACGACCATCAGGTAGGTTTTGGCAGGCGCCTTGGCGGACGGGGGTTCGACTGCCATGGCCCGTGTCGCAAGCACGAGCAGGCAGGCAGCCAGGAGCAGCCGCGTCTTCAGGGGCATGGCGGCTGCACGGCCCGGGCGGGCCTCAGGCCCGTGGCCAACAGCAGGGCCAGCATCGCCACGAGGCTGCCTGCGAAGGTACAGGGCTGGCTCATCGAGGCCACGCCTTCGGTGAGCCCGTCGATCCATCCCTGCCTGGCCAGCAGGAAACGGATCATTTCGTTCAAAGGGAAGAAAAGGGCGGCCAGCAGCAGGGGCCAGCCGTTACGGACGTCCCTGGCGACGAAAAGCAGGCCTACCGCCAGGCAGGCGACCTGGCCCGTGATGCCGGCCTGTGCGAACCGATGGAAGGTCTCCGGGCCCTCGATCCGGTACGCGGGAACGAAGGCTATGAGCGTGAAGAACAGCGCGATGCCAAGGAACAACATCGCCGTGCCCAGCAACAGTGCGCCGTGCAGTTTGCGGCGTTTGCGCAGCGCGAACGCCAGCACGAGCAGCAGCCCCAGCTCGAGGGTCACCCCCACGTTCTGCACGATCATGAAATCGCCGCGTCCCGACGCCAGGCCTTTCTGCGCGGAGTGAACGCTCAGCAGCGCGGTGCTGGCGAACAGCAGGGGTCCCATCAACAGCACGGCGAGGCCCAGCGTTCGATGGCTGCGGAAGTCCTTCTTCGCCACCAGCACCCACTGGAAGGCCAGCAGCGCTAACCAGGAGAAATTAACCAGGACGTGGAAATGGTGGTGCGCGTCCGGTCGGGCATCGGCGCCGAAGTACAGGCTCCAGAACCCGGCCACGCTCATGAGGACGACCGCGGCCAGGAACCCGAACTCGAGCCGGTAGGAAGGGACGGTCTTCATGTTCGCGTGCTGCCCGGCGGCCCGTGTCGCAAACAGCAACGGCGGCGGAGGTGCGGAGCGGACAGCGGCCAGGGCGCCCGGCAAAACAAAACGGCGGCCATGGGCCGCCGTCGGGTGGGGATGTCGCTTCGGGCCCGGGGGCCCGCCTGCCGGCTTACTTCATGCGGTAGGTGATGCGGCCCTTGGTGAGGTCGTAGGGGGTCATCTCGACCTTGACCTTGTCGCCGGTGAGGATGCGGATGTAGTTCTTGCGCATGCGGCCGGAGATGTGGGCGGTGATGACGTGGCCGTTCTCGAGCTTGACCCGGAACATGGTGTTCGGAAGGGTCTCGAGCACCGTGCCTTCGAATTCGATGGAATCGTCTTTGGACATTCTTGGTTTCGCTGGACGGGGAAGCCGGCCTTGGAAGCCGCGCATTCTGCCATGCCCTTGCCGGGCTTGCAAAAATTTGGTTAATCGCGGGCCGCGTCGGCCAGGGCCGAGGCCGGGAAAACCCCGTTCCCCGGGGCCCAGAGGCCCGCGGGGCGCGGTTCGGCCGCCAGCCGGGCCACCTCGGCCAGGAAGGCAGGGCGGGGCAGGCGCCGCCCGCCCAGCGAGGCCAGGTGCGGGTTCTCCACCTGGGCATCGAGCAGCGGGCAGCCGGCCCGGGCCAGGATCCTGCACAGCCCGGCCAGCGCGACCTTGGAGCCGCCCGACACGGCACTGAACATGCTTTCCCCGAAGAACATGCGGCCGATGCCGACGCCGTAGATGCCGCCCACCAGCCGCCGCCCGTCGTAGACCTCGACCGAATGCGCGTGGCCCAGGCGGTGCAGTTCGCCGTAGGCATCCATCATTTCCTGCGTGATCCAGGTGCCGTCCTGCCCGGGCCGCGGCGCCAGCGCGCAGGCCAGCACGACACGGTCGAAGGCGGTGTCCGCGCGGACCTCCCAGGCGCTGCCGCGCAGCGTTCGCCGAAAGCGCGAGGCCAGGCGGAAGGCCGCGGTGTCGAACACCATGCGCGGGTCCGGGCACCACCACAGGATCGGCTCGCCCTCGGAGAACCACGGGAAGACGCCGTGCCGGTAGGCGTTGAGCAGCCGCGCCGGCGACAGGTCGCCGCCCATGGCCAGCAGCCCGTTCGGCACCCGGTGCGCGCCGTCCGCGGGCGGGAAGGGGGCGTCGGGGTCAGCCGGCAGCAGCGGCAGTCGGATCGGCATCGCGGTAAGGGCTGTGGGCCAGGACGGACTGCCGATAGCTTGCCGTGCCCGCGCGCTCCTGTGCGCACCATTCGCCGATCGCCCGGGAGAACTCCGGGTCGGCCAGCCAGTGGTGGCTGTGCGTGGCCACGGGTAGGAAGCCGCGCGCGACCTTGTGCTCGCCCTGGGCGCCGGGTTCGAACACCTGCAGGCCTTCGCGCAGGCAGTAGTCGATGCCCTGGTAGTAGCAGGTCTCGAAATGCAGGCCGGGCGCCGGCACCGGCTCGCTGCTGCCCCAGTAGCGGCCGTACAGCGTGTCGCCGCCGCGCAGGCAGAGCGCGCCGGCCACGGCCTCGCCCCCGCGCTCGGCCAGGAACAGCACCAGCTGCCGCGGCATCACCTTGGCCAGTTGGCGGAAGAACTCCAGCGTCAGTGCCGGATGGTTGCCGTAGTCGCCGAAGGTGCGGCAGTAGAAGAAGTGCATCGCCGCCAGGTCGTCGTCGCTGGCTTCGTCGCCATGCACCGTGCGGAAGGTGTAGCCAGCCCGCCGCACCTTGTCGCGCTCCTGGCGCAGGTTCTTGCGCTTCTTGGGCTGCAGCGCGGCCAGGAAAGCGTCGAAGTCCGGCCAGCCCCGGTTGCGCCAGTGGAACTGCACGTCCTCGCGCGCCAGCCAGTCGCCATCGAAGGCCACCGACTCCCCCGCCGGATGGAAGTTGACGTGGATCGATGACAGCCCGTCCCGCCGCGCCCGCGCCGCCATCGCGTCCAGCAGGGCCCGGCGGTCGCCGTCGTCGCGGGCCAGCAGGCGCGGGCCGGTGACGGGCGAGTAGGGCACGCCGACCAGCCACTTCGGGAAATACTCGCGGCCGAACCGCGCATAGGCGTTGGCCCAGGCGTGGTCGAACACGAACTCGCCGTGCGAGTTGGTCTTCAGGTAGCCCGGCGCCGCCGCCACCAGGTCGCCGTCGCGCCAGAGCGTGGCGTGCCGCGGCGTCCAGCCCCAGCGCGGGCGCAGGCAGCCCTCGCGCTCCATTCCGGAGAGGAAGGCGTGTTCGACGAAGGGATTGCGGCGATCATGCAGCGCATCCCACGCGGCGGCGGGGATCTCGTCGAGCGTGGCGTGCAGGCGCAATTCGGGCATGCCGCCAGCTTACGCGAGGCCTGCGTGACGCCACTGTAGGAGGGACTTCAGTCCCGAAGCATTTTTGGCAAAGAGCTTCGGGACTGAAGTCCCCCCTACAAGGAGCGGGAGGGCGGGGCTCAGCCTTCCTTGTCGAGGAACTTCTCGGCGTCGAGGGCGGCCATGCAGCCGAAGCCCGCGGAGGTGATGGCCTGGCGGTAGACCTGGTCGGCCACGTCGCCGGCGGCGAACACGCCCGGCACCGAGGTGGCCGTGGCGTTGCCCTCCAGGCCCGACTTGATGGTCAGGTAGCCGTTGCGCATCTCCAGCTGGCCCTCGAACAGCGAGGTGTTGGGCGTGTGGCCGATGGCCACGAAGAAGCCCTGGACCGCGATCTCGCGGGTGGACTCGTCCTTGGTCGAGCGGATGCGCATGCCCGTGACGCCGGAGTCGTCGCCCAGCACCTCGTCCACCGAATGGTCCCAGATGATCTCGACCTTGCCGGCCTGGGCCTTGGCGAACAGCTTGTCCTGCAGGATCTTCTCGGAGCGCAGCTTGTCGCGGCGGTGCACCAGGTACACCTTGCGGGCGATGTTGGACAGGTACAGCGCCTCCTCGACCGCGGTGTTGCCGCCGCCGATCACCGCCACGTCCTGGTCGCGGAAGAAAAAGCCGTCGCAGGTGGCGCAGGCCGACACGCCCTTGCCCATGAACCGCTGCTCGGAGGGCAGGCCCAGGTACTTGGCGCTGGCGCCGGTGGCGATGATCAGGCCGTCGGCGGTGTACTCACCGCTATCGCCCACCAGGCGGAAGGGCCGGCGGCCCAGCTCCACGGTGTGGATGTGGTCGAAGATGATCTCGGTCTCGAAGCGCTCGGCGTGGGCCTGCATGCGCGCCATCAGGTCCGGGCCCATCAGGCCGTGGGCGTCGCCCGGCCAGTTGTCGACCTCGGTGGTGGTCATCAGCTGGCCGCCCTGCTGCAGGCCCGTGACCAGGACCGGCTTGAGGTTGGCGCGGGCGGCGTAGACGGCGGCGGAGTAGCCGGCCGGGCCGGAGCCAAGGATGAGGAGGCGGCAGTGCTTGGGGGCGGTCATGTATGATTCTTCGTCCGTTGAAGGGGCTGCGCGGCGACGGCGCCGGCAGGCGTCCGGGGCGATTCGCGCAAGTGGGCTAGCTTGGCGGCCGGGGCAGGGCAAATCAAGGCAAGACCCCGGGCCTGTGTGTTGCGGCGGGGGGCCGTGAAGGCACGGGCCAGTCCGCGTGAATTACTGTATAAACAGCCGTCTATAAAGATTTCCTGAGGTCTTTTCTCTCAGTGGCGCGATCCCCAGACCGTAGCACCACCGCCGGCCTCGACCGCCGCCAGAAACTCTGGCGCGAGCTCGCGCTGGTCGCCATTTCCCCGCTGCTGCTGTATCTGCTGGCCAGCCTGCTCAGCTACCACACGGACGATCCGGGCTGGTCGCGCACCGGCAGCGTCACCGGGCCGCTGCACAATTTCGGCGGCCTGGTCGGCGCCTACCTGGCCGACCTGGCCTTCTGGTTCTTCGGCTACGTGGCCTACACCATCCCGCTGGTGCTGGGCGGCATCGCCTGGATCGCGCTGTTCGGGCTCGATTCCGACGGCGATGGCCGGGTGGATTTCGGACCGGCGCTGCGGCTGATCGGCATCGTGGGTTTCCTGGTCAGCGCCTGCGGCCTGGCCCATACCCTGGGCGGCTCCGCGCCCAGCCTGCCGGCGGAATCGGGGGGCCTGCTTGGCCAGGTCGTCGGCTCGTCCATGCGCGGCGTGTTCGGCGGCATGGGCGGCAACCTGTTCCTGCTGGCGCTGGTGCTGATGTCGGTCACGCTGGCCACCGGCCTGAGCTGGTTCGCGCTGATGGACTGGATTGGCGGCAGGGTGCTGGCGTTGTTCGGTCGCCTGGGCGAGGGCACCCGCCAGGCCGCCGAGTGGCAGCGCGCCCGGGCGATGCGCGAAGAGCGCGAAGTGGTGCGCAAGGTCGAGACGGTCAAGCGCGCCAAGCGCGAGCCGGTTTACATCGAGCCGCCGCCGAAACCCGTGATCGAGAAATCCGAGCGGGCCCAGCGCGAGCAGCAGATCCCGCTGTTCAACGCCGGCGGCGGCGAGGGCCTGCCGCCGCTGTCGCTGCTGGACGATCCGAAGGAGCAGCCCAAGGGTTATTCCGAGGAAACCCTCGAGACCCTGTCGCGCCAGATCGAGTTCAAGCTCAAGGATTTCCGCGTGGAAGTGCAGGTGGTCGGCGCCTATCCCGGCCCGGTCATCACCCGCTTCGAGATGGAGCCGGCGCCAGGCGTCAAGGGCAGCCAGATCAGCTCGCTCGACAAGGACATCGCCCGCGGCCTGAGCGTGAAGTCGGTGCGCGTGGTGGACGTGATCCCGGGCAAGTCGGTGGTGGGCCTGGAAATCCCGAATTCGCACCGCGAGACGATCTACCTCAGCGAGATCCTGCGCTCGAAGGAATACGACAAGGTGGCCTCGCCGCTGGCGATGGCCTTGGGCAAGGACATCGCCGGGCGGCCGATCGTGGTCGACCTGGCGCGCATGCCGCACCTGCTGGTGGCCGGCACCACTGGCTCGGGCAAGTCGGTGGGCGTGAACGCCATGGTGCTGAGCCTGCTGTACAAGAGCACCGCCAAGGAAGTGCGGATGCTGATGATCGACCCGAAGATGCTCGAGCTCTCGGTGTACCAGAACATCCCGCACCTGCTGGCGCCCGTGGTCACCGACATGAAGGAGGCCGCCAATGGCCTTCGCTGGTGCGTGGCCGAGATGGAGCGGCGCTACAAGCTGATGAGCGCCGTGGGCGTCCGCAACCTCGCGGGCTTCAACCGCAAGGTGAAGGACGCGCGCGACGCCGGCCAGCCGCTGATGGACCCGTTGTTCCGCCCGAACCCGGACCTGGGCGAGGCGCCGCGGGTGCTGGAGGAGCTGCCCTTCATCGTCGTGTTCATCGACGAGTTCGCCGACATGATGATGATCGTCGGCAAGAAGGTGGAGGAGCTGATCGCCCGCCTGGCGCAGAAGGCCCGCGCCGCCGGCATCCATTTGATCCTGGCCACGCAGCGGCCGTCGGTGGACGTGATCACCGGCCTGATCAAGGCCAACATCCCGACCCGCATCGCCTTCCAGGTCTCGAGCAAGATCGACTCGCGCACCATCCTTGACCAGTCCGGCGCGGAGACGCTGCTGGGCAACGGCGACATGCTCTACCTGCCGCCGGGCACCGCCATGCCCGAGCGCGTGCACGGCGCCTTCGTCAGCGACGACGAGGTGCATCGGGTCGTCGCGCACCTGCGCGCGAACGGCGGCGGCCCCGACTACATCGAGGGCGTGCTGGAGGAAGTGCAGACCATGGGCGACGGCGTCGTGGTCGGCCCCGGCGGCCTGCCCGAGGCCAGCAGCTCGGGCGACGAGTCCGACCCGCTGTACGACGAGGCGGTGAAGGTGGTCACCGAGACCCGCCGCGCCTCCATCTCCGGCGTGCAGCGCCGCCTGAAGATCGGCTACAACCGCGCCGCCCGCCTGATCGAAGCCATGGAGGCCGCCGGCATCGTCTCGGGCCCCGAGCACAACGGCGACCGCACCGTCATCGCCCCGCCGCCGCCCCGCTGAACCGCGGGGTCAGGTTCGGAACCTGACCCCGTTTCGTGCCGTTCAGCCGGCGTCGGCCAGACTCCTGCCCAACCAAACCTCCGGTGGAACCCACCATGCGCAAGCTCCTCGTCCTGTTCCTGGCCCTCGCCGCGGGCGTCGCCCACGCCGGCGCGCGCGAGCAGCTCGACGTCTTCAGCAACGGCGTGCAGGGCCTGTCGGCCAGCTTCGAGCAGCGCGTCTATGACGCCGACGGCGCGCTGAAGGAGACCTCGTCCGGCACGGTGCAACTGCAGGCGCCGCGCCAGTTCCGCTGGGAGTACGTCAAGCCGTATCCGCAGCTGATCGTGGCCGACGGCGACCACATCTGGATCTACGACCCGGACATGGAGCAGGTCACCGTCCGCCAGCAAAGCCTCGAGGAGCAGAACAGCCCGCTGGCCATGCTGATCGACATCGGCCAGATGGAGCGCCAGTTCAAGGTCACCGAAGGCGGGCAGGGACAAGGCCTGGCCTGGCTCGAACTGACCCCGCGCAAGCCAGACGAGGCACCGTTCGACCGCGCCCGCCTGGGTTTCAGCCCGGCCGGCCTGGCGCGGATGGAGATGTTCGACGGGCTGGGCCAGCGCACGGTCATGGGCTTCTCGGCCTGGAAGCGCAACCCGGCCTTCGCCGCCGGCACCTTCACCTTCGTCAAGCCCGAGGGCGTGGACCAGATCGGCGAAGTGGCCGAATCCGCCCAGGTCATCCCCCTGCGGGATTGAACAACGGGGTCAGGTTCCGAACCTGACCCCGCTAGAATGGCGGCATGCGCAAGGGCAAGCCCGCCACTGAACCGCTGTTCCAGCCGGCCGAGGGTCTCAAGCCGCTGGCCGAGCGCATGCGCCCGGCCTCGCTGGACGACATGGTGGGCCAGCGCCGGCTGCTGGCGCCGGGCTCGGCGCTGCGGCGCGCGGTGGAATCGGGCCGCGTGCATTCGATGATCCTCTGGGGGCCGCCGGGCTGCGGCAAGACCACGCTGGCGCTGCTGCTGGCGCGCTACGCCGAGGCCGAGTTCGTCGCGATCTCGGCCGTGCTGTCCGGCCTGCCGCAGGTGCGCGAGGTGCTGGCGGCGGCCGAACAGCGCTTCAACGAAGGACGCAGGACCGTCTTGTTCGTGGACGAGGTGCACCGCTTCAACAAGACCCAGCAGGACGCCTTCCTGCCGCACATTGAGCGCGGAAGCATCCTGTTCGTCGGCGCCACCACCGAGAACCCGAGCTTCGAGCTCAACTCCGCGCTGCTCTCGCGCTGCCGCGTCCACGTGCTCGAAGCGGTGTCGCCCGAGGACATCACCCAGGCCCTGCGCCGCGCGCTGGCCGACGAGGCGCGCGGCCTGGGCGGGCAGGGCATCGCCGTGGACGACGAGCGCCTGCGCGAAATCGCCGGCGCCGCCGATGGCGACGTGCGCCGCGCCCTGACCCTGCTCGAGATCGCCGCCGAACTGGCCGCCGACGAAGGCGGCCACGTCACCGAGGCCGCCCTGGTGCAGGTGCTGGCCGACCGCACCCGCCGCTTCGACAAGCAGGGCGAGCAGTTCTACGACCAGATCTCGGCCCTGCACAAGTCGGTGCGCAGCTCCAACCCGGACGGCGCGCTGTACTGGTTCGCGCGCATGCTCGACGGCGGCTGCGACCCGGCCTACCTCGCGCGCCGGATCACGCGCATGGCGGTGGAAGACGTCGGCCTGGCCGACCCGCGTGCCCTGCAGATGGCGATCGAAGCCTGGGATGCCTACGAGCGCCTGGGCAGCCCGGAAGGCGACCTGGCGCTGGCGCAGGTGGTGATCTACCTCGCCAGCTGCGCCAAGTCCAATGCCGGCTACGTCGCGTTCAAGGCCGCGCAGGCCGACGTACGCGAGGGCGGCACGCAGGAGGTGCCCATCCACCTGCGCAACGCGCCGACCAAACTGATGAAGCAGCTCGGCTACGGCAGCGGCTACCAGTACGACCACGACGCGCCCCATGGCATCGCGCTCGACCAGACCGCTTTCCCCGAGGCGATGGGCGAACGCGTCTACTACGAGCCCGTCGACCGCGGCCTGGAGATCAAGCTCAAGGACAAGCTCGACCGGCTGCGCGCGGCCAGGGCCGAGGCCAGGAAGGCGCATGACTGAGCGCGATGCGATGCCGGTGCCGGCCTTCGCCGATGCGGACCGCATCGACCGCGATGGCTTCGCACTGCTGCACGGCGCTATCCCGGCGGAACGGATCCCGGGCCTGCAGGCCACCTTCGACGCCGGCGTGCTGGCGAACCACGATTGGCCGGTGCCGCGCGGCGCCGACTGGCGCCATGCCTTGCTGGATACCGAGCCCGGGGTGCAGGCGGTGTGCCGCTTGCCCGCGGTGCTGTCCGCGGTGGGCGCGCTGATCGGCGAGCGCTTCTTCCTGGCCCAGGTCGAGGGGCGGGAGCCGCTGCCCAGTGGCGGCCACCAGGGCCTGCACCGCGATTTTTCGGCACAGCGGCCCGGCGACACCGCGCTCGCCATCGTGTTCCTGGACGACTACGGCCCGGCCAACGGGGCAACCCGCATCGTGCCGGGCAGCCACCGGCTGCCGTCCTTTGATTTCGACGATACGTCGGCTGCGATCCAGCTCTCCGGCCGCGCCGGCGACATCCTGGTGTTCACCGCCGACCTGGTGCACGCCGGCAGCCTCAATGCCAGCGGCGGCCGGCGCCGCAGCCTGTTGATGAGCTTCTTCGCCGCGCCGCTCTACCCGTCCCACCTGACGACCGCGCACCTGCGCAACATCCGCATGCCGGCCGCGTGGTTCGACCCGCCCGCCGGCGCCGCTCAGCGCGGCGCCACGTCCACCCGCAGCACCGGGTAAAGGCCGAAGCGTTCGTCCCAGGACGGATGCCGGCGATAGAAGAATTCCAGGCGCGCCGACGGGCTGGCGGCGAAGGCGGCGTCTTCCGCCAGCCGCCGCTCGAACTCGGCCCGCAGCGCCGCATCCTTCGCCAGCATGTCGCGCGCCACGTCCTCGGCCACGTAGGCTTCCATGTATTCCTTGCGCTCGAAGTGGCTGTTGAACGCGCCCCAGGCCAGCAGCGAGTCGGGCGCCTGCGGCTCCAGCATCGCCATCAGCAGCCGCGACTTCGGCTGCCGGATCGGCACGAACAGCGCGCCCGCGCCGACCGCGCGTCGTTCCGGCGCCCATTCACCGGTGACCGCCAGCGTCTGCCTCCCCTCGACCGAACCGGCGGAGAACTTCTGGGTTTGCGCGCGGAAGGCCCGCACGTCCAGCTCCGCGGCTGCCGCCAGCGCCCGGAACTGCACGCCGTGCGTGCGCAGCTTCGCGCCCACCATCGCCGCGTGTTCCGCCGGCACCAGGTAGCCGGCGCCGGGCAGCGGCACCGCAAGCACCGGCTGGACGTCGTCGCGCATGGGCACCGTCCACAGCTGCGGCGTGGATTCGTCGTAGCGCGTCATCAGCGCGCCGGAAACGTCGGAGGGTTCGCGGGTATAGGCATAGCCGCGGAATTCGATCATGCGTACCCGGTCGGACGCCGCGAAGGTCAGCGGCACGGGCGTGGCGTCTGGCTGGCTCGCGGCCACGTCGGCCTCGCGGACCGCGCGCTGCCAGGCCTGGCCGTTCGCCGCGATGTGTTCAAGCACCGAGACCACCGTGTTGCGGGTGCTGCGCACGCGCTCGGGGTAGGGGCGCCAGGAGTGGGTCTCCACCAGCATCGCCAGCCGGTTGCGCAGCCAGAAATAGCCGGTGGAGAAGCGTGGCGGCGCCACCGAGTCGCTGAAGCCCGACATCGGGTCGTCGTCGACCACGAACGAGGGATAGAAGGCCAGCGGCAGCGAGCCCTGGGCGGCCAGGTCGGCGATCACGCCGTCGCGCCATTGCCGGCCGATCGCGCGCAGCGCGGCCGGGCCGGCATGCACCGGCTCGACCTGGATCGCGATGTCGTGTTCGAACTGCGCGCCGTTGGTGGCATGCAGGTCGACGATGGCCAGCGGGTCCCAGGCCTCCACCAGCGCCAGCATCGCCTGCATCTCGGGCGAGTCGGCCTTGAGGTAGTCGCGGTTGAGGTTGTGGTTCTGCGCCGTGGTGCGCCAGCCCATTTCCACCGGGCCGCGCTGGTTCGGCCGGTTCCAGGCGCCGAAGCGCTCGTGGCCGTCCACGTTGAACACCGGCACGAATACCAGCACCTGTTTGTCCAGCGCGCCCGCGGCCGCCTCGCCTTCGAGGACTTCGCGCAGTGCCAGGAAGCCGGCGTCCTTGCCGTCGATCTCGCCGGCGTGGATGCCGCCCTGCACCAGCACCACGGGCAGCCCGCGCTGGCGGGCCGCCACCGGATCGAGCGCGCCCGCGGTGGACGCCACCAGCGCTTTCATGGGCCGGCCCTGCGGCGTGGTGCCGAAGTCCATGCAGCGCACCGCGCGCGGATACCTTGCGGCGAAGGCATCGCACAGCTCGATGACCTCCTGGTAGCGGCCCGTATGCGTGAATCCGGATTGCTCCGACACGGTGGCCAGCGGCGGCGTGGCGAAGGCGGGCAGGGCGGCGGCAAGCAGGAGCGGCAACAGGCAGCGCATGGGCATCTCGCGACGGAATCGAAAACCAAAGCCTACAAGTTTCGGCTAGGCTTCGGCCATGAACTGGACCCTGCTCTGGCTGGTGATGGCGGGTGGCGCGCTGGGCGCCGGCGCGCGCCACCTCATCGGCGGCTGGCTGCTGCGCCAGGCCGGCGACGGCCTGCCCTGGGGCACGCTGGCGGTGAACCTTCTGGGCAGCTTCGCGGCCGGCTTCCTGCTGGTGTGGCTCGACGATCGCGGGCCCGGCGCGATGGCCTTGCGCGCGTTCCTGGTCGTCGGCGTGCTCGGCGGGCTGACCACGTATTCCGCGCTGATGCTCGAGTGCCTGCTCTACGCCCGCAGCGCGCGCCCCGGGTTGCTCGTGGCCTACCTGGCGCTGACCTTGGTGGCCGGCCTGGCGCTGGTATGGACCGGCGCGCGGCTGGCCGGCGGGATCAGGCCGGACTGGACGCCCGGCGCCTGAGGTAGCCCTTGGGATTCCAGGTGATGAAAAGCAGCTCCTGGCTGCGATCGACCTCGAAGTCCGGGTTCTCCGCCACGAACGCCTCGATGGCTTCGTAGGGGCCCGGGTCCGGTCCCACCCGCAGGCCGTGGTGGCAGATGCTGTCCTCGACGATGAAGTGGTCGCCGGGGCGCGTCAGCGCGGAGTAGGTGCGCAGCACGGCCAGCGTGTTCTCGTAGGTGTGGGAGCTGTCCTCGACCACCAGCACGCGTTCGCCCGGGGCGATCATCGCGCGCACCTGCGGGAAAGCCTCGCAGGCGTCGGCCAGGAGCAGCGTCACCCGCGGATGCGCGGCCGGCCCGGGGCGCAGCGTGTGGTGCTGGATGTCGATGCTGATGACCCGGCCATGTCCCAGCAGGTCGCACAGGTGGGCGAAATAAAGCGCGCTGCCGCCGTACTTGGTGCCGATCTCGACGATCACGTCCGGACGCATCGCGTGGATCAGCTGCTGGTAGGCCCAGGCGTCGTTCGGGCTCTTGTGGGTCGGGATGCCGAAGTAGGTCGTGCGCTCCATCACGCCCTCCTGGATCTGCGCCAGGACGTCGGACAAGGGCATGTCCAGGTGATCTTCCATGTACTTGCGCATGCGGGGTGCCCGTGGCGACGAAAGTGGGGCGTGAATGCTCGCAAGGCCCGGCCCGCCAAGGGGCTGGCTTCCAGAAAAAAGGCCGGGCATCGAAGATGCCCGGCCTCGGCCCGCGTTCGGCGTATCAGCGGCCGGGCACCCGGCAGCAGGTGCGCGAGGCGCGGATGTCCTGGGCACTGGCCGAGTTGTTGCGCGCCGAGCACGTACCGGCACGGAAGAACACGAAGGGCACCAGCCAGTCAGAGGCCTCGCAATTGGTGGCGGTAGGGGTATAGCCGGCCGCACAGGCCGGCGCAGTGGCGTTGGCGGTGCCGCCCGCCGGCACGTTCACTACGCTGTTGGCGGTGTCCACGCACTGCAGGGCGGTGGCCACCGGCGGCGCGAAGTAGCCCACGATGTCGGCCACGTAATGCGACTGCGCGAAGGTGTAGATCGTCATGTCGAACGAGGCCAGCGGGTTCGGGATCTGCACGATCAACGCATTGTTGACGACGGCGCCGGCGGTGTAGTTGACGCTCGATGCCAGCGGCTGGGTCGTGCCGAACGGATAGGCCGTGGCGAAACCGGCGCCGGCGGGCGTCACCGCGGTGAGGTTGATGGCCACCGCGGTCGCGCTCAGCCCCAGCGTGCCGCAGTTGGTGGCGCTGCCGCCCTGCGAGGTGAAGTTCGGGAAATTGATGGCGACGAAGTTCCGCGTGCCGTTCGCGGCGATCGGACCGCCGGCGACCCGCGTGTCGAGGATGCGGCAGGGCGCGACCGGGGTATAGACCAGGTCATTGCCGAGCGCACCCAGGGTCAGCGTGCCGTCCTCCTGGCCCGCGGCGAGCTTGTCGATGACCTCCGCGTCGGAGAGCAGGCGGCCGCCGCCGCCCAGCTCGGCCATCGCACCCTCGAAGGTGTCGCGCTGCACGGCCTCGCGGAAATTGGTGGCATCGGCCCGGATCAGGCTGGGCACCATGCGCTCGGCCCAGGTGGCCATCGGCACGCCGTGCACGCGCTCGACGTAGTGGCCCCACTTCAGCACCAGCTGGCGCGTGAGCTCGCCGCGCTCGGCGGGGCTCAGTTCGCTGGCATCCACACGGGCAGGCTGTAGCGATGCGGCGCCCGGCCGCGCGGCCAGGGCAGGGGCGCCGAGGCCCAGCAGGATTGCGCTGGCGACGGCGAGGGGAAGGACGACGCGGCTGTTCATTTGTGCACTCCGGGGGTGGGTCAGGGCGCGCCGGTTGGCACGCACCCGAAAGAACGTCGGCCCCCCCTCGGAGTGGCCATGCCGCGCCAGCTGCCACCGCCGCCTGGAACACCCGCGGGGCCTTGCATCCGCCCGACGGCAGGTCGCCCACAAGTCGTTGCGCGACTGGAAGGCGTGGGTGGATAATTCGCCAGCCCGTTTCAATTTTGGAATGACCCATGCTTGACCCGACCCTCCTGCGCGGCCAGCTTGCCGAGACCGCCGCCCGCCTGCAGGCCACCCGCGGCTTCGCGCTGGACGTGCCCGCGCTGGAGCGGCTCGAGGCCGAGCGCAAGCAGATCCAGACCCGCACCCAGGAGCTGCAGAACCTGCGCAACACCCGCTCCAAGGCCATCGGCCAGGCGAAAGGGAAGGGCGAGGACACCACCGCGCTGATGGCCGAAGTGGCCGGCATCGCCGACGAGCTCAAGGCGGGCGAGGCGCGCCTGGAGGTGATCCGTGCCGAGATCGACGCGATCGCGATGGCGGTGCCCAACCTGCCCGACGCCAGCGTGCCGGCGGGCAAGGACGAGCACGACAACGTGGAGGTGCGCCGCCACGGCGAGCCGCGCCGGTTCGACTTCCCGGTGAAGGACCACGTCGAGCTCGGCGCCCGCGACGGCTGGCTCGACGGCGACACCGCCGCCAAGCTCAGCGGCGCCCGCTTCACGGTGCTGCGCGGCGAGCTGGCGCGCCTGCACCGTGCCCTGGCCCAGTTCATGCTTGACCTGCACACCCGCGAGCACGGCTACCTGGAAGTGAACGTGCCGCTGATCGTCAACGCCGACAGCCTGCGCGGCACCGGCCAGCTGCCGAAGTTCGAGGAGGACCTGTTCGCCACCGACTTCGGCGACAGCCGGCGCTACCTCATCCCGACCAGCGAAGTGCCGCTGACCAACATTGTCCGCGACGAGATCGTGGACGACGCCCGCCTGCCGCTGCGCATGGCCGCTCACTCGCTGTGCTTCCGCGCCGAAGCCGGCAGCCACGGCCGCGACACCCGCGGCATGATCCGCCAGCACCAGTTCGAGAAGGTGGAGCTGGTCTCCATCGCGCGGCCGCACGAATCCGCGGAAGAACACGAGCGCATGACGCGCTGCGCCGAGGTCGTGCTGGAGAAGCTCGAGCTGCCCTACCGCAAGGTGCTGCTGTGCACCGGCGACATGGGCTTCGGCGCCACCAAGACCTACGACCTGGAAGTGTGGCTGCCCAGCCAGGGCACCTACCGCGAGATCAGCAGCTGCTCGAACTGCGGCGACTTCCAGGCCCGGCGCATGCAGGCGCGCTGGCGCAACCCGGCCACCGGCAAGCCCGAGCCCGTGCATACGCTCAACGGCTCGGGCGTGGCCGTTGGCCGCTGCCTGATCGCCGTGATGGAGAACCACCAGCAGGCCGACGGCAGCATCGCCGTGCCGGCCGCGCTGCGTCCCTACCTTGGCGGCCTTGAAAGGATCGGTGCATGAACCACCCGGATCTGAACGACCTGCAGTTCTACGCGATGGTGGTCGAGCACGGCGGCTTCGCTGCGGCCGAGCGCGCGCTGGGCATCCCCAAGAGCCGCTTGAGCCGCCGCATCGCCCAGCTCGAGAACGAGCTCGGCGTGCGCCTGCTGCAGCGGAGCACCCGCAAGTTCGCCGTCACCGACGTCGGCCAGAGCGTGTACCGCCACGCCCAGACCATGCTGGCCGAGGCCCAGGCCGCGCGCGAGGCGGTGGACCGCGTCAGCGCCGCGCCGCGCGGCAGCATCAAGGTCAGCTGCCCGGTGGCCATCGCCCAGGAAGTGCTGGGCCCGATCCTGCCCGACTTCATGAAGAAGCACCCGCAGGTGCGCCTGCAGCTGCACGTGAGCAACCGCCGGGTGGACGTGATCCAGGAAGGCTTCGACGTGGCCATCCGCGTGCGCAGCCAGCTCACCGACGACGGCGAGATGGTGGCCCGCAGCTTCGGCCAGCTGCGCGAGCTGCTGGTGGCCAGTCCGAAGTACCTCGACCGCATCGGCCGCCCCGAAGTGCCCGCCGACCTGGCCGGCCACACCACGCTGAGCATGAGCGAGGACGACAGCCGCCAGCGCTGGACCCTGCACGGGCCGGAAGGTCAGGTGCAAAAAGTCGAGCTGACGCCGACGCTGATGGCACACGACTTCCCACTGCTGATGGCCGCGGCCCGCGATGGCCTGGGCGTGGTGCTGCTGCCCGAGCTGACCTGCGCCGAGTCCATCCGCCGCGGCGAGCTGGAGGTGGTGCTGCCGCAGTGGAGCCTGCCCCAGGGCATCTGCCACGCCATCTACCCCAGCCGCCGCGGCCTGCTGCCCGCCGTGCGCGTCTTCATCGACTTCCTCGCCGAGCGCCTTCCCGGCATCATCGAGGACAGCCGCCTCAAGTGCGGCACCAAGGGCGGCGTGCCCTGTCCGCCGGATGTAAAGATGTAAACGAACACCGGAGAGATGGCCGAGTGGTTTAAGGCAGCGGTCTTGAAACGGTTAGGGTAATTTCCGACGACCTGATGGCGCTGCAAGGGGAACCTAATAATTTCAATGACCTGGGTGTTACGCTAGGTCAGAAGTGAGTAGGAAATTTGCGTCGGGGGAACCAAAGGGGAACTTTTTCGAGCGTGGCACCAATTGTCGGGGGAACCATTGGTGGGCATGGAGGGATGGCGGAGCGGTCGATCGCGCTGGTCTTGAAAACCAGAGGCTACGAAAGTGGCTCGTGGGTTCGAATCCCACTCCCTCCGCCATACGTTGATCTTCAGTCGGAATTGAGTTGTCGCAGCTCGCCTTTCTCAAGTGAGGTCCAACTGAAAATTTCGTGCTGTGTGCAGTGGCGGGATGGTAATGGGATTGAATTGACACTCTTCGTCTTTGAGGCGGCATTGCCTGATTGCGTCAAGGGGGGAGCCCTTATGGTCGCGGGGGATGTGCTTATGATTGACTGCGAGAAGGGGGCAGCAGAATGAAAGTGATCAGTCTAATCAACATGAAGGGTGGGGTCGGCAAAACTACGCTCGCTGTCAACGTCGCAGATTGTCTCACCCGGCAACATGGCGCCACGGTTCTTATGTTGGATGTCGATCCGCAGTTCAACGGGACTCAATGCCTTATGTCACCTGATGACTACGTTGCTCACAGGGAGGCCGGGCGCGACACCATGTTGGACTTGTTCGACAGAAAAAGAGTCAAGGCATCGACCGTGCAAGGCTCCACGGAGGTTCAGCCAAAGACGCTGAATGAAATAGAAGTGGTCGAAGTTCGTGAAAAACTTTTCCTTTTGCCTGGCAGCCTTGACCTGTATCGGTTGGAGATGGCTCCCGGGGAGGGGCGGGAGAACAGACTCAAAGCGTATCTGGCAGCGATCCGAGGTGACACTGACTACGATTACGTAATCATCGACACGCCTCCGACGCCTTCCGTTTGGATGACCAGCGCGTTGATTGCTAGTGACTACTATTTGATACCCGTTCGTCCCGATCCCCTTTCTCTAACTGGTCTCGACTTGCTGAAGAGCATCGTAGATGACCGGAAGGAAAACTATGGACTATCGGTAAAGTGTGCTGGAGTTGTCCTTACGATGACCCGTCAAGGCACCAATGTTCTAAACGACGCCAAGGCTTACTTGTCCGGCGACAGATATTGGAAGGACAAGATTTTCACCTCGGAAATTCCAGGTCGAGTCAAGTTTGCCCAACAGCAATTGAATAATGTTTTTATGCTCGATTCCGAAGCTCCTGACATGAGGAGCGCGATAATTAATGCTACGAACGAGTTGGTAGTAAGGACTACATAATGGCGACTAAGAAGTCCACGCAAACTGAAGTCGATGTGGCTCTGAAGTCACTAGATCTCCTGCAAGAGATTGTGTGGGCGATCAGGTCTCGGGAGCCGAATGAACTTCTCAGTGGTGTTTCCTATCTTCGGCTTCTTGCTCACAACGAAAAGAGCGAGCGAAGGAAAGCCGAGAAGAAGTCCAAGATGCGCGATCAGCAGCGTGATTTGAAAGCGCTGGTCGGCTCAATGTCTCTCGTTCTTGCCGATTTGGAACTCTTCCCTGCAAATGAAGACATTGCCAAGTTCGGGGTCGAAGCTTTGCAAATTTCCATTGCAAGGTGGGAGAAGCGCTCCCGTTATGAAATGATCGGCATGCTGATCATGGAGTCAATAAACGCCAGCCCGGCTCGGCTCCGGGAGGTCGGGGATTTACTGAATAAGATCAGCGATGAGTCGGACTCCATGGCCCAGATAAAAAAGCGGTCCCGGCAAACAGGGTTCTCTTGGAACGAAGCGATTCGCTCTCTCTCAACATCTGTTGAATGAACGCAATTGCTCGACAAGATTTTTCTGAGTTCCTGGATTTCATCAGGACGCTCTCAATTGATGGAGTTGTGCAGGACGCCACGCGTGTTGCGGAGATACGCAAAGCGCATGCCCAGTTTTTGGCGCTGCTAACCACAGTTGGAGAGCTCGTCTCCGATGCTGGGTCTGTGCGGAATGAGTTTGTTGCCGATTATGACGAGGTAGGCAAGAGTTATTTGGGTGAGGTTGTATCCGATTGTTCAGAGTTTGTCATGAGCGTCCTGCTTGGTCTGTGTCGATCTGCGGGAGGGACTCTTCGGTCATCCATTGAGTCTTACTTGAAGGCATTTTCGGCCAAGGAGCAGCCGCTTATCCTCAAGCGAACATCGGTTCCTGATGTGTTCGATGACGCAGCTGGAGTTGCGTTTTTCTCTTCGCCGATTGGAAAAAGTGTTATTTCCGATCTGAAAGTAATCTACGGCGAACTCAATGCCTATGTTCACACTGTGTCGGATGCCCGCATGTTCGGCGCTATCGCCATCGGGAGTTTTCCCCGCTGGTCGGAGAAGAATGCGGAACTTGTCGACATATTCATCCGTGTGGTTCGTCTTTTTCTGTATGGGATTGTAGGAAATCGAAGAGATTTCTACGACGTTTTTGATCACCGAAACAAGGTCGTTATAAGCCGTGCGATGACTCGCGTGCAGCGCCGATCAGCACTGGGTGTTGACGACTAGCCAACGAATGAAACAGCCGAGTGCGGGCGCCCGCCTGAGCTCGACCTCAGCGTGAGCCGATAGCCCCGAGGCATGGGTCAGCCAACTGAGCGAGTCACTCGAAAGCTGTCGTGTTGATGGGTGTGATATGGGTTTCTGGAGGTGGGTTCCAGTTTTCCGCCGATCTGGCAACGCCGAGCAGCGAAGTATGGCGATAGCTCTTTAAGGCAGCGGATACTCGGCTCGTTGGATAATCTCCGAGATAATGCAGCGGATGTCCTATGAATCAGCCGGGGGAACTGGTGGGTGTTTTTGAGAAGAACTTCGCCAAGTAGGCATCTACGAATACTGTAGGCTCTTGATTTATAAGGGTTGGCATTTGTAAGTTCGTGCCAACATATAGTCATCGCTCTTGAAAACCGCCGAAGGGTCAAACCTTCCGTGGGTTCGAATCCCACTCTCTCCGCCATTTTTTTCACTACTCATTGACGCCAGTACCCCACACCATCCATTCGGGTGCAAACGGTCGTGCCGCTTCGGTGGGCGCCCAAGGGCCACATTCGGTGGACACAACTATTCCAGGGGGAATTTAGGCATGAGCTTCATTCGCAGATCGCTGATCGCTTGTCTCGTGATCGGTTTCGGCCTGGCGCCTGTCGCCGCGATCGCCCAGCAGACCGGCGAGCAGTTTTACCGTTCGTTGGTGGAGTCCAGCGGGTATGGCTCCCGGATGATGTACGAGACCACCGGACGCGGGGTGCTGGATACCGCAACTGGTCAGGAGTGGGGCGGTCTGCAGGTGGAAGTCGTTTTTGGCGAAGCGCCCGGCACGGGATACGGCGGATACATCTACGTGGTTCGCAATCTGAGCGGCGAGGACTACTGCATCCGGACCGCCTACGCGTTCGAGCCTGGCCAACGGTACGACCGGATCCAGGCGCCGGCCCCGGGCAACTACCTGTTGCCTGCGGGCGAACTGCAGCTGGCCACCGTTGTCCAGGGACTAGGGGCCGGCCGACGGTCGTTGGCCGCCGGAATCGCCTACTGGCGTCCGGATCGCAGCCGCGAGCGCGCTTGCAGCGATGTCGCGCCGGCTGGCGTCGAGGAATGGTCGAGCTCGTTCGCCTGGGGGGACGGGCTCACGTTCACGGGAAGCCGTCGCTGATATCGCTCAAGGCAGGAACAGCGCGAGGGCCAGTGTCGAGTTCGCGGCCAGGCAAGCCCAAAGAGAGCGGGTGCGGACGTAGAGCGTGGCGATGCCGAAGCCGACGAGGGCCGAGGGCAGGGTGGTCTGCCAGTCCAGCGTGTAGTGGATCGGCGTGATCGCCAGCCCCGACAGCGCGACGGCGGGCCAGGTACCGATGGCGCGCTCGGCCAGCGTGACCAGCCACAGGCGCAGCGCCAGTTCCTGCATCAGGGGCTCGAGCAGCACGATGGAAATGGCGATCGGCCAGCCGATCGCCGCCACGGTGTAGCCGCTGTCGATGCCGGAGTCCGGTACTACGAGTCCCAGCAGTTTCAGCGCGATCCACGCGGGCACCGCCACGCCGAGGCCCAGCGCCAGCTGGCGCCACAGCGGCAGCGGGCTGGCGTTCGGCCCGGGCAGCGACAGCTGGCGCGCGAAGGCCCAGTAGCCGGCCAGCACGAAACCGGCGGGTAGCAGCAGCGACTGCATCGCCATCGCCGCGGCGGTTTCACCCAGGCTGAGATCACGGGGCACGTCGAGTTCGTTGAATACGAACATGCGGCTTCGGCAGACGGTGGCGCCGGCTTCGGTGGCCAGCATTTCCAGCAGCGCGCGGGCGGGGTGGTTCTGGTCGCCGTGCAGGGCGCCGATCGAGTATTCGCGGGCATCGGGGCCGCAGGGTTTCGGTGGCCGCACGGCAGGCGAGGGCAGGCGCACGCGGCCGGCCGGCACGCGCCCGTGGCGTGCATCCACCACGTTGGCCAGCGCATCGAGCTGCTCGGGCGTCCCTTCCACCCACACCAGCGCGCGGTCGGCGCCGGCGGTATGCAGGTCGGCCAGCATGAAGCCGCGCATCGCCACGGCGTGTACCAGCGGCAGGCACAGCGCGAGCAGCAGCAGCGCGAAGCGGCGGTGCAGTGGCATCCCGGTCCTCCCGTGGCCTTCCCCGAGGCGCGGCCAGCATAGCGGCGGCGGGCTTCTTACCTGGTTAGTGATTCGGGGCGAAATGACGGCCGGATTACAAAACTGCGCGCCGCTTCGATAGTTTCGAAACCTTGGGGAGAATTCCTACCGGCGATCGTGGCGGATGGCGATGCCGCCGCGCTTCAGGCGCCGCGTAGCTTGGACCCGACGCCCTGGGGAGAGCGCAATGATCCGAGTATTCCTGTTGGACGACCACGCCCTGGTCCGCACCGGCTACCGCCTGATCCTGGAACGCGAGGCCGACTTCCAGGTCGTTGGCGAAGCGGGCAGCGGCGAGGAAGGCCTGCCCGCCATCCGCAAGCTCAAGCCGCACGTCGTCATCTGCGACCTGCACCTGCCGGGCATCAGCGGCCTGGACATCACCGAGCGCATCGTCCGCGGCGAGTACGGCTCGCGTGTCCTGATCGTCTCGGTGCAGGAGGACGGGCCGATGCCGCGCCGGCTGATCGAGGCCGGCGCCAGCGGCTACCTCGGCAAGGCCTGCGATGCCCACGAACTGCTGCGTGCCATCCGAGAAGTCGCGCGCGGCCGCCGCTACCTGGCCAGCCAGGTGGCGCAGCGGATGGCGCTGTCGCGGCTGGGCGGCGACGACTCGCCCTTCGACCTGCTGTCGCCGCGCGAGCTGGAGGTGGCGCGGATGCTGTGCCAGGGCATGCGGATGGAAGAGATCGGCCGGCGCCTGAGCCTGAGCGGCAAGACGGTGGCCACGCACAAGTACCGGCTGTACGAGAAGCTGGGCATCAAGGACACCGTGGCGCTGGCGCGCATGGCCGGCCAGCACGGCATCTCGGATCCGGTCTACGCGATCTGACCGCGCAAAGAAGAAGGGCGCCTTGCGGCGCCCTTCTTCTTAGTTCGGCGTGGACGGTTTTTCCGCATCCTGGCCTTCCAGCGACCAGTTCGGCGCCGGCGGCACTTCGGGCGTGGCCACCTCCGGCTGGGCGTCGGCGGCCGGCTCCGGCAGGTTGGCCGCGACTATGGGCTTGGCCTCGGCCACAGGCGGCGCATCGAACACCGCCGGCTGCGTGCGCAGGAACGGGTTCACCGGCGCCGCAGGGGCGACGACCTCGGGCTCGGCCGGAATCAGGCTGGCCTGCACCGGCGCGGCGGCCGGCGTCGACAGCGCAAACGGCGCGGGCTCCGGGGCAACGCGCGGCTCGGCGGCGATCGCCGGGGCCACCGGCGTCGGCACGATCACGGGGGCAACCACCGGCTCAGGCTCGACGGCCGGCGTGGGCTCGACGACGGGCGCGGGCGCCGCGGCAGCTTCCGCCGCCGGGGCCGCCGGGGCCGGCACGATCTCAACGAACGGGCGCGGCTCGGCCGCCAACGCCACCGGGGCGTCGGCGCGCACTTCAGCCGCTTCCGGCATCGGAGCAGGCTCGGCGGCCGGCGTGGGCTCGACCGCCGGGACAGGCGCGGGCGCCACGACCGGCGCTGCCGCCATCGCCGC
>NZ_JALHQI010000010.1:57678-63061 GCF_022842045.1 Arenimonas sp. | reverse complement strand
CCGCGCGTCGACCAGCAGCTTGTCCCAGGGCGGGGCGAGGCGGCCGATCATCGGATGGCGCCCTCATGGCGCAGCAGCTCGGGCACGAAGCCGTACTCGCGCGCGATCTCGTCGCTGTGCTGGCCCAGCGTGGGCGGTGCCCGCTCCAGCCGCGGCGGCGAGGCCGACAGCCGCAGCGGGCTGCCCACCATCGGGATGCCGTCGATGACCGCGCGCATCCCGCCGGCGGTCGCGACCGGATGGTCCAGCGCCTGGCGCACGGTGTTGATCGGTGCGGCCGGTACGCCGGCCTGGCTGAAGAGTTCCAACCAGTGCGCGGCATCCTCGGTCGCGAACAAAGCGGCCATGTCGGCGCAAAGCGCCTGGCGATGCTGCACGCGCGCGGCGTTGTTGCCGTAGCGCGGATCGCGCAGCCAGTCGTCTCGGTCCAGCGCCCGGCAGGCCTCGATCCACAGCTTCTCGCTGGCCACCGCCAGCACGAACTCGCGGTCGCGGGCCCGGAACGCCTGGTAGGGCACGATGCTGGCATGGGCGTTGCCGTGGCGCGGCGCATCGGCGCCCGTGAACAGCGCGTTGCTGCCCACGTTCGCCAGCATCGCCAGCTGGCTGTCGAACAGCGAGACGTCGATGCGCTGGCCGCGCCCGGTGCGGTGCCGCTGGAGCAGCGCGGCCAGGATGGCCGTGGCGGCGTTCTGCCCGGTGGCGAGGTCGGCCACCGCGACGCCGGCCTTGTAGGCGCCGCCGTCGGCCGGGCCGGTGATGGCCATCATGCCGGCCTCGGCCTGCACCACGTAGTCGTAGCCGGGCAGCTTCGCGCCGGGGCCGGTGCGGCCATACCCCGAAATCGAGCAGTAGACGAGGCGCGGATTGATGGCGGCCATCGCTTCGTAGCCCACTCCCAGCGATTCGGCGCCGCCGGTGCGGTAGTTCTCGACCAGCACGTCGGCCTCGCGCACCAGCGCTTCGAGCAACGGCCGCGCCGACGGCGCGCGCAGGTCGATCGCCAGCGAGCGCTTGTTGCGGTTGCAGCAGGCGAAGTAGGCCGACATGCCGTCGAGGAAGGGCGGGCCGAGGCCGCGGGTGTCGTCGCCGTCGAAGGATTCGAGCTTGATGACGTCGGCGCCGAGGTCGGCCAGCACCATGCCGCACCAGGGCCCGGCGAGCACCCGCGACAGCTCCAGCACCCGGGTTCCGGTCAGGGCATTCATGGCTGGGATTGTATGCGCCCCGCGCGGCCGCATGCGAAACTCGCGGCCATGCCCGACGCCGCCGCCCCGAGTTTCCCGACCGCCGCCGGGCCCGACGGCCACTGGCGCCTGCCGGGCCTGCCCAACCTGCATTCGCACGCGTTCCAGCGCGCGATGGCCGGCCTGGCCGAGCGGCAGAGCGATCCGCAGGACAGCTTCTGGACCTGGCGCGAGCTGATGTACCGCTTCGCCGGGCGCGTCGACCCGGACTCGCAGTACGCCATCGCCACCCAGCTGTACGCGGAGATGCTGGAAGCCGGCTACACCAGCGTCTGCGAGTTCCATTACCTGCACCATGCGCCGGACGGCCAGCCCTACGCCGATCCCGCGGCGATGTCGCATTCATTGATCGCCGCCGCACGCGACACCGGCATCCGCCTCACCCTGCTGCCGGTGCTGTACATGAGCGGCGGCTTCGACGGCCGCCCGCTGGGCGAGCGGCAGCGCCGCTTCGGCCATTCGCTCGAGGCTTACCTGGCCCTGCTGCAGTCGCTTCGCGCGCTGGAGTCCGCCACCCTGAAGGTCGGCGTCGCCTTCCACAGCCTGCGCGCAGTGCCGCCGCCCGCGCTGGCCGCCGTGCTGCAGGCCATCGGCGACGCGCCGATGCCGATCCATATCCACGTCGCCGAACAGGTGGGCGAAGTGCAGGACTGCCTGGCGCTGCGCGGCGCCCGCCCGGTCGAGTGGTTGCAGGCGAACGTGCCGGTCGATGCGCGCTGGACCCTCGTGCACGCGACCCACCTCGAGGCCGGGGAAGTGCAGGGCATCGCCCGCAGCGGCGCGACGGTGGCGATCTGCCCGACCACCGAGGCCAACCTTGGCGACGGTCTGTTCCCGCTGCGCGCCTTCCTCGATGCGGGCGGGCACTGGGGCATCGGCTCGGATTCGCACGTGTCGGTATCGCCGGTCGAGGAGCTGCGCTGGCTGGAGTATGGCCAGCGCCTGGTGACGCGCCGGCGCAACATCGCGGTTGGCGCCAACCAGCCGAGCACCGGCGCGCTGCTTTACTCCCAGGCCCTGGCTGGCGGCTTGCGCGCCTGTGGGCAGGGCCCGGACGCCGGCGCTGACCTGGTCGTCCTCGACGGTCTGTCGCCGGCGCTGGCCGGCGCGACCGCGGCCGACCTGCTCGATCGCTTCGTATTCGCCGGCAACCGCTCCCTGGTGCGCGAGACCCACGTGGCCGGCCAGCGCCTGGTCGCCGACGGCCACCACCGGGATGCGGAGGCCATCGCGGCGCGCTACCGCGCCACGCTGGCGGCGCTGCTGGCCTAGCGCTGGCGAAGCTGAACATCGCCGGTCAGGCGGGAGCCAGCTTTTCGGCGCCGGCAGGCATAGACTGGACGCGTCGACACCCGCCGGAGACCGCCATGAAACACGTTGCCCTGGGCCTGCTGTTCGCGCTGTCCGCCTTCGCCGTCCAGGCGCGGCCCGCCGAGGCGCCGGTCGCCCCCTCGGCGCCGGTCGAGGCCGCCGAGCCCGCCAAGGCGTCCGAGCCGGTGGCGGGTGCCGAAGAACCGGCCATCGTGATTGCCGACGAGACGAGGCCTGAAACGCCGCGCCACTGCCTGCGCGAGACCGGCACCCGGATCAAGCGGCGCGACAGCAAAGGCTGCACGAATGCGATCGGCGAGTCCTACTCGGGCGAAGAACTGCGCCAGACCGGTGGTCGCGACACTGCCGAGGCCCTGCGCCTGCTGAGCCCGCGCGTCGGCGGCTGAGCCTGCCGGCGCACGGCGCCCGCCCCGGAAACCTATAATCGGCGCCTGCCTTCCCGGAGCCGCCGATGCCCACGTCCCCGCGCCACGATCCTTCCCGCCTGGTCCGCGCCCCGCGCGGCAAGCAGCTCAGCTGCCGGAGCTGGCTGACCGAAGCCGCCTACCGGATGCTGCAGAACAACCTCGACCCCGACGTCGCCGAGAACCCGGCCGGCCTGGTGGTCTACGGCGGCATCGGCCGCGCCGCCCGCGACTGGGCCTGCTACGACAAGATCCTCGAAACCCTGCGCACGCTTGGCGACGACGAAACCCTGCTGGTGCAGAGCGGCAAGCCCGTCGGCGTCTTCCCCTCGCACCCGGACGCCCCGCGCGTGCTGATCGCCAACTCCAACCTGGTGCCGCACTGGGCCACGTGGGAACACTTCAACGCGCTCGATGCCAAGGGCCTGATGATGTACGGCCAGATGACGGCCGGCAGCTGGATTTACATCGGCTCGCAGGGCATCGTGCAGGGCACCTACGAGACCTTCGTGGAGATGGGCCGCCAGCACTACGGCGGCAACCTGTCCGGCCGCTGGATCCTGACCGCGGGCCTGGGCGGCATGGGCGGCGCGCAGCCGCTCGCGGCGTCGCTGGCCGGCGCCTGTTCGCTCAACATCGAATGCCAGCAGAGCCGCATCGACATGCGCCTGCGCACCCGCTACGTGGACGAGCAGGCCGCCGACCTCGACGACGCGCTCGCGCGCATCGCGAAGTACTGCGCGGCCGGCGAAGCCAAGTCGATCGCGCTGCTGGGCAATGCCGCCGAGATCCTGCCCGAACTGGTGCGCCGCGGCGTCCGCCCGGATGCGGTCACCGACCAGACCAGCGCCCATGACCCGCTGCACGGCTACCTGCCGGCCGGCTGGACGCTGGAGGAGTGGTTCAGCGAGCAGAAGAACAACCCGCAGCGCGTGATCGACGCCGCCAAGCACTCCATGCGCACGCATGTCGAAGCGATGCTCAATTTCGAGGACATGGGCATCCCCACCTTCGACTACGGCAACAACATCCGGCAGATGGCCTTCGACGTCGGCTGCAAGGACGCCTTCGACTTCCCGGGCTTCGTGCCGGCCTACGTGCGGCCGCTGTTCTGCCGCGGCGTCGGGCCGTTCCGCTGGGTCGCGCTAAGCGGCGACCCGGAGGACATCTACAAGACCGACGCCAAGGTAAAGGAGTTGATTCCCGACAATCCGCATTTGCACCGCTGGCTGGACATGGCGCGCGAGCGCATCGAGTTCCAGGGCCTGCCGGCGCGTATCTGTTGGGTTGGCTTGGGCGACCGCCACCGCCTGGCGCTGGCCTTCAACGAGATGGTGAAGAGCGGCGAAGTCAGCGCGCCGATCGTGATCGGCCGCGACCACCTTGACTCGGGTTCGGTTGCGAGCCCCAACCGCGAAACCGAGGCCATGATGGATGGCAGCGATGCCGTCTCCGACTGGCCGCTGCTCAACGCCATGCTCAATGTCGCCGGCGGCGCCACCTGGGTGTCGCTGCACCACGGCGGCGGCGTGGGCATGGGCTACAGCCAGCACAGCGGCGTGGTGATCGTGGCCGACGGCACCGACGCCGCCGCCGCCCGGCTAGGCCGCGTGCTGTGGAATGACCCCGGCACCGGCGTGATGCGCCACGCCGACGCCGGCTACGAAATCGCCAAGGCCTGCGCGCGCGAGCAAGGCCTGAAGCTACCCATGCTGTGAACCCACCCGGAGAAGCCCGATGATTGGCTACGTCACGCTCGGCACCAACGATCTTCCCCGCGCCGTCGCTTTCTACGATGCGCTGTTCGGCGCGATGGGCGGCAAGCGCTTCATGGAGCACGAGGGCGTCTTCGTCGCCTGGGTCACCGACCCGAAGGGCGCGGGCGTCAGCGTCACCAAGCCCTGGGATGGCAAGCCCGCCACGGTGGGCAATGGCGTCATGGTGGCGCTGGACGCGCCCAATCCGGCGGAAGTGGACCGCCTGCACGCGCTGGCGCTGTCGCTGGGCGCCACCGACGAGGGCGCGCCGGGCATGCGCGGCGGCGGCTTCTACGCGGCCTATTTCCGCGACCCCGACGGCAACAAGCTCAACTTCTTCTGCTTCGCGGGCGAGTAGGCCCGCGGTCACCCCGGCTCAGCCGGGGATGACGTGGATCTCGATGTCGTCCAGGCGCACGACCTGGCCGGCGCGGATCTTGGCGGTCTTGCGCAGTTCCTGGACGTCGTCCACCGTCACTTCGCCGGTGGCGACGATCTGCTTGCCCATGCCGCCGCTGTCGCAGACGCCCGCCAGCTTCAGCAGCTGGTTGAGTTCGACGAACTCCCGATCCAACTCGAAATCAATCCGCGGCATGGCAACCCTCTTTCCCGTCACCCCGCCATTCTGCGCCACCGCGTGCGC
>NZ_JALHQI010000010.1:43587-57578 GCF_022842045.1 Arenimonas sp. | reverse complement strand
AAAAAAATGGCAGGGCCGCCTGTCCCGAAAACAGTCGATTGCCCTGCCCAAGGTCGTCAACGCCAGGGGGCTGTTGAACGTAAAACCACCGGCCCGAATCGACGAGGAGGATGTCGTGCCGGCCGCGTGGAAGGAGGGGACCACCGACCCGGGGTCGCCGGCAAGGGGGTGGGGCGAAAGCAGGGGGTGTTGGCTGTCCTTGCCTGCTCAAAGGCACTAACCACTTCCGCTTCATGCCCTGTTTATGCAGGGGAAAAGTCCGAAATAGCAGTAAATCAGGACAAGATGTGCAAAGCGCGGCTTACTACGTCCTGTTTCGCTGACATCGGGGGCTCGGGTGCGCGCTTCCATCAAGCGCTTGAAGTTGCCCATTGCCCCGGGCGCCCACACAATACAGTTGTCCTCCAGGAGCCCCGATGAGCCACCCCGCCGAAGCGTCGCCCCCGTCCGTCAACTTGCGCCAGCTTTGCGCTCAGTTTGCGAAACCCCAGCTCGGCAAGGCCGTCTGGCAACTCATCAATACGCTGCCGCTGTTCGCGGCGATCTGGGCCCTGATGGCGTGGAGCATCCACGCCGATTGGCATTACGCCTTCACCCTGTTGCTGGCCTTGCCGGCGGCTGGCCTGTACGTGCGTACCTTCATCATCCAGCACGACTGCGGGCACGGCAGCTTCTTCGCCAGCGCGCGCGCCAACAACCTGGTCGGCGGCGTGCTGGGGCTGATCACGCTGTTCCCCTACGGCTACTGGAAGAAGACCCACGCGGTGCACCACGGCACCTCGGGCAACCTCGATCGGCGCGAGATGGGCGACATCGACACGCTGACCGTGGCCGAGTACCAGGCGCTGCCGGCGTTCAAGCGCTTCTGCTACCGCTTCTATCGCAGCACGCCGGTCCTGCTGGGCATTGGCCCGGCCTACCAGTTCGTGATCAAGCACCGCTTCCCGTTCGACCTGCCGTTCACCTGGAAGAAGGAGTGGGCGAGCGTTCTGGTGAACAACCTGATGCTGCTGCTGGTCGGCGGCCTGATGGCCTGGGCGATCGGCTGGAAGACGGTGCTGATGGTGCACCTGCCGATCGTGCTGATCGCCGGCGCGCTGGGCGTGTGGCTGTTCTACGTGCAGCACACCTTCGAGACGGCTTACTGGAAGCGCGGCCACGAGTGGGATTCGAACGAGGCCGCCGTCAACGGCAGCTCCTACTTCGACCTGCCGCGGGTGCTGCACTGGTTCACCGGCAACATCGGCTACCACCACATCCACCACCTGGCCAGCCGCATCCCGAACTACCGCCTGCGCGAAGCCTTCCTGTCGCACCCGCTGCTGCAGGCGGGGCCGCGGGTGACGCTGTGGAGCAGCTTCAAGTCGGCGAAGCTGAAGCTTTGGGACGAGGAGCTGAACCGGATGGTCGGTTTCCCAAAGCGCCGGCGCGCCAGCGCCTGAAACAAGAAGGCCGGGCCCAGCGCCCGGCCTTTTCCTTCGGATCTTCGCCGGGGTGCCGACGGCGCCGGGCGCGGCGCGTCCGAAAGCCTCGCGGCACCGACGGCAGGGCCGGTCTTCAGCCCGCGCCGCGCTCTTCCGCGGTCGCCAGGCGCTTCTGTGCGCGGCCCAGCGAGATGCCCGTCCAGGCCCAGGCCAGCGCCAGCAGCGCGCCGGCCACGTAAACGGTCGCCGGATTGCCGGCCACGGCATCGATGCCGGTCTTCACCCAACCGCTGATGGCGTCGGCGCCGCGGTAGACCGCCGTGTCGATGACGTTCTTGGCCTTGTACTTGGCCTCGGGCGCGACCACGGTAAACAGCATCTCGCGGCCCGGGCGCGCCAGCGCATAGCCACCGGCGCGCCGGAACACCATCACCGCCGCGAACACCGCGAAGGTCGGCGCCAGCGCCAGCCACAGGAAGCCCAGCGCCATCACCGCCGGCACCGCCGCCAGCAGCACCACCACGCCCAGGCGCTGCGCGATGCGCGCGGTGAAGAAGAGCTGGGTAAGGATGGTCAGGGCCTGCACGGTGATGTCGAGGTAGCTGAAGACCCGCGTCTGGCTTTCGCGGTCGGGGAAATGCAGTTCGACCAGGCGCGCCTGCTCGAAGTAGAGGAAGGTGGTGACGCTGGCCAGCAGCACCACGAAGGTCGCGATGCCCAGCAGGAAGGGCGAGCGCAGCACCGTGCCGATGCCGGCGAAGGGATTGCCGCCCAGCGGCGAACGCCGCGTGGGTTCTTCGCCCGGCCGCAGCGGCTGCTGGTCGCGCCAGCGCTGCAGCCGGTAGGCGCAGGCGGCCGAGCCCATCAGGAAGGCCGCCGAGACCAGCATCATGCCGGCATAGCCCAGCGGCCCGACCAGGGCCACGCTCAACAGAGGTCCGACCAGGCCGCCGGCGCTCATGCCGGCCGCCATCAGTGCGAAAACGCGCTTGGCCTGCGCCATCGAGAACAGGTCGGCCAGCACGCTCCAGGCCACCGAGATCGAGATCAGGTTGAACACCGACAGCCAGACATAGAACGTGCGGCCGGCCCAGGCATTCTCCGGGTCGGCCACGAACACGGCCGCGAACGCCACCAGGTTCAGCGCGAAGAACCCATAGGTCCAAAGCTGGATCCGCCGCCGTGCTGCGCGCGCCGCCACCCAGCCGAACAGCGGGATCGCCAGCAGCATCACCACGAAGGTCGCGGTGAACAGCCACTGCAGGTTGTCCACGCCGCCGGCGATGCCCATGGTGTCGCGCACCGGCCGCAGCAGCGCGTAACCGGTGAAGAGCAGGAAGAACATGCCGAGGCCGGCGAACACCGCCGGCGCCTCGCCCGCCTCGAGTTTGAACAGCCGGGCCAGCCGGCCTGCCAGCGGCCCGGCGGCCATCAGGCGAACATCGCCACCAGCTCGGCCTGCTGCGCCGCGCTGAGCAGGGAGCCGGTGCCGCCGCGAAGGTTGTCGCTCTGGCGGTCGGGCTTGCCGGTGGCCGGGATCACCACGGTGACGGCCTCGTGGCTGATCGCGAACTTCAGGAACATCTGCGCCCAGGACGTGACGCCGGCCTCGGCGGCCCAGCCCGGCAGCGCCTTGCCGGCGACGCGCGCGAACAGCCGGCCGTCGTCGAAGGCGCGGTTGATCATCACCGCCGTGCCGGTGTCGCGCGCCACGGGCAGCACGCGCCGGGCCGCGTTCGGCGCACTCACCGAGTAGTTGATCTGCACGAAGTCGGGCTTCTCGGCGGCGACGATGTCGGCCAGCGCTTCGTGCTGATCGTCGCGGAAGTGGGTCAGGCCGACGTACTTCACCTTGCCCTGGGCCTTGAGCTCGCGTGCGTAGGCGAGCTGGGTCTTCCAGTCGCGCAGGTTGTGCACGGCCAGCAGCTCAAAGCGGTCGGTGCGCAGGCGCCGCAGCGAGTCGGCGAACTGGGCTTCGCCGGCGGCGCGGTCGTCGGCGGCGAGCTTGGTGGCCAGCCAGATCTGGTCGCGCAGCCCGAGCTCGGCCATCAGGTCGCCCAGCACGTCCTCCGCGTTGGAGTAGTTCGGCGAAGTGTCGATCACCGAGGCGCCGCCGGCGACGAAGCGGCGCAGCACTTCCTTCAGCGGCTCGCGGCCGGCTGCATCGGCCTCGAAACTGCCCGACGTGCCCATGCCGATCACCGGGATCCGTTCCCCGGTGGAGGGGATGGCGCGGCGGAGCAGCGCTGGCCCGGCGACGGGCGTCAGCGCGAAGGCGGGCAGGGGGCGCAGGGCGGCGGCGGTGGCGGCGACCGCGGCGGCGGCCAGGAAAGTGCGGCGGCTGGTCATGGCAGGGCTCCGGGCGGTCGGGCGTGCCGCGAGGGTGCCCCAGCCTGCGTGAACTTTCCGTTCACCGTCCCCTGCCAACGGTCACGGCGTGCCGGAGACCGGACCGCCCGGCGGATCGTCGCGGAACTTGCGCGGCGCGAGTTGGCGGGTGAAGCGGAACACGCCCTCGCGGACCACCCGGGTCAGGCGCAGGTCGATGATCGTGGTCTCGTTCGGACGCACCAGGTCGAGCAGGCTGGCGACGTCGGCGCCCAGCTCGGCCAGCCAGTGTTCGACCAGTTGCTCGTCCTGCCGTGGCAGCAGGCGCAGGCCGTAGGGCGGCCGCGGGACCAAGGCTTCGCGCACCACGCGGTCGCCGTCGCGGATCGCCGGGCAGCCGGCCAGCGCGGCGTGGTTGAGGAAGAAGCACAGGTTGCCTGGCGCGCGCCGGTTGCCCTGGCGATCGGTGAGGAAACCCTGCGGCAGCTGGTTCGGGTCGGCCGACGGGCCAGCGGTCAGCAGTAGGTTCATCTCCGGCACGCGCGCGCCGCTATCGTCGAGCAAACGGAACAGCACCATCGCGTGCGGGTCGTGCACGTAGCGGCGGTCGGGCAGCACCGGCACCTTCTCCACCTCCACGCGGCGGGCGGGGGCCTGGTGGTCCGCGTTCTCGCGATCGAACTCGCGGCACAGCGCGGCGTAGCCGCGGGCATCCCGCACGCCCAGGCAGCGCAGGATCGCGTCCACGGTCGGATGCGGGCGGCCATCGTTGGCGACGCTGCCCAGGATGCCCATGGCCTCGCCGCTGTGCGACACGCCGGGCACGATCTTGAACGCGGTCGCCGGCGCGCGATGCGCCGATACCTTTTCCAGCGTGCGCAGCCGCTTGCGCGCCGCCGGCAGCGACTCGCCGTCGGCCAGCGCCGGTTGCGCCAGCACCAGGTGGCTGGCGTTGAGGTTGGCCGCGGCCAGGCGCACCACGCCGTCGCCGCCGGTCTCGCCGGTGTAGGCGTTGACGTGGTCGTAGAGCTTGCGGTCGATGGCGTCGCCGCTGAGCACGAAGGGGAACACCGGCCGCGCCCGGGACGGCAGGTCCAGCGCCGGGTAGTCGCGTATCCAGCGCAGGTTGAGTTCGAGAGATTCCGGGCTGCCCAGCTCGAGCCAGTCGAGTACGCCCTGGCCGGGTTCGACGCCGCCGAACCAGGCCTTCATCGCCCCCAGCCGGCTCTTGCCGAGCTGGGCCAGGGCGGAGCCGAAGTTGGCCGGCGCCAGCATCACCAGGTGGCTCATCGGGCAGTCGTCGAGGCGGCCGCTGCGGACGTAGTAGCGGTCCAGCCATTCCCGCACCACCGGCCCGCCGGTGCTGTGGGTGACGCAGGCGAAGCGCCGGCCGCGCCCGGCTTCGGCCAGGACCGGCCCGAGCGCGGCCTCGAAGGCGCGCGCGATGTCGTCGATCCTCACCTCGTTACGGAAACTTACGTACTGGCCCAGGTGCACGTGGGCGACGTCGATCCCGGGGCCGCCTTCACGTGCCGTCTCGGCCTTCAGGCGGGCCGGCAGGCCGCCGTAGGTCCCGGTGCTGGTGACGCTCCAGCCATGGACGAAGACCAGCAGGGCATTGGGCATGGCGGGGGGTCAGCAGGGGGCTGGCGGCATGCTAACTTAGCCCGGCAACACAGGTCACAGGGGCGGTGCCGATGGCGCTGGAAGAGCGGCGGATGCTGGTGGGCCTGCTGGAAAAGGGGATGTTCGTCAGCCGCCTCGACCGCGACTGGCTCGGAACACCCTTTCCGTTCCAGGGCTTTTACGTTCAGTCCGACAAGGACGTCGCGCTGCTGGGAAACTATTGCACCAGCGTCTTCATCGACGTCGTCAAGAGCAACGCGCCGGCCGAGCCGCTGCTGACGATGGGGCGCCCGGGGACGTCGGTGTTCCCGCCGCGCGTGCAGGAGTACCGCAACACCGTCGAGCTGCACGACGAACTCCCGCGCGCGCGCGACGCCCACGCCAGCGCGCGCATCCTGGCGGAACGACTCGAGGCCGACGTGCGCGGCAGCCGGCGCCTGGTCGCCGATGACATCCGCGATGCAGTCGAACCGATGGTGCAGAGCCTGATCCGCAACGTCGACGCTTTCTTCTGGCTGATGGCACTGCTGCGCCGCGACGACTACGCCTACAGCCACGCCGTGCACTGCAGCGCCCTGGCGGCGGCGTTCGGCCGGCACCTGGCGCTGCCGCGCGAGGTGCTGGTGGACCTGGCCACCGGCGGCATGCTGCTCGACATCGGCAAGGCGGCGCTGCCCGACGGGCTGTTCAAGCACCCGGGGCCGCTGTCGCCCGAGGCGGTGGTGGCGATGCGCAGCCACGTGGGGGAAGGCCTGAGGGTTTTCGACGAGTCCGGGCTGGAAGGCACCTGGGCCCGAGAGATCCTCGCCGGCCACCATGAGCGCCATGACGGCAGCGGCTATCCGAACGGGCTCAAGGGCGACCAGATCCCGCTGGCCGCGCGCATGGGCGGCATCATCGACACTTACGACGCGATCTGCAGCGACCGGCCGCATGCCAAGGGCGCGTCCCGGCACGTCGCGCTGCAGGCGGTCTACCGCGCCAGCGACAAGCTCTACCAGGGCGAGGTGGTCGAGCAGTTCCTGCAGTGCCTGTGCGTCTATCCCACCGGGTCACTGGTCGAGCTCAGCTCGGGCGAAGTCGGCATCGTGATGGCCCAGAACCAGGCCCGGCGCCTGCGCCCGCGGGTGATGCTGCTGCTCGACGCCGACAAGCGTCCATACCGGCCCTACCGCGACATCGATCTGATGGCGGTGGAGCGCGACGCCGGCGGCAAGACCGCGGTGCGCATCGTCGCTTCGCTCGAGCCCGGTGCGCACGGCCTCGACCCGGCGGCGCTGTTCCTGGCATGAGCGCGCCCCTGGCCCTGCGCGGCGCCGGGCTGCTGGCCCACCTGCAGCCGCACGTGCGCGGCAGCCTGCGCACGGGCGAGCCGTTGGCGCTGCTGCGCATGAGCCTGCTTGGCTCGCGTGCCTTCAACATCCAGCACGGACCGGCGGTGGCCGATGAGCTCTCGGCGCGGATGCAGGCCCAGGCCCAGTCCGTGCTGCGCCCGGGCGATGAGGTCATCGCGCTCGGCACCAGCGATTTCGCCGTGTTCCTGCCCCGCGTCAACGACGGCAACCACGCGCTGCTGGCGGCGGCGCGGCTGCTGCGCCAGTTCGAGCAGGCGCTTGAGCTCGACGGCCGGCCGGTGGTGACCCCGGTCGCGGTGGGCGTGGCGGTGACGCCCGACCACGGCGACGACGCCGAGTCGCTTTGCCGCAGCGCCGAGGCGGCGCTGGCGCTGGCCGAATCCTCCGCCGACCGCATGTCGCTGGCGCCACCCCGCGAAGCAACGCCGCTGATCTCGCCAGCCGACCTGCGCGAGGCGATCCAGGCCGGCCAGCTCGAGGTCCACTTCCAGCCGATCTGGGACCTGCGCGCCGCCCGCATCACCGGCGCCGAGGCGCTGGCGCGCTGGACCCATCCGAAGCTGGGCCCGATCAGCCCGGCGCAGTTCGTGGCCATGGCCGAGACCAGCGGCATGATCGCCGAGCTCACGCGCTGGAGCGTGAACGCCAGCCTGCAGCACGCGGTCGAGGCGCGGAAGGCGGGCCTGCGGCTGCCGGTGTCGATCAATCTCTCGGCGGTGGCCTTCGCCGAGCGCGGCTTGGTCGAGCACCTGCTCGATGCGCTCAGGCTCTGGGGCGTGCCGCCACGCGACCTGGTGATCGAAGTGACCGAGACCGCGATCATCGCCGACCTCGACAAAGGCGCGCACATCCTCGACCGGCTCGCGAGCGAGGGCGTGCGGGTGTCGATCGACGACTTCGGCGTCGGCAACTCCTCCTTCGCCTACCTGCGCGAGTTCCCGGCCACCGAACTCAAGATCGACCGATCCTTCGTCACTGGCATGGTGGAGAACGCGCGTTCGGCCAAGCTGGCCAAGGCCATGATCGACTTCGCCCACCACCTGGGCATGCAGGTCGTCGCCGAGGGCGTGGAGGACAAGGCCACGCTGGGCAAGTTGGCGGAGCTCGACTGCGACTACGCCCAGGGCTACGTGCTGGGCCACGCCAAGCCGGCGGCGCAGTTCGTCGCGACGATGATCGCGACGCGCTGAGCGCGGCTCAGCTTCCCGCCGGTTCGCCGTCGGATTCCGCCGCGGCCTGCGGCTGCGCCGGCAGGCGGCGGGGCACGGACTGGGCGTCGAGCAGGCGCTCGATGCGCGCGAACACCTCGGCCCGTGCGAAGGGCTTCTTCATGAAGTCGTCGGCGCCGATGCGGTGGACGTAGAACTGCTCGGTGGCCTGCTCGTTCCCGCTGATCATGATCACCGGGATGTCGCGGGTGGCCGGGTCGCGGCGCAGCTGGCGCAGGGCCGCGAAGCCGTCCATGCCCGGCAGCACGATGTCGAGGAAGATCAGTTCGGGAGCCTGCGTGCGCGCGAGCTCGAGCCCGGATTCGGCGTCGCCGGCCTCTAGCACGGTGTATTCGTTCTGGCGCAGCATGCGGCCCAGCAGGGCGACGATGGTGGGGGAATCGTCGACCACCAGCATGCGGGTGCCGGTGCGCGCGTTCATGCGCGGCTTGCCGCGGCGCTCGGTGCCCTTGGGGCCGGTCTCGGCGGGCGCGGCCGGGGCGGCGGGCGGCATCGGCGTGTCGTCGGCCAGCAGGGGTTCGCTGGAGGCCTTGGGGCTCACCGGCCGGGTGTCCCAGCCGAACATCAGCTTGATCTTGTCGTAGAAGGACACCGTGCGCTCCCCAACGCGGAATAAGGGATAGTGTCCCTGTCGCGCGCCCTGCTGGCAATCGCGGCCGGCGCGGGCTGGACATCGCCGCCCGCAGCGCGCACCCTGCCGGCCCGAACGACGCCCCCAGGAGCGCCCGTGGCCCCGAAGTCCACCGTCTACAAGGCCCAGCTGCTGGTCAGCGACATGGACCGGCATTACTACGCCGGCCACGACCTGGTGCTGGCCCAGCATCCGTCCGAGACCGAGGAGCGGCTGATGCTGCGCCTGCTTGCCTTCGCCCTGTACGCGGACGAGCGGCTGGAGTTCGGCCGCGGCCTGAGCACCGAGGACGAGCCCGACCTGTGGCGAAAGGACCTCACTGGCCAGGTGGAACAGTGGATCGAGCTCGGCCAGCCCGACGAGTCGCGCGTGCGCAAGGCCTGCGGCCGTGCTTCCGAGGTGGTGGTGCTGACCTACGGCGGCCGGGGGGCCGATCTGTGGTGGGAGAAGAACGAGGCCGCGCTGGCGCGCTGCCGCAACCTCACCGTGGTCGACGTGTCGCCCGAGGACGCCAAGGCGCTGGCCGCCCGGCTCAAGCGCGGCATGGACCTGCAGGCGATGGTCCAGGACGGCGTGCTGCAGCTGGTGGACGGCGACGTGACGCTGGAGATCACCCCGCGCCTGCGCCGCGGACCGGGCTAGTCCACGGTCTTGGATTCAGCCGTGCCCAGCGGCATCGGGTCGGCGCGGTGCGGCGGCCGCCGCACCAGCAGCGGGTGCGCGAACACGCCCACCAGGATGATCGCCACGCCGGCGTAGAACATGCCGCCCAGCTCGCGCTGCTCGCCCAGCAGCACGATCGCGAGCAGGATCGCGTACACCGGCTCCAGGTTCACGGCCAGCTGCGCCGCGAACGCGCTCAGGTGCCGCAGCGCCACCAGCGACAGCGCGAACGGCAGCAGGGTGCAGGCCATCGCCAGCACCAGCAGTAGCACGCCGTCCCGTAGCCCGGGCAGCACCAGCGGCGACCCGAACCACGGCAGCAGCGGCGTGCACAGCGCCAGGAACAGTCCGCCGGCGCCCAGTTCGACGAAGGTGACCGTGAGCGGATCGGCACGCTCCACGTGGCGCTTGTTGAGCGCGCCGAAGAAGGCCACCAGCAGCGCCGAGACCGTGCCCACCACGATGCCCAGGTACATCTCGGCCGGCACGCCGCCAACGACCAGGGCGACGCCCGGGACCACGGCCACGCCGATCAGCAGCTCGCGCGGCTGGAAGCGCTGGCCGGTGATCCAGGGCTCCACCAGCGGCACGAACACGGTGGCCAGCGCGATGCAGGTCACTGCCACCGAGGCGTTGGCGAGCTTGATCGCGCCGTAGAACGTGAGCCAGTGCAGCGCCACCAGGAAACCGATGCCGGCGTAGATGCCCAGCTGCCGCAACGGCATCGCCCGCAGCCCGCGCCAGACCCGCGGCACCAGCAGCAGCGCCGCGGTGACCAGGCCCATGCGCCAGACCACCAGCGCCATCGCGTCGAGCGTGATCGCCTTGCCCAGGATCGCGGTGAAGCCCCACAGCAGCACGCAGAAGTGCATCTGCCACTGGGCCCTGGCGACCGGCGTCATGCGCCGGCCCCGGCGACCAGGGCGCGCTTGGCCTCGGCCGGCAGCTGCTTGATGGCGTACTCGGCCTTCAGCGCGCTGGAGCGGTCGGGGTGCTCGAACCGCGCCAGCAGCCGCCGAGGCGGGTGCGAGCGGGTGTAGCGTGCGCCCTTGCCGGCCACGTGCTGGGCGTAGCGCTTGTCCACGTCCACGGCGATGCCGGTGTAGAGGCTGCCGTCCTGGCATTCGACCAGGTACACGAACCAGGCCACGTCAGCGCAGGCTCAGCGCGATGCGGCGCCAGTCGTCGCGCACCTCGGCGCAGTCGCCGCCGCCCATCGCGAACTCGCGGCAGACGAAGGGTCGCTGTTCGTAGATGCCGCAGCACATTCGCTCGCGGTCGAGCGCGACGCACCAGCCGTCGTCGGCCTTGGCCATGATCAGGTAACCCTCGTCGTCCTCGTCCAGGTAGTGGTCGGGCGGCGCGTCGCCGGGCAGCACGCGCACGGGCAGCTGGCAGCAGCAGGCCTGGCAGTCGCTGCACTGGATGGCGGGGTCGGTGTCCACGGGCGCATTGTCCCATGCCGGCGCGGCGGCGGGACCAACGGCACTGTCCCGGGGTCGTCGCGGGCGTAGCATCGAAGCCCCATCCGGAGATCGCCATGCGCCCGATTCCCGCTGCCCTTGCCTCGCTCGCCCTGCTGGTTCCGCTTGCGACCGCGGCGGCTTGCCCGCCCCAGGGCTGGGACCGCGGCGAACTCGATGCGCTGAAGGGCGCGGGGTTCGCCGGCCTGGCGGAGGCGCCGCGCGAGGCGCTGGCGCTGGGGCTGGTGGACTGCCTCGGCGACCCGGACCCGACGCTGCGCGACGGCATCGCCTACGAGGCCCTGGCCACCTGGCTGCGCGCCGGTCCGTCCCTGTCGCCGGCGACCCGCGAGGCCTTACTCGAGACCCTGCAGGCGCGCCTGGCAGCCACCCCGGGTGCGGGCTTCGAGGCGCCGTTCGCGGCCCTGGTGCTTTCGGAGGTCGCGCGCACCGACCGGGTCGCGGCGTGGATGACGCCGGCGCAGCGCCAGTCGGTGGTGGATGCCGCCGCGGCCTACGTCGAAGGCATCCGCGACTACCGCGGCTTCATCGACGGCGAAGGCTGGCGCCACGGCGTGGCCCACGGCGCCGACCTGCTGATGCAGCTGGCGCTCAACCCCGCGCTGGACAAGGTGCAACTGTCGCGGCTGCTGGCGGCGGCCGCCGCGCAGGTCGCGCCGGTGGGCGCGCCGCCCTACGTGCACGGCGAGTCGGAGCGGCTGGTGCGTCCGGTGCTGTTCGCGCTCCAGCGCGGCCTGCACGACGAGGCCGAATGGCGCGCCTGGCTGGCGCGGGTTTCGGCGCCCGCACCGATGGCGGACTGGTCGGAGGCCTACCGTTCGGAGGCCGGGCTGGCGCGGCGCCACAATGCGCGCGTCTTCCTGCTGGTGCTCTACGCCGGGCTCGACGCCAGTGGCAACGAGGCGCTGCAGGCGCGCGTGCCGGCGGTGGTCGAGGCGCTGCGCGCCGTGCCCTGAGGCCCGCGCGCTGGCGCCGTCGTGGACGGCGCGGCGCCGCAGGCCGCGCGATCGGTGCTATTCAGTGGCGGCAACGCGCACCGGCACCGGCACGTTGCACAGGTCGATGTGGCCGGCCGGATGCACGTACCAGTCGTCGCGGCGGTTGCGGCGTGACTCCACCAGGTCGGCGAAGGCCGGGCGGTCGGTGCGGAAGAGTTCCAGTTGCGCGCGCTCCGCTTCCGGCACGTCGGCGGCGAGCCTGATCGAGCGTATCGCCACCCGCTGCTCCGGCTTCTCGTAGAAGCCCAGCGGGCCGGTGCCGCGCGGCAGCACGCTCAGGTGCTCCATGCCCTGGACCACCCGGCCAACGGTGGTGATGTTGCGGTCCAGCTGGCGCGGCGACTGGCCGGTGACGACATAGAGCTGGTTGCCGGTGCTGCTGTCGGCGGCCGTGGCGCGGCCGGCGCCGACCGTGGCGTAGCAGTGCGCAAGCCAGGCCATGCCGGCCTTCGGGTCGCGCGCCGCCGGGAAGCCCTGCACGAAGCCGACCTCGGGCGCCCAGCCGTCGGCGTCGGGCAACGTCGTGAAGTCGAGTCCTTCGCTCGGGCGGGTGAACTCGGCGGGCAGCTTCGCCTTGGCCTCGCCCATCGGGCGCGCCTTGGCCGGGTCCTCGCCTTCGGCATCGCCCCACTGCACGACGAAGTTGTCCTGCGAGCGGTTGATGGTGAGGCCGTCGAAGTAGCCGGCGCGCACCAGGGTGCGGATGTTGGCGACGTGCTGCGGCGCGAACGCCGGGGCCAGCTCGATCACGACGCGGCCGCTGTCCAGCTCCAGGTACAGCGTGTTCCCGGGGTCGAGCGCGCGCCAGTCGGCCGGCGTCGAGGCGTTGAGCACGTCCTGCATGGTCAGCGCCTTCTGCGGCGGACTGGTGGCGCAGGCGGTGCCGAGCGGCAGGACCAGGGCAAGGGCAAGCAGGGCAGGGCGCAGCGTCATGGCGTGGCTTCCTCGGCGGGGTTCGTGGCGAAGCCTACCGTATCCGGAAACGGGTCCCCCTGTAGCCTCAGGACGGGTCGGGCGGGGGTTCCTGCAGGGCGGAGAGTTGCTCCTGCATCTGGGTGATGACCGATTCCCAGTGGCGGGGGGCTTCGAACCAGGGGAAGGCGACGGGGAAGGCCGGGTCGTGCCAGCGGCGGGCGATCCAGGCGTTGTAGTGCAGCAGGCGCAGCGTGCGCAGCACTTCCACCAGGTGCAGTTCGCGGCGGTCGAAGCGGCGGAACTGCTCGTAGCCCTCCAGCAGCCAGCGCAAGGGCGCGGCGCTGTCCTCGCGGCGGCCGGCCAGCATCCAGAGGTCCTGCACCGCCGGGCCCGACAGGCAGTCGTCGAGATCCACGAAATGCGCCTGGTCGTCGCGCCACAGGATGTTCCCGGGGTGGCAGTCGCCGTGCAGCCGCAGCGCGTGCACGTCCCCGGCGCGCGCCCAGGCTTCGTCCATCGCATCCACCAGGGCATCGGCCAGCATGGCGAAATTGTCCTCCAGCTCGGGCGGAAGCCAGCCGCCTTCCAGCAGGAAATCCACGGGGGCCACCGCGTGGCTTTCAATGCCGATGCGCCCGCGGTGCCCGAAGCGGGCGCCGTCGCCGACCGCGTGCAGCCGACCCAGCACGCGACCCAGGTGGGTCAGCACCGCCCGGTCGCCCAGCTCGGGCGCGTGGCCGCCGCGCAGCGGGAAAAGCGCGAAGCGATGCCCCTGGAAGGGATGCAGGCTGCGGCCCTGGTGCACGATCGGCGCGACCACCGACAGGTCGGCGGCCAGCAGTTCGGCCGAGAACGCGTGCTCCTCCAGGATCGCGGCGTCGCTCCAGCGGCCCGGGCGGTAGAACTTCGCCACCAGCGGCGGGCCGCCCTCGATGCCGATGCGGTAGACGCGGTTCTCGTAGCTGTTGAGCGACAGTACGCGGCCGTCGCTGGCCAGGCCCAGCGACTCCACCGCATCGAGGATGCGGTCCGGGCCCAGGTCGGCGTAGGGCGTGTCGCCAGTGGCGTTTTCCATGGGCGCAGGTTACCCGCGGCGGCCGTCGCGCGTGCGGGTTTCGCACCCGCGCCCGGCGGATCGCGTCAGCGCGGCAGTTCCAGCGCGGTCGCCGCGGCCGCGACCGGGGCGCTGAGGTAGGTGTGCGAGCCGACCGCGGTGAAGCCGGCGCGGGCGAAGGCGCGGCGGTACCAGGCCGCGGGCCGGCGCCGCATCTCGTGCAGGTCGCCGACGATCTCGTCGCCCTCGGCGAAGACCTCGAGGAAGGCGACGCCGTCGCACAG
>NZ_JALHQI010000010.1:33784-43487 GCF_022842045.1 Arenimonas sp. | reverse complement strand
AGCACGCCCAGCAGCAGCGAGGACAGCGTGCGCACGGGCTTCTCGGCGGCGTCGGCCAGCGCCGGGTACCACGCGCGCAGCGCCATGCCGAGCGTGACGGGGGCGATCACCAGCACCGCCACTTCCAGCACCTTGCCCACCGGCGGCGGCACGTGCGCTTCGGCGCCGAGGAACCACGACAGCGCCAGCGCGGTCCACAGCGGCAGCGTCAGCAGGGCCAGCAGGCTGTTGATGGCGGTGAGCGTGATGTTGAGCGCGACGTCGCCGCGCGCTATGTGGCTGAACAGGTTGGCGGTGACGCCGCCCGGCGAGGCGGCCAGCAGCACCAGGCCCAGCGCCAGTTCACCCGGCAGCCTGAAAGCGAGGCACAGCCCGATGGCGACCGGCGGCAGCAGCAGGGTCTGCACCACCAGCGCCACGGCCACCGCCCGCGGCAACTGCAGCACGCGCCGGAAGTCGGCCAGCGTGAGGTGCAGGCCCAGCCCGGCCATCACCACCGCGAGCGCGATGGGCAGGAACACCACCAGAATCGCGTTGTCGGCCATGGCGGTCAGGCGCCGATGAGGACCGAACGCATCGAGATCGAACTCGCCACGCTGTCGTTGAAGAATTCCACCGCGTCGTCCTCGCGCTGCAGCGCCAGGATGTATAGCAGCGGCAGGTAGTGCTCGGGCGTCGGGATGGCGAGCAGCGCGTCGGGCCCCAGGGTTTCGTAGCCGAGCATGCCTTCGTGGTGGCCCTCGGCGATGCGGTCGGCGATGTCCTCGTCGAAGCGCTGCGCCCAATCGTAGGGCTCGGCCTGGTTTGGCTTCCAGTGGCGCAGGTTGTGGACGATGTTGCCGCTGCCCACCACCAGCACGCCTTCGTCGCGCAGCGGCGCCAACTGACGGGCCAGGTCGTAGTGCCAGGCGCCGGGCTGCAGGCTGGACAGGCTCAGCTGCACCACCGGGATGTCGGCCTCCGGGTACATCGGGCGCAGCACGCCCCAGGCGCCATGGTCGAGGCCGCGGTGGCTGTCGAGGTGGACGCGGGGCTGCTCGATCAGCTCGGCGACGCGGTGCGCCAGCGCCGGGCTGCCCGGCGCCGGATAGCGCACGTCGAACAGCGCGCGCGGGAAACCGTGGAAGTCGTGGATGGTCTCGGGCTTCTCGGTCGAGCTGACGTACACGCCCTGGGTTTCCCAGTGCGCCGAGATGCAGAGGATGGCCTCGGGGCGCGGCAGGCGTTGGCCCAGGGCCTGCCAGCTTCGCCGCCAGGCGTTGTCCTCGATGGCGTTCATTGGCGAACCGTGCCCCAGGAAAACCGCGGGCATCGGGCCGTTCATGGACGCAGCGCTCATCGAGGACTTCTCCGTTCAGGGGGTGGGCACGGACAAGACATTACCACCCTGACTTCCGGCACTGCGAAGCCCCCGGGCCGTTTGCCTAGTATCGACTCAACGATACCGTCAACGGCGCTATACCAAGTGCCCGGAGAGTGCGATGACCGACATCGAGCCGCACCTGAAGAAGTTCCAGAAGGAGCTCAGCGCCGGGACCGTGTCCCTGGTGCTGCTGGCCGTCCTGGCCCAGTCCGGCGAGCCGCTTTACGGCTACCAGATCGCCAAGCGCCTGGAGCTGACCGGCGACCCGCTGCTGGGCGGCAAGCAGAGCGCCCTGTACCCGGTACTGCGCAACCTCAGTGCCGCCGGCCTGGCCGACAGCCACGTCGAGCCCTCGGTCAGCGGTCCGCCGCGGCGCTACTACCGCATCACCCCGCTGGGCCAGCGCGTGCTGGCCGAGTGGAAATCGAGCTGGGACACCACCCGCCAATCCGTCGACGCCGTGCTGGAAGGAAACCTGCGATGAACACCGCCACCCCGCGCACCATCCCCGAATACCTCGATGCGCTGCGCCGCGAGCTGCGCGACGCCGATCCCGCCCTGGTCCAGGACGCGCTGTACGACGCCGAGGAGTACCTGCGCTCCGAACTGGCCGAGAACCCCGGTACCGACGAGGCCACGCTGCTGGCTGGCATCGCCGGCAGCTACGGCGATCCGGCCGAGGTCGCCGCCATTTACCGCGACACCGAAGTGCAGGTGGCGCAGGCGCTGCGCACCCCGCCGCCGGCTGCACGCACCAGCCTCGCCGGTCGTTTCTTCGGTGTGGCGGCGGACTCGCGCGCCTGGACGGCACTGTTCTACATGCTGCTGTCGCTGGCCACGGGCATCGTCTACTTCACCACGGTGGTGACCGGCATCAGTCTGTCAGCAGGCATGGCGATGCTGATCATCGGCATTCCCGTGGTGATCCTGTTCGTCGGCATCGTGCGGCTGCTGTCGCTGGTCGAGGGCCGGCTGGTGGAGGCGATGCTGGGCGAGCGCATGCCGCGGCGCCCGCTGTACGTCGGCCGCGGTTTGCCGTGGCTGGAGCGGATCGCGGCCATGTTCACCGATCCGCGCACCTGGTCGGCCATGCTCTACCAGGTGTTGATGCTGCCGCTGGGTGTCTTCTACTTCAGCGCGGCGATCACCGGGCTGTCGCTGTCGCTGGGCCTGGTCGTCGGCGGCGTCGGCGCCCTGCTCGAAGGGGCGGGCATCGTGGACTTCGAAGGCACCGTGCAGGTGTGGCCGTTCGCCAGCCCGCTGGTGGCGGCGCCGGTGCTGATCCTCGTGGGCGTGCTGGGGTTCTTCGTGGTGCTGCACCTGGCCCGCGGCATCGGCAGGCTGCACGGCGCGCTGGCCAAGCACCTGCTGGTGAAGACCGCGCAGCACTGAGTGCGCGGCGAGGGTGGCAACGGGATCGCGGGGCCTGCCGGCGCCGCGATCCCTCGGTCTTCAGCCGGCCAGCACCAGGGTCCAGGTGACGCCCCAGAATGCCATCACCAGCAGCACCGCCAGCGCCAGCAGGCCGAGGCCGAAGCCCGGGCCGCGGTTGCGGCCCGGCACGGAGTAGGCCGCCGCATACCAGATGCGCCCGACCAGCCAGACCGCACCGGCCAACGCCGCCCATTCCGGGTTGCCGAAGTGCGCGGCCAGCCACAGCGTCGGCAGGAACATGATGGCGCCTTCCTGGGTGTTCATCTGCACGCGGAAGGCGCGCTCGAAGCCCTCGTGGCCGGTGGTGGCCGGGGCCTGGATCTTGTACTTGCCGCGGGCGCGGCCGACCAGGATCGTGCAGACGATCATCAGGACGACGGTGAGCAGGGTCACGAGGGCGATCAACGGATGCATGGCGGGCCTTGGCGTGGGTAGTGGCGCCACTCTAGCCCGGCGCCGCGGCGCGCGTCGTGAATCCGGTATCTTGGCCGTCCCGACCCGCACTTCGAGCCCGCGATGAACGATCCCCTGGCCCGGCCGCTGAAGCTGCCCTGCGGCGCCGTCATCCCCAACCGCCTGTGCAAGGCGGCGATGACCGAGGGCCTGGGCGACGCGCGGCTGCGCGCCACCGAACGCCACGTCCGGCTCTACCGCGCCTGGAGCGAAGGAGGCGCCGGCCTGCACGTCACCGGCAACGTGATGATCGACCGCCACGTGATCGAGCGCCCGGGCAACGTGGCCATCGACACCACCCATGCCCCCAGCGTGGACGCCGAAGCGCGCGCGCGCCTCAAGGCCTGGGCCGCCGCGGGCACCGTCGGGGGCAACGGGCTGTGGATGCAGGTCTCGCACGCCGGGCGGCAGTCGCCGCGCTACGCCACGCGGCAGCCGGTGGGGCCGTCGGAGGTGCAGCTCGACCTGCTGGGAAACTATGCCCGGCCGCGCGCGCTGCGCGAGGACGAGATCCTGGACCTGGTGCAGCGCTTCGCCGCGGTCGCGGTGATCGCGCGCGAGACCGGATTCACCGGGGTGCAGGTGCACGGCGCGCACGGCTACCTGCTCAGCAGCTTCCTCTCGCCCGTCACCAACCAGCGCACCGACGCCTGGGGCGGTTCGCTGGAGAATCGCGCGCGCTTCCTGCTCGAGGCCGTGCGCGCGGTGCGCAAGGCGGTCGGGGCCGATTTCCCGGTGTCGGTGAAGCTCAATTCCGACGATTTCCGCAAGGGCGGCTTCAGCCATGCCGACTGCCTCGGCGTGGTGCAGCTGCTCAACGGCTGCGGGCTGGACCTGCTTGAGATTTCCGGCGGCAACTACGAGCAGCCGCGCCTGCTGGGTGTGTCGGGCCGCGAAGGCGACGCGGTGGCGGTGCGGGAGAGCACCAAGGTGCGCGAGGCCTATTTCCTCGAATACGCCGCCGCCATCCGCAAGGTCGCCACCATGCCGATGATGGTGACGGGCGGTTTCCGCACCCGCGCCGGCATGGAGGCGGCGCTGGCCAGCGGCGACACCGACCTGATCGGCCTGGCCCGGCCCTTCTGCACGCACCCGGACGTGGCGCGGCGCCTGCTGGCGCGCGAAATCGACGAACTGCCGGCTTTCGAGCGTCGCCTGCACTTGCGGCCGCGCGGCTGGCTGTCGCCGGCCAGCCCCTGGCTGCTGCCCAAGATGGTGAACGTGCTCGGCGCGCAGGGCTGGTATTACCAGCAGATGGACCGCCTGGCCGACGGCCGCGCGCCCGACCTCGGCCGTGGCATGCTGCGCGCGTTCGCGCGCTACTGGTGGAACGACCTGGGCAAGGCCGCCCGGCTCACGCGTTAGGAGGCCCGATGCACACGCACGATCCCATGCACGGCGACGAGCCGCTGGTCGACGAGGCCGTGGTGGCGGCGATGCGCGAGTGGCTGGAGAAGGCCGTGATTGGCCTGAACCTGTGCCCGTTCGCCAAGGCGGTGCACGTGAAGCGGCAGATCCGTTACGTGGTGAGCCAGGCCGAGACCGAAGAGGCGCTGCTCAAGGACCTGCTGCACGAGCTGCAGCTGCTGGCCTCGGCCGACCCGGGCGACATCGAGACCACGCTGCTGGTGCACCCGCGGGTGCTGGGCGATTTCCTCGACTACAACGATTTCCTCGACATCGCCGACGCGGCGGTCGATGAGCTGGGGCTGGACGGCGTGCTGCAGGTGGCGAGCTTCCACCCGCAGTACCAGTTCGCCGACAGCGACGCCGATGACATGGCCAACTTCAGCAACCGGGCGCCGTACCCGACCCTGCACCTGCTGCGGGAAGACAGCGTGGACAAGGCGGTGGCGGCCTTCCCGGAGGCGGACCGGATCTACGAAGCGAACATCGAGGCACTGCGCGCACTCGGGCCGGACGGCTGGAAGCGGCTGTTCAACCGGTAGCGGGGCCGGGCGGCCCCGCGCGTTGCCTACCGGCGCCGAAGCCGGCCCTTGCGGGCCGGTTCGTTACTTGGACTTGTCGTTGGCGCCGGACTCGCCGGCTTCTTCGGCCAGGCGCGCGTCCTCGGCCTGGATGGCCGCGACCAGTTCACCCATGTTCTCCATCACCTGGCGCTGGCCGAGCTCGCCGCCCAGCTGCATCATGCGCGGCATCTTGGCGAGGAAGGTCTTGCCGGTCGGCGTGGAATAGAAGTCGCTGGCGGCGCGCATTTCCTGGGCGGTGAATTCCTGGGCGTAGATCTCGACCAGCGGGTCGCGCAAGGCTTCGTAGCTCATGTGCTTGGCGAAGAAGTCTTCCATCACCGAGCGGTAGCGCTCGAGCTCGGGCTTCTCCTGCAGCTGCATGTCCATCATCACGTCGAGCGCGCTGGAGAGCTGGTTCTCCATGTCCATCACCTCGAGCAGGCGCAGGGCTTCCTTGCGGGCTGCGGGGTCGGCGGCAGGCGTGGCGGCCGGCTCGGCGGCGGCGGTGGCCAGCGGCAGGGCGAGGAAGAGAGTGCACAGCAGGCGGCGGAGGAGGGTCATGGGGCTTCCAGCGGTTCGTGGGCAGGCGTCGAGTGTGCCAGACGGACGCGCGCGGGCGCGACCGCCGGTGCCGTCAGAAATCCTCGGCGGCGATCGCCATCAGGCTGGCCGCGCCGGCGCGGGCCGCGCGGAACTGGTGCGCGGTCTCCGGCAGCAGCCAGGCGAAGTAGAAGCGCGCGGTGGCCAGCTTGGTGGCGTGGAAGCCTTCGCCGCCCTTGTCGAGCGCCACCGCCGCCATCCGCGCCCACATCCAGGCGTAGGCCAGGTGGCCGATGATGCGCAGGTAGGGCACCGAGGCCGCGCCGACTTCATCGGGATTGGCCTGCGCGCGCGCGCCGAGTTCCTGCGTCAGGGCGACGGTGTCGGCCAGCAGCTTGCCCAGCGGGCCGTTGAACTCGGCCATCGCGGCGTTGCCGGCATGGTCCTTGAGGAAGGCCTGCACGAGCGCGGCGAAGCGCCCGAACTTCTTGCCGCCGTCCATCAGCACCTTGCGGCCCAGCAGGTCCAGCGCCTGGATGCCGTTGGTGCCCTCGTAGATCATGTTGATGCGCGAATCGCGCACGAACTGGTCCATGCCCCATTCGGAGATGTAGCCGTGGCCGCCGAATACCTGCTGGCAGAGCGTGGTGGTTTCCCAGGCGTTGTCGGTGATGAAGGCCTTGACCACGGGGGTCAGCAGCGCCATCAGCTCGTCGGCCTCTTCGCGCACGGCCGGATCCGGATGGGCATGCTCGCGGTCGATCAGCAGCGCGGTCCAGGTGGTGAAGGCGCGGCCGGCCTCGGTGTAGGCGCGGCTGGTGAGCAGCATCCGGCGCACGTCGGGATGCACGATGATCGGATCGGCCGCCTTCGCGGGCTGCGCGGCGCCGGCGGGCGCACGGCCCTGCAGGCGGTCCTTCGCGTACGCCACCGCGTTCTGGTGCGCGACCTCGGCCTGGCCCAGCGACTGCATGCCCACGCCCAGGCGCGCGGAGTTCATCATCACGAACATGGCCGCCAGGCCCTTGTTCGGCTCGCCGATCAGCCAGCCGCGGGCGCCGTCCAGGTTGATCACGCAGGTGGCGTTGCCGTGGATGCCCATCTTGTGTTCGATCGAGCCGGCCTTGATCGCGTTGCGCTCGCCGGGCTGGCCGTTCGCGTCGGGGATGAACTTGGGCACCAGAAACAGCGAGATGCCCTTGGTGCCGGCCGGCGCGTCGGGCAGGCGGGCGAGCACCAGGTGCAAGATGTTGGGGGCCAGGTCGTGCTCGCCGGCGCTGATGAAGATCTTGGTGCCTGACAGCGCGAAGCTGCCGTCGCCGTTCGGCGCGGCCTTGGTCTTGAGGATGCCGAGGTCGGTGCCGCAGTGCGGTTCGGTCAGGCACATGGTGCCGGTCCACTCGCCCGAGACGATCTTGGTGAGGTACACCTGCTTCTGCTCGTCGGTGCCGAAGGCATGCAGGCACTCGTAGGCGCTGTGCGACAGGCCCGGGTACATCAGCCAGGCCTGGTTGGCCGAGTTCCACATCTCGTACAGCCGGTTGTTGACGATGGCCGGCAGGCCCTGGCCGCCGAAGTCCGGATCGCAGCTCACGGAAGGCCAGCCCGCCTCGACGAACTGGGCATAGGCTTGCTTGAAGCCTGGCGGGGCGGTGACCACGCCATCGCCGTGCCAGGTGCAGCCCTCGCGGTCGCCAACCTGGTTGAGCGGCTGGATCACCTGGCTGGCGAACTTCGCACCTTCCTCCAGCACGGCCTCGATGGTCTCGCGGTCCACGTCGGCATAGCGCGGCAGCGCCTTGAGCTCGTCCTGGACCTTGAGCAGGTCGAACAGCACGAAATGCATGTCGCGCAGCGGGGCGGTGTACTGAGGCATGGTCTGGCGCCGGGAAGAAAAGGAGCGCGGACTCTACCATACCCGCCCGTACGGGCCAGGTGAATCAAATGAACCAGGTTCATTTGTTTATCAGGCGGATTGGCCGGCGGCGTGGCCGGAGGCCCAGGCCCACTGGAAGTTGTAGCCGCCCAGCCAGCCGGTGACGTCGAGCACTTCGCCGACGAAGTACAGACCCGGGGCTTGCCGGGATTCCATGGTGGCGGAGGACACGCCGCGGGTATCCACGCCGCCCAGGGTGACCTCGGCGGTGCGGTAGCCTTCGGTGCCGCTGGCGACGATGGGCCAGTCGGCCAGCTGGCGGGCGATGTCGGGCAGCTCGCGGTGGGTGTACTGCCGCATCGGCTTGTTGGCGAACCACACCTCGCACAGACGCTGGGCAAAGCGCTGGGGAAAGGCTTCGGCCAGCACGGTCTTGAGCTCGGCCGCCGGCTTGGCGGCCTGGCGTTCAAGCAACCAGGCCTCGGCGTCCCGGTCGGGCAGCAGGTCGAGCCGCAGTTCGCGGCCCGGCTCCCAGTACGACGAAACCTGCAGGATGCTCGGGCCACTGAGGCCGCGGTGGGTCACCAGCAGCGCGTTGTCGAAGCGCGCCTTGCCGCAGCGCGCGGATACCGGGAAGGCCACGCCGGCGAGCTCGGCGTAGTGTTCCTGGTGCTTGCCGCTCAGCGTCAGCGGCACCAGGCCGGCGCGCGTGGGCAGCACCTCGTGGCCGAACTGCCGGGCCAGTTCGTAGCCGAAGCCGGTGGCGCCCATGCTCGGGATCGACAGGCCGCCCGTCGCCACCACCAGCGAAGGCGCGGTGAGCGTGCCCTGCGAGGTACGCACCCGGTAGCCGCCGCCGACCAGGCCCTCGACGGCCTCCACCGCGCAAGACACCTGCACCACGACGCCGACCCGCGCGCACTCCTCGAGCAGCATCGCCACGATCTGCTTCGAAGACTCGTCGCAGAACAGTTGGCCCAGCTCCTTCTCATGCCAGGCGATGCCGTGTGCCTCCACCATCGCGATGAAGTCCCCGGGCCGGTAGCGCGCCAGCGCCGACTTGCAGAAGTGGGGATTGGCGGACAGGAAGTTCGCCGGCGTGGTGCCGGTGTTGGTGAAGTTGCAGCGGCCGCCGCCCGACATCAGGATCTTCTTGCCGCAGCGGTTGGCGTGTTCGACCACGTGCACGCGGCGCCCGCGCCGGCCGGCGGTCAGCGCGCACATCAGCCCCGCGGCGCCGCCGCCGATCACGATCACGTCGGTTTCCATGCCGCGCACTGTAGCCGCCGCGCGCGGGGCTGGCGACCGTTCCCGCGGCTGCCCGGCATGGCTATGCTGGGCCGGAATCCAAGACGGAGGCCACGATGGCCGCGAAGAAGCTGCTGACGGGTTGCCTGGTCGTGGTGCTGGTGTTGGTGGTGGGTGCCGGTGCGGCGTGGTGGTTCCTGCTGCGCCCGATGTGGAACGCGGGCGGCGAGATGCTGTCGGGCGCCAAGGACTGGGCGACCAGCCTGGACCTGGGCGACGACATCACCAACCAGGCGCCCTACGACCCGCCCGCCGACGGCCGCCTGACGCCAGCACAGGTCACGGCGCTGGTGAAGGTGCAGGAGGTGGTGGTGCGGGACATGGGCAGCGACCTGCGCGCCCTGGCCGAGCGCGCGCAGCAGGCCCGGCAGGCGCGCGCGGCCGACCAGCCGCCGGACCTGCAGGACCTCGCGACCGCCTACCGCGAAACCAGCGCCCTGCTGGGTCGCCTGAAGGCCGCCCAGGCCGCGGGCGTGAACGAGGCCGGCCTGTCGCGCGACGAGTACGCCTTCGTGCGGCGCCAAGCGCTTGCCGCGCTGCCGCTGCTGGTGGACGTGCAGGGCATGCCCGGCCTTCCCGGGCTGCCAGGCCTGGAGGCCGTGGCGCCCCGAGACGACGCCGAACGCGAGGCCGCCCGCCACAACGCCGAGCTGCTGCGCCCGCACCTGCCGTTGCTGCGCCAGACCTTGGGCGCCGGCGCGCCGATGCGCTGAGCGCCAACGAACGAAGTCCTCGGCGACGGGGGGTGACGACGGCGCC
>NZ_JALHQI010000010.1:0-33684 GCF_022842045.1 Arenimonas sp. | reverse complement strand
GGTGACGACGGCGCCACTCGGGTGATGCGAAGGGCAGGGCTCAGTCGTGCGACGGGCCCTTGCGGTGCGGCTTCTTGAAGCCCGGCTTGTCGCCGCCGAACTTGCGTGGACCGAACTCCTTCTTGCCGCCGGCGAAGGGTTTCTTGCCGAAGGACTTGCCGCCCGGCGCCTTGCCGGCGGTGTCCGGCGCCTCGCCGTCGCGGGTGATGCGCAGCTGCTGGCCGGCGCACCACACGGTCTTGAGGTGCTGCATCACGTCCGGCGGCATGCCGTCCGGCAGGTCGAGCAGGGTGTGGTCCTCGAAGATCTCGATGCGGCCGATGTGCTTGGCGTCCAGCCCGGCCTCGTTGGCGATCGCGCCGACGATGTTGCCCGGCTTCACGCCGTGGTCGTAGCCCACCTCGATGCGGAACGTGCTCTTGCCTTCGTCGGGCGTGCGCGGCTCGCGGACCTTCTTGGCAAAGGCCGGCCGCTCGGGACGCTCGGCGCGGGCCGGGCGCTCGCCGCGCTCGGGCTTGTCGAAGCGCGAGGGCCTGGCGAACTTGTCGGTCGCGGCGGCGACGTCGCGCTCGAACGCACGCTTCTTGGCCTCGAACTTCGGCGGCTCCATCAGCAGCGGCACGTCGCCGCGGGCCATCTTGGCCAGGGCCGTGGCGATCTCGATCGCCGGCACGTTCTTCTCGCGCTCGTAGTCCTCGATCAGCTTGCGGAACTCGCCCAGCTCGCCGGCGGCCAGGGTGTCGCTGATCTGCTGCTTGAACTTGGCGATGCGCACGTCGTTGACCGCGGCCACGGTGGGCAGTTCCATCGGCGTGATCGGCTGCCGGGTGGCGCGCTCGATCGCGCGCAGCATGCCGCGCTCGCGCGGGGCGATGAACAGGATCGCCTCGCCGCTGCGGCCGGCGCGGCCGGTGCGGCCGATGCGGTGCACGTAGCTTTCGGTGTCGTAGGGCACGTCGTAGTTCACGACGTGGCTGATGCGGTCGACGTCGAGGCCGCGGGCGGCGACGTCGGTGGCGACCAGGATGTCGATCTTGCCGTTCTTGAGCTGCTCGATGGTGCGCTCGCGCTGCGCCTGCACCACGTCGCCGTTGATCGACGCCGCGGAGAAGCCGCGCGCCTGCAGCTTCTCGGCCAGCTCGTCGGTGGCCTGCTTGGTGCGGGCGAAGACGATCATGGCGTCGAAGGGCTCGGCCTCGAGGATGCGGGTGAGCGCGTCGAGCTTGTGCAGGCCGGACACTTCCCAGCTGCGCTGGCGGATGTTCTCGGCGGTGCGGGTCTTGGCCTCGATCGTGACCTCGACCGGGTCCTTCAGGTAGGTCTGGGCGATGCGGCGGATCGCGTGCGGCATGGTGGCCGAGAACAGCGCGGTCTGGCGCACGGCCGGCATCTTCTTGAGGATGGCCTCGACGTCGTCGATGAAGCCCATGCGCAGCATCTCGTCGGCCTCGTCGAGCACCAGGTTGCGCAGCAGCGACAGGTCCAGCGAGCCCTTGTCGAGGTGGTCGATGATGCGGCCCGGGGTGCCGACCACGACGTGCACGCCGCGGCGAAGCGCCTGCAGCTGCGGGCCATAGGGCTGGCCGCCGTACACCGGCAGCACGTGGAAGCCCGGCATGTGCGCGGCGTAGCGCTGGAAAGCCTCGGCGACCTGGATGCCCAGCTCGCGGGTCGGCGCCAGCACCAGGGCCTGCGGCTTGGTCTGGGTCAGGTCGATCTGCGAGAGGATCGGCAGGGCGAAGGCGGCGGTCTTGCCGGTGCCAGTCTGGGCCTGGCCCAGCACGTCGCGGCCCGACAGCAGGTGCGGGATGGTCGCGGCCTGGATCGGCGAGGGCGACTCGTAGCCGACTTCGGCGAGCACCTTGAGCAGGGGCTCGCTTAGCGCAAGGTCACGGAAATGCAGCGGCGCGCTGGGCGCCTCGGTCGTCTGGGCGGTCATGGGGAGTCCGTAGGTCTGGGTCCGATTGAATCGGGAAGACTTCGCATACCGGCACACCACGGACACGAAGAAGGCGCGGGATTGTACCCCAGCGGCGCTTCAGGCACCTGAACCGGGCCCGGCTTGCGGCCTCGGGGCGATGCGCCAATCATGGGGCCCGATCCCGGAAGGAGTCTCCCCCATGCGCCTGCGCCCCGTGAAGCTCGCCGCCCTGCTTACCCTTGGCCTTGCCGCCGCCTGCACCACCACGCCCACCGGCCGCTCCCAGCTGATCCTGGTGGGCGACGCCGACATGGACCGCATGGGCGCCACCGCCTTCGCCCAGGTCAAGGCCGGCGGCAAGATTTCCGGCGATGCGGCCTCCACCCGCTACGTGAACTGCGTGGCCCGCGCCCTGATCGCGCAGTTGCCCGAGCCGGCCCGCAGCAAGCCCTGGGAAGTGGCGCTGATCGACGACGCCAGCGCCAACGCCTTCGCGCTGCCGGGCGGTAAGGTCGGCGTGCACACCGGCCTGCTGAAGGTCGCCGCCAACCAGGACCAGCTGGCCTCGGTCATCGGCCACGAGCTGGGCCACGTCACCTCGCGCCATGCCGCCGAACGCGTGTCCAACCAGTTCGCCACCGACGCCGCGCTGCAGGTGCTCAACTCCGCCACCGGTGGCCAACGCCAGCAGCTGCTGGGCCTGCTGGGCCTGGGCGCGCAGGCCGGCATCGCGCTGCCGTTCTCGCGCCAGCATGAAACCGAAGCCGACGTGCTGGGCCAGCGCTACATGGCGAACGCGGGCTTCGACCCGCGCGCCGCCGCCGCGCTGTGGGAAAACATGCAGAAGCAGGCCGGTGGCGCCCGTCCGCCGGCCTGGTTGTCCACCCACCCCGATCCGCAGCGCCGCATCCAGACCCTGGCCGCGGCCGCGCCCTCGCTGATGCCGGCCTACGAGCAGGCGCGCGCGGCCGGCCGCCGCCCGAACTGCCGCTGACGCCAACCTACCCGCCACGAGATCCGAGACCCTATGGCCTACCTCTGGACCAAGCTCTTCCACGTGCTGTTCGTGATTTCCTGGATGGCCACGGTGTTCTACTTGCCGCGCATCCTGGTCAACCTGGCCGAAGCCGGCGACGAGCCGGCCGTGCGCGCGCGGCTGGCGCTGATGGGCGCACGGCTGTATCGCTTCGGGCACGTGATGTTCGGCATCGCCCTGCTGCTGGGCCTGGCGCTGTGGATGCACTTCGGCATCGCGGGCGGCTGGCTGCACCCGAAGCTGACCCTGGTGCTGCTGATGCTGGGCCACTTCATCGTCACCGGCCGCTGGATCCGCAAGGCCGCGGCCGGCGGCAAGCTGCCGTCGCCCACGGCCCTGCGCTGGTTCAACGAGGTGCCGCTGGTGCTGCTGGTGCCGATCCTCTGGCTGGTCTATTTCAAACCGTTCTGAGGGTCAGGCGCGGCGTCGGTGGCGGAGTTCGCGGACCGCCACCACGCCCAGCGTGATCACCGTGAGCGGGATCACCACCGTGCGCATCACCAGGCTGTATTCGTCCAGAGCGTCGTGCTCCTGGGCGTACAGCACCAGGTAGACGGTGTAGGCCACGTAGTAGCCCAGGAACACGCCGCCTTCCCAGCGCGCGATCCGGTGGCCGGTGAACAGCACCGGCAGCAGCGCCACCGCCACCGCGATCATCACCGGCAGGTCGAAGGCCAGCAGCGCCGGCGGCACCGTCAGCCCGGTGCCGGACACCATCGAGCTGATGCCCAGCACGCAGACCAGGTTGAAGATGTTGCTGCCCATCACGTTGCCGACCGCGATCTCGCGCTCGCCGCGCAGGGCGGCGACGACCGAGGTGGCGACTTCCGGCATCGAAGTGCCCAGCGAGACGATGGTCAGGCCGATCACCAGTTCGCTCACGCCCAGCGCGGTGGCGAACACCGTGGCCGAGTCCACCAGCCATTGCGAACCGAGCACCAGCATGCCCAGGCCGATCGCGACCATCAGCAGCTGTACCGGCGTCTTCGCCATCAGGCCGGGTGCGGCGGGCAGCAGCTCGTCGGCCATTTCCTCGGCCGGGGCACTGCGGCCCTGGAAGTAAAGCAGCAGGGTGTAGGCCACCAGCAGCGCCACCAGCACGCCGCCTTCGGCGAACGAGATGCGCAGGTCCATCGCCATCCAGCCCACCAGGGCGCTCAGGCCGATCAGGATCGGCACTTCCTGGCGGATCAGCTGGCGGTCCACCACCAGCGGGGCCAGCAGGGCGGACAGGCCCAGGATGAGCAGCACGTTGAGGATGTTGCTGCCCACTACATTGCCCAGGGCGATGTCTGTCTGGCCGTCGAGCGCGCCTTTCACGGAGACGGCCAACTCGGGGGCGCTGGTGCCGAAGGCGACGACCGTCAGGCCGACCACCAGAGGCGCGATGCCCAGTGACAGCGACAGGCGGGACGCGCCGCGAACCAGAAGGTCGGCGCCGAAAATCAACAGCGCCAGGCCGGCCAGGAACAGGATCAGGGTCATCGAAGGCTCCGGGGACAGTGCGACATTATGGCCCGCAACGAAGATATCCCGGGCGCGAAGGGGCGGATGGCCCGGTCACGGCCTGCCGGCGGTTCCCGGCGTCGCCGGGTCAGGCCCGGCGCCGGTGGCGAAATTCGCGGGCAACCACCACGACCAGCGTGATCGCGGTCAAGGGGATGACCACCGTGCGCATGACCAGGCTGAACTCGTCCAGGGCGTCATGGTCCTGCGCATAGAGCACGAGATAGGTCGTATAGGCCAGGTAGTAGGCCAGGAACACGGCGCCTTCCCAGCGGGCGATCAAGTGACCGGTAAACAGGACCGGCAGCACGGCCACCGCCACGGCAATCATCACCGGCAGGTCGAAGGCGAGCAGGGCCGGCGGCACCGTGAGCCCCGTTCCAGAGACCATGGCGCTGATGCCGAGGACGGCGCCGAGGTTGAAGATGTTGCTGCCCAACACGTTGCCCACCGCGATTTCGCGCTCGCCGCGCAGGGCGGCGATGATCGAGGTGGCGACCTCGGGCAGCGACGTGCCCGCGGCGACGATGGTCAACCCGATCACCAGCTCGCTCACCCCTAGCGCAGTGGCGAACACGATGGCCGAATCGACCAGCCAGCCCGAGCCCAGCACCAGCATGGCGAGCCCGACCAGGATCAGCATCAGCTGCCCTGGCAGACTCGAGAGCCAACCTGGCCCCGTCGGCAGCATTTCGTCTGCCACCTCGGCGGCGGGCGCACGCTTGCCCTGCAGGTAGAGGAGCAGCGTGTAGCCCGCAATCAGCGCGACCAGAAGCGCGCCCTCCGGGAAGGAAAGCCGCAGGTCCCATGCCATCCACCCGACGAGCAAGCTCAGGCCGATCATGATGGGCACTTCCTGCCGGATCAGCTGGCGATCCACCACCAGCGGCGCCAGCAGGGCCGACACGCCCAGGATGAACAGGACATTGAAGATGTTGCTGCCCACGACGTTGCCCAGGGCGATGTCGGTCTGGCCGTCAAGGGCGCCCTTCACCGAGACCGCGAGTTCGGGGGCGCTGGTGCCGAAGGCGACCACCGTCAGGCCCACCACCAGCGGGGCAATGCCCAGCGACAAGGACAGGCGCGCGGCGCCGCGGACGAGCAGGTCGGCGCCAACGATCAACAGGGCCAGGCCGGCGAGGAACAGGATCAGGGTCATCGGGGGCTCCGGGAACAGGCCGCCATTATCTCCCGGAACGCTGCGTTTCCGAGCGTGAAGAACCGGATGACCCGGTCGCCGCCTCCCGGTATCGTCCCCCCACGTTCCCCGAGGCAAGCCGATGACCCTGGTATCCCGCTGGTTCCGCATTCCCTTCTGGCAGCGCGTGCTGGCCGGCTTCGTGCTGGGCGCCCTGGCCGGCTGGGCGCTGGGCGAGACCGCGGCGGACTGGTTCCAGCCGCTGGGCACGCTCTACGTCACCCTGATCAAGATGATCGCGACGCCGCTGGTGTTCTTCGCGGTCATCAACGCGGTGGCCAGCCTGGCCGGGCAGCAGTCGGTGGCGGCGCTGGGCGGGCGCACCTTCGCCTGGTTCGCGGCGACGGCGGCGCTGGCGGTGGGCGTGGCCTTCGCGGTGGGCGCGGTGATGCAGCCGGGCCTGGGCCTGGGCGAGCTCACCGTGGCGGAAACCTACGTCGAAAAGGTGGTGCCCGGCCCGGTGGCCGTGCTGCTGGACGTGGTGCCGGCCAATCCGTTCGCGGCGCTGGCGGACGGCAAGATCCTGCAGGTGATCTTCTTCGCGGGCCTGGTCGGCTTCGCGCTGGTGAAGCTGGGCGAGAAGACCGCGAAGCTGCGGGCGCTGGCCGGCGAGGCCAGCGACGTGATGATCCAGGTGACGCGCTTCGTGCTCGAGGTCACGCCGATCGGCACCTTCGGCCTGATCGCGGCGCTGGTGGGCAGCTATGGCTTCGAGCGGCTGCTGCCCTTGGGTGGGTTCGTCCTGGCGCTGTACCTGGCCTGCGCGCTGCACATCGTCTTCGTCTACGGCGGGCTGCTGCTGGCGCATGGCCTGAACCCGCTGCGCTTCCTGCGCGGCGCGCTGCCGGCGATGCAGGTGGCGTTCGTGGCCTCGTCGAGCTTCGCGGCGCTGCCGGCTTCGCTGCGCGCGGCGACCCATGCGCTGGGCGTGAAGCAGGAATACGCGGCGTTCGCGGTGCCGCTGGGCGCCAGCATCAAGATGGATGGCTGCGGCGCGATCTTCCCCACGCTCACGGCCATGTTCGTGGCGCAGTACTTCGGCATCGAGCTCAGCGCCTCGCAGTACTTCGTGATCCTGCTGGCCTCGGTGCTGGGCAGCTTCGGCACCGCCGGCGTGCCGGGCACGGCGATGGTCATGGCCACGGTCGTGCTGAGTTCGGCCGGCCTGCCGCTCGAGGGCATCGGCTACCTGGTCGCCATCGACCGCGTGCTGGACATGATGCGCACGATGACCAACGTCACCGGCCAGGTGCTGGTGCCGGTGCTGGTGGCGAAGGAGACCGGCCTGCTCGACCAGGCCGTGTACGACCGCGCCACCGGCGACATCGGCCTCGACGACGCCGCGCCTCGCGCCTGATGACGCCGCGCCGCGCCACCCTGGCCGGATTCGCGGCCGTGCTGCTGTGGTCTTCGCTGGCGGTGCTGACCGGCGGCACCGCCGGCATCCCGCCGTTCCAACTGCTGGCCATGGGGTTCGGCGTCGCCGGCCTGGCGGGCTGTGCGCTGCTGCTGCGGCCCGGCGGCCCCGGCCTGACGGCGCTGCGGCAACCGCTGGCCGCGGGCGCGTTGGGCATCGCGGCGCTGTTCGGCTACCACGCGCTGTACTTCATCGCGCTGAAGAACGCGCCGGCGGTGGAGGCCAATCTCATCAACTACCTGTGGCCGCTGCTGATCGTGGTGTTCGCGGCGCTGCTCGGGGGCGCACGGGTGCGCGCCGGGCAGTGGCTCGGCACCGTGCTTGGCCTGGCTGCCGCGGTGCTGCTGGTCACGCGCGCGGGGCGGGTGGACATCGATCCGGCGCATCTTCCCGGCTATGCGGCCGCGCTCGGCGCGGCGCTGGTCTGGGCGCTGTACTCGGTGCTCAACCGACGCTTCGAGGCGGTGCCCAGTGCGGCGATGGCGGGTTCCTGCCTCGCGGTGGGCGTGTTGGGCGCCATCGCGCATGTCGCGCTCGAAACCACCGTGGCGCCGACGGCGGGGCAGGGCGCGCTGATCCTGCTGCTGGGCCTGGGCCCGACCGGCATCGCCTTCTGGCTGTGGGACATCGGCACCAAGCGTGGCGACATCGCGGTGCTCGGCACCTTGTCCTACGCCGCGCCGATGCTCTCCACCGGCCTGCTGCTGGCCTTTGGCCAGGCCCGCCCGCACTGGACGCAGGCGGTCGCCGTGGCCTTGCTGCTGCTGGGCGCCTGGCTCAGCGTCCGAGGCGCCAGCCCAGCAGGGCGAAGGGCAGCGGGATAAGCAGGCCGGCAACGACCATCCACGCCGGGTGCGGGATCACCGAGAAGTTCAGCGCCACCAGCGCCAGCATCACCACGCCGACCACGATCGCGACGCCGCGCTTGTGCTTCGCGCTGATCGTCGCCGCGGTGAAGGCGCCCAGGAAGGTGCCGAAGGCGTAGGCGATGAGGACCATGCCCAGCGCCATCTTCGGCATCTGCGAGATCAGCGCGACCATCGCGTCATGGTCGGTCGGGTCGATGTCCGCCGGCGGCGGGTAGATCGAATGCCCCAGCCACTGCACCGCCGCCACGGTGATCCCCATCACCAGGATGCCCGCCAGTACCGCCAGGATGCTCCGCAACATGTCCGCCCCTCCCCTTGGAATGGACGAAGCTTCTGCCTGCGCGGGTCCGGACGCAAGCAGGGCGTTTCTTGGCCACTGATGAAAAAAAAGGGCCGCACAAGGCGGCCCTCATGAGGCAACGCGGCGCCGGATCAGCGCGCGGTGCGGGCTTCGCCGCCGCGGCCGCGGCTGCCGTCGCGCGGGCTCTTCGGGCCCGCGTGCGCGTGGCGCTCGCCGTTGTTGACGTGCGGGCGGCGGGCGTGGCGCTGCGGGGGGCGCTGGCCACCGGCCGGGCGGCCCGAGGGCGCGTCGTTGCCCATGCGGATCGGGCGCTGCGGCGAGTAGCCCTCGACTTCCACCATCTCGATGTCGGCCTTGAGCACGCGCTGGATGGCGCGCAGCAGGCCGCCCTCGTCGTGCGAGACCAGCGAGATCGCCTCGCCCGAGGCGCCGGCGCGGCCAGTGCGGCCGATGCGGTGCACGTAGTCTTCCGCGACCATCGGCAGGTCGAAGTTGATGACCATCGGCAGCAGCGGGATGTCGAGGCCCCGCGCGGCGACGTCGGTGGCGACCAGCACGCGGGCCTTGCCGGACTTGAAGTCCTTCAGGGCCTTCAGGCGCTGCGCCTGGCTCTTGTTGCCGTGGATGGCGACCGAGTTGATGCCGGCCTTGTCCAACTGCTCCGACAGGCGGTTGCAGCCGTGCTTGGTGCGGCCGAACACGAGCACCTGGTCCTGGTAGCGCTTGGACAGGATCTCGAGCAGCAGGTCGCGCTTGCGGCTGGCATCGACCGGATGGACGATGTGGGTGACGTTGGTGGCGACGGCGTTGCGCACCGAGACCTGCACTTCCTTCGGGTCGCGCAGGAACTCCATCGCCAGCTTCTTGATCGCGTCCTCGAAGGTCGCCGAGAACAGCAGGGTCTGGCGGCGGGACGGGATCTTGGCCATCACGCGCTTGATCGCGGGCAGGAAGCCCATGTCGAGCATGCGGTCGGCTTCGTCCAGCACCAGGATTTCGACGTGCGAGAGGTCCACGCTGCGGCGCTCGAGGTGGTCGAGCAGGCGGCCCGGCGTGGCGACCAGGATGTCGACGCCGCGGCGCAGCGCGTCGATCTGCGGCTGCATGCCGGCGCCACCGTAGATGGTGGTGCTGTTCAGGCGCAGGTGCTTGCCGTAGGCGCGCAGGCTGTCGAACACCTGCACGGCCAGCTCGCGGGTCGGCACCAGCACCAGCGCGCGCGGCTTGCGCGGGCCGGACATCGGGCCGGCCTGGGCCAGGCGGTGCAGCAGGGGCAGCGAGAACGCCGCGGTCTTGCCGGTGCCGGTCTGGGCGCCGCCCATCAGGTCACTGCCGGCCATGACCAGCGGGATCGCCTCGGCCTGGATCGGGGTGGGATGGGCGTAGCCGAGTTCGGCCAGCGCACGGGTGATCTCGGGCGCGAGCCCAAGGGTTTCAAAAGACATGGTGGTACTCCGTTCGTGTAACCCGGAGCGTTCCCTGAAACCGCGCTGCGAGCTGGTGCATCTGGTTTTACGGCAGGGACCAAGGCGGTCCTGACGGGTTTGCGCAGCGAAAGGCGTGCGGAGTGGGGCCAGACGCAGGGCGAGCAGCGCTCGGGGCCTGGGTGGCGGGCATACCGGGGGAAAACGGTCAGCCGTGCAGCAAACGGGGCGGATGCTACGCGAATCCGGGCCGCGCGGCCAGCGCCGCTGAACCCCCGGTTCATCCGGCCCGCTCCCACAGGGGGGCGGGGCGTGAAGTAGGATTGGCGCGTGAAGATCACCTTCGAACTGGAACCCGGCGACATCGACCGCTTCCACGAGGCCCTGGCCCGGGCCGAGCGGCGGGTGGCCTGCGCCGAGGAGTGCGACATCGTCGCCGCCGCCCGCCACGCGCTCGAGACCCTGCCGATCGCCAGCGCCCCGGGGTACATCCGCAAGACCCTGCTGTCGGTGGTCCAGCTGATCGAGATGCTGGAGGACGAGGCCTGGTCGCTGCCCCAGGTCGAGCGCGCCGAGCTGCTGAAACTGCTGGCCTACTTCAGCGACCCCGAGGACATGATCCCGGACGACGTGGCGGTGATCGGCCTGCTCGACGACGCGATCATGCTCGAGCTGCTGCTGCAGGACATCCGCCACGTGCTCGAGGCCTATGCCGAATACCGCGGCCTGCGGGACGCCCAGCCGGCCGCCGCCGACGCCACGTCCCGCATCAATCAGGCGCGCGAACTGGCGGGCCACCGCGACCGCCTGCACGCGCGCATGCGCCGGCGCGCGGTGAGCGACGCCGTCACCGGCGCCACGTCGGGAGCCTCGGCATGAGCGGCGAACAGCGCGAGCTGACCTTCCGGTTCCTGGCCGAACCCACCGACGTCAATTACGGCGGCAAGGTCCACGGCGGCGTGGTGATGAAGTGGATCGACCAGGTGGGCTATGCCGCCGCGGTCGGCTGGAGCGGCCGCTACAGCGTCACCGTGGCCGTGGGCGGCATCCGCTTCGTCGCGCCGATCCGCACCTCCGACCTCGTCACGGTGACCGCCAAGCTCGTCTACACCGGCACCTCCAGCATGCATTTCGCGGTGGACGTCCGCGCCCGCGATCCGATGCAGGACGGCGGCGAGCGCCTGTGCACGCACTGCGTCATCGTGTTCGTGGCGCTGGATGGCGTCGAGGGCAAGCCGTCCACCGTGCCGCCGTGGCGCCCCACCGACCCCGACGACCAGCGACTGGCCGAGTACGCGCTGAAGGTGATGGCATTGAGCAAGGACATCGAGCAGGCCGTGGCGGGCCTGCGCGCCGAATGAGCCTGGGCCGCCGCGCCCGGCGCTGGCTGTGGCTGCTGCTGGCCTACCTGGCGCTGGGGTTGGCCATCGTCGGCATCTTCCTGCCCGGGCTGCCGACCACGCCGTTCGTGCTGCTGGCGGCCTACGCCGCCGCGCGCGGCTCGGAACGCCTGCACGCCTGGATGCTGGCGCATCGCCTTTACGGCCCGATGATCCGCGACTGGCAGGCCACCGGCTCGGTGAGCCGGCGCGCCAAGCAGTGGGCCATCGGCAGCATGGCGGTCTGTGCGGTGATCTTCTTCCTGACCGCGCCGAAGTGGTGGATGGCCGCGATCGGCACCGGGATCATGGCCGTCGTCGGTACCTGGCTGTGGCTGCGGCCAGAGCCTGTGCCTTAGTCCAGCAGGCGGCGGGCGCCGTCGTAGTGGCGGCCCCAGTACGGGCCATCGAGGCGGTCGAGGCGGACGGTGCCGCCGGTGCTGGGCGCGTGCACGAACCGGCCTTCGCCGACGTAGATGCCGATGTGGAAAGTGGGCTTGCCGAACAGCACCAGGTCGCCCGGGGCCAGGCGATCGCGGGGCGGTTTGCCGGCGCGGAACTGGGCGATTTCGCGGGTCGTTCGCGGCAGCGCCAGCTGGGCGGCGTCGCGGAACACAAAGCCGACCAGGCCGCTGCAGTCGAAGCCGCCGGCCGGCGTGTTGCCACCCCAGCGGTAGGGCGTGCCGACCAGGCCCAGCGCCCGCATCAGCACGTCGTTGGCGCGCACGGGGTCGGCCGGGGCCACGTCCACCACGCGGAACGCGGGCGCGGCGGCGCGGGCGGGCGCATCGGAACGTTTTGGGCCGGAGGAGCAGGCGGCAAGCGCCAGCAGGGACGCGAGCCAGAGGCCACGAACCAGCGGCGTTGCCGGCGGCAGGCCGCCGTTCCGGGGAACTGGCGCCGGGCGGGGGTGGCCGGGATAATGCGCGTTCGCTGTCACGGGCCGAGTGTGCCCCATCCCGCCGGTCGCGTCACCGGCCCAACCCGGAACCATCATGAAGATCGAGAAGAACCGCGTCGTCCGTTTCCACTACACCGTGTCCGAAGTCGGCCAGCCGCCGAGCGAGACTTCGAAGGACCGTGAGCCGCTGGCCGTGCTGATCGGCGCCGGCAACATCATCCCCGGCCTCGAGGCCGCGATGATGGACAAGGCCGCGGGCGACAGCTTCGAAGCCACCGTCACCCCGGACCAGGCCTACGGCGAGCGCCGCGAGGGCTTCGTCCAGCGCGTGCCCAAGAAGCACTTCCGCGAAACCCGCCTGCAGCCGGGCCAGCAGGTGGTGCTGGGCACCAACATGGGCCCGCGCGCGGTCACCGTGGTGAAGGTCGGCGCGACCGTGGTGGACGTGGACCTCAACCATCCGATGGCCGGCAAGACCCTCAGTTTCCAGGTCGAGATCGTCGACGTGCGCGAGGCCGAGCCGGTCGAGATCGAGCACGGCCACGTGCACGGCGACGGCGGCGTGCAGCACTGACGCCCGGCCCGCCGCGACGTCCCGCGGGGCCCGCTTCGGCGGGCCCTGTTCGTTTCGGGGCCGCTTGCGGCCCGGTCGGCCGGCCCGGATGATCGGGGTACCCCTGATCGGAGCGCCCGCCATGACCGAACCGTTTCCGGCCACTGCCACCGCCGCGCCCGCGCGGATCGACGCCATGGACGTGCTGCGCGGCTTCGCGCTGCTGGGCATCCTGCTGATGAACATCGAAGGCATGGTCGGGCCGCTGCTGGGCGCCATGACCGGCCTCGACCCGGCGCTCACCGGCGCCGACTGGTGGGCCGACGCGCTCATCTACGTGTTCGTGCAGGGCAAGTTCTACCCGCTGTTCTCGATGCTGTTCGGCATGGGCTTCGCGGTGATGATGATGCGGGCCGAGACGGCCGGGCGCCCGTTCCTTCCTACCTACCTGCGCCGCATCCTGGCGCTGCTGGCGATTGGCCTGGCGCACGCGCTGCTGGTCTGGAACGGCGACGTGCTGGTGTCCTACGCGCTGCTCGCCTTCCCGCTGATGTTCCTGTTCCGGCGCACGCCGGTGTCGCGCCTGCCCAAGTGGGGCGCCGCCTTCATCGTGGCGCCATCGCTGTTCTTCCTGCTGGTGGGCGGGCTGGTGACGTTGGTGATGATGACGCCCGAGGGCGCGGCCGAGATGGAAAAAGGCATGGCCGAGCAGGGCGCGTCCATGGCGGCCCAGCTCGAGGCGCAGCGCCAGGCGTTTGGCGCCGGCACCTGGGCCGAGTCGGTGGCGCAGCGCAGGGAGGACCTGCTGCAGATGCTCGGCTTCCTGGCGTTCTGGGGCTGGCAAATCCTGGGGCTGTTCCTGGTCGGCGCCTGGTTCGCGCGCAGCGGCGCCATCGCGCGCCCGGCGGAATTCGCCGACATATACCGGATGCTCCGCTGGGTGGCGCTGCCGGTCGGCCTGGCGATGGTGCTGGCGTCCTGCGCCATCAGCCCGACGATGGACTTCGTCCGCTCCGACCTGCCGGTGGCGGCGGCGATGGGCCTGTTCACGCTGGGCGGCACGCTGATGGCGCTGGGCTACCTGGCCTGGATCCAGCGCGCGCTGCAGTCGTCGCTGGCGCCGCGGCTGATGTGGCTGGCGCCGGCCGGCCGCATGGCGCTGACCAACTACCTGCTGCAGTCGCTGGTGTGTACCTGGATCTTCTCGGGCTGGGGGCTGGGGTATTTCGAGCAGCTGCCGCGGGCCTGGCAGGTGCCGTTCGTGTTCGGGTTCTTCGTCGTGCAGGTGGTGCTGAGCCAGGCCTGGCTGGCCCGCTTCCGGATGGGGCCGATGGAGTGGCTGTGGCGCACGCTCACCTACCTGCGGCTGCCGCCGATGCGGCGTTGACCGGCGGCCACGGGCCCGCGGGTAAACTACGCGCATGAACGAAAGCGGCGATGCGGATGTCCTGATCCTGGGCGGCGGCGTGATCGGCCTGGCCTGCGCGCACTACCTGCTGTCCGAGGGCCGCTCGGTGCGCGTCCTCGACCAGGGCCGGGTCGGCGGCGGCGCTTCCTGGGGCAACTGCGGCACGCTGACGCCCAGCCACGCGCCGCCGCTGGCGGCCCCGGGCATGGTGGGCCAGGCGCTGCGCTGGATGCTGAGCCCGTCGGCGCCGCTCTACATCAAGCCGCGCTGGGACCCGGCGCTGATGCGCTGGCTGATGCGCGTGGCTGGCCGCTGCAACGCCACCGACTGGCGCCAGAGCGGCGTGGCCAAGGGCGCGCTGCTCAATCTCTCGCGTGCGCTCACGGAGGACCTCGTCTACGGCCAGGGCCTGGACTGCGGCTTCGAGGCCTCGGGCTTCCACTACGTCTTCCGCAGCCGCCGGGCGCTGGAGAAGCAGCAGCGCGACCTGGGCCTGCTGGCCGAGCTGGGCATCGTGGCCCGGGTGCTCGACGGCGCCGCGCTGGCGGCCGACGAACCCGCGCTGCGCCCCGGCCTGGCCGGCGCCATCCACTTCCCGGGCGACGCCCAGCTGCGACCCGACCGCTACACCGCCGAGCTGGCGCGCATCGTGCGCGAGGCCGGCGGCGTGATCGAGGAAGGCGTGCTGGTGGGCGGCCTGGAGCGCGGCCGCAACGGCATCGATGCGGTGCAGACCAGCGAAGGCCGCCGCAGCGGCGGCAAGGTGCTGCTGGCGATGGGCGCCTGGTCGCCGCGCTTCGGCCAGATGCTCGGGCTCGAGATCCCGGTGCAGCCGGGCAAGGGCTATTCGATCACCTACGACCGCCCGGCCGTGGTGCCGCGCCGGCCGCTGGTGCTGAAGGAGCGCAGCGTCTGCGTCACGGCCTGGGCCGACGGGTTCCGGCTAGGCAGCACGATGGAATTCAGCGGCTACGACGACCGCTTGAACGAAACCCGGCTGGCCGCGCTCGAGCGCGGCGCGGCCGAGTACCTCGCCTCGCCGCCCGGCGGCGCGAAGCGCGAGCCGTGGTGCGGCTGGCGGCCGATGAGCGTGGACGACCTGCCGCTGATCGGCCGTTCGCCCAAGCACAGCAACCTGTGGCTGGCCACCGGCCACGGCATGATGGGCATGGGCATGGCGGCCGGCACCGGCCGGCTGGTGGCCGACCTGATGCTGGGCCGGGCGCCGCCGGTCGACCCGGCGCCGTACGCGCCCTCGCGGTTCCAGGGGCGGGGCGCATGAGCGCCTGCACCCTGCATCGCGGCGAGGCGCCGCTGCTGGTGAGCCTGCCGCACGATGGCACCGCGGTGCCCGACGACATCGCCGCGCGTTTGCAGCCCGCGGCGCGCGCCGTGCCCGACACCGACTGGTTCGTCAGCCGCCTGTACGCCTTCGCGCGCGCACTCGGTGCGTCGGTGCTGGTGCCGCGCTTCTCGCGCTACGTGGTCGACCTCAACCGACCGCCGGACGACGTCTCGCTGTATCCCGGGCAGAACACCACCGGCCTGTGCCCGGCGGTGCGCTTCGACGGCGAGCCGGTGTACCTGCCGGGCCAGGCGCCCGGTGCCGACGAAGTGCAGTCGCGCGTGGAAACCTATTGGCGGCCTTACCACGACGCCCTGGCGGAGGAGCTCGCCCGCCTGCGCGAACGCCATGGCCGCGTGCTGCTGTGGGAAGGACACTCCATCCGCGGCATCGTGCCCTTCCTGTTCGAGGGCCGGCTGCCCGACCTCAACCTGGGCACCGCGGCGGGCGCCAGCTGTTCGCCCGCGGTGCAGGTGCGGCTGGAAGCGGTTCTGGCGGCGCAGTCGGACTATTCGTGGGTGGCCAACGGTCGCTTCAAGGGCGGCTACATCACCCGCCACTACGGCCAGCCGGCGCAGGGCGTGGACGCGGTTCAGCTGGAACTGGCGCAGTCCACCTACATGGACGAGGACGCGGTGCGCTACGACGCGGCCAAGGCCGCGGCGCTGCAGCCGCTGCTGTCGGCGCTGCTGCGCGCCGGGATGGCCGCCGGCGGCTAGGGCGTCGTCGCCTCGGCGACCAGGCGCCGGGCGCCCGCCGGGCGATGGCGGGGGTCGAAGAAGCACACGGCCTGCCTGGGCTTGACCCGATCCGGCAGGTCGCAGCCGGCGACGCGCGCAGTGCGGCCGTCCAGGCCCTGCAGTCCGATGGTGGCCTGCGCCGCACGGCTGTCGTCGACCGAGGCGTACTGCAGCGCGATCGCGTGGCTGCGGTGGTAAAGCACCGCCTGTGCCCGCAGCGGCTGGCTGCTGCGCAGCGCGGTGGCGCGCTCGAAGCGGTTCCACTCGACCACCGTGCAGGGCTCGGCCGCCCCGCTCGCGGCCGGCCGCGGGCAATCCGGGAAATAGCCGTGGCGGACATGGCCGCCGGCCTGAGGGCGCAGGTCGTCGTGGTAGACATACACGCGGTCCTGCACCGCCGCGGCGTTGTCGGCACGCGCCGGCAGGCTGCAGTCGTTGCTGAAGTCGGCGCCGTCTTCCTGCGCCAGCGAACCGGCGGCGGCCAGGTAGCCGTTGGCCGACACCACCAGCGCCTCGTTGGGCAGCTGGTAGAACTCGAAGGGCTCGGCCAGCGGCAGCACCGCCGCGAAATCGTCGCTGGCGGCCGCCGGATGGCCGGGCTGCAGCGCCAGCACCTCGGCGTCTTCGCCCAGGTCCACGTAGTCGTAGCTGCAGGTGGGGCCCAGCGGGCCCTCGACCAGCATGTAGCCGTAAAGGTCGGCGCCGCCGGTGGCGCGCTCGCTTGCCTGCAGCCCGACCGCGATCGCGGCGGCCAGGGCCAGGCCGAAGAGTTTGAGCAGCAGCGAGGCCCGGTCGTGGTTCATCGCTGGCGCCTCGCACCGATGTCGACGCGCTGCTGGTCGCGCACGGTCACTTCGACCGCGCGGCGATCGAGTTCCTCGTCCACGAACCACGGCAGCGGCAGGTTGTCGGGAACCACGGTGACGACATGGGCGCCGACCGCGACCCGCGGGAAGGTGAACTCGCCGTTGCTGTCGGTGCGAACGGCGTACAGGCCGTCCAGCAGCACCGTCACGTTGGCCGCCGGCTGCTCCGACGCCGCGCGCTGCCCGTCGCCGTTGTCGTCGAGGTACACACTTCCGGTGATGCTGCCGACCGGGCTGCCCGGCGGACCGCCCAGCACGCCAGAGGCGGTACCGGCGCGATGCTGGTAGCGCAGGCTGAGGAACAGCGAGCGGTCGCGCGGGATGTCGATGAAGGTGTCCGGCGCCAGCGGGTCGAGGATGAAGGGCGAACGACGCGCGCCGCGGTTCTCGTAGATGCTGCCGACCAGCGACCATTGGCGGGCGAAGCGCCAGGCCAGGTTGAGGTTGAGATCGGTGCCGCGGAAAGCGGCGGGGCCGGTGCCGCGCCCATAGCGCGCGCTGCCGTCCAGGCTCAGGCGCTGGGTGAGGTCGATGCCGCCGTTGAACGCCACCGACGTGGTGCGGGTGGCCGCTTCGCCCGAGTACGACAGCGAGCCATGGTTGAGCGACAGGGACAGCCGCTTGCCGGGCCTGAACGGCAGCGTGTGGTCGAGCTTGACCTCCCAGCTGTTGCCACCGCTGGGGCCGTTGTCGACGAAGTCCCACTGCAGCCGCGACTGACCCCAGCGGTTGACCTGGTCGACGAAGAGTTGGGTGCTGTAGGCGGTACCGGCATCGGAATCGCGCACGTTCAGGCCGCCGCCGTAGCCCAGGCGCGTGCTGGCCTGGTAGCGGCCGTAGAAGTTGCCGTACAGCCCCTCGAAGCTGCTGCCGGACACCGAGCGGATATGGTCGAGCCCGGCGTTCCAGTTCCAGCGCGCGTAGGAGTAGTTGAGCCGGTAGTAGGCGCCCTCGGCATCGTTGGCGATGGGCAAGGCGCCCCATGCAAGTTCGGGTTCGAGCCGGAACAGGCCGTAGCGATGCTGGTAGCGGCCCTGGTCGGCGCGGCCGTCGAGCCACGCGCCCAGCGCGTTGGCCGGGTCCCCGCCGCTGGACTGAAGGTTCAGGGTCAACGACTGGGTCGCGCTGCGCCAGCCGTTGGATACCAGCAGCGCGCGGGTGCGGTTTTCCTCGACCAGAACGCCACCGTCGCCGCCCGGCACCAGGCGCCCGTCGGTGGCCAGCGCGGTCGCGGCGCCGGTCCAGCCGGGCGCCCATTCCCACTGCGCGCCCAGGCTGGCGACGTCGCCGTCGGAGCGCTCGAAGCCGACCACGCGGGCGCCATCGAACACGCCGCCGCGGCCATACGAGCCCATCAGCTGCAGGTTGCGGCTGGCCTGGCGCCAGTCGGTGCTGGCACCGGCGAACGGCACGCTGGGCAGCAGGAAACGGTACTGGTCCCGCGACAAGGTCGGCAGCGCGGTGTTGAGCACGCCGACGCCGTTGTCGCCGCGCCAGCCGCCGTCCAGGAACAGGCCGCGCTGCCACAGCGTCGCGGTGCCGCCCCAGCCGTCTCCGTCCCGGTTGCGGGAGCGATCGGCGTGCAGCAGGGTCGCGTCGAGCGAAAAACTGCCGTGGTCGAGCGTTTCCCAGAAGCCGCCGACCGTCAGGCCCTGCTCGTTGAAGGTCTCCGGGCCGCGCTCGGTGCGGCTGGCGAGCAGCTGCACGTCCAGCGAGCGGGGCAGTCCGTCGGCGTCAAAGCTTTCGCCCTCGTCCTCGGGCAGCGGCGCGAGCTGGTCGGAGGGGATGATGCGGTCCTGATAGGCCGGCGCGCTCTCCTCGTCCGCGTCTTGCGGGAACGCCTGCGCCGCCGGACCGGCGAGCGCAAGCGCAAGGCCGATGGCAAGCGCCAGCGGCTGGATGGAAAGCGCAGGCCTCACTGCTTCGCCACTTCCGAATCTATGTCCAGCCGCAGCGGCGGCGACTCCAGGCGGCCCTTGAGGCGCAGCGGGAAGCTGAGCATGGGCTCCGGTGCGTTGGCGGTCTCGGCGACGGGGACCAGCGGGATGTCGCGGGTGGCGCCCGGCAGGATCGGATCGGCCGAGGGCAGCAGGGTCAGGCGGCGGCCGTCGGCGCCGATCGCATCCAGGAAGCCGGCCAGCCGCGCGTGCGCATTGCCGGTGTTGCGGATGCGGACCACCGGCAGGTCGCGGCCCTGCACCGGCTGCACCCGGGTTTCGACCAGGGTCAGCACCGGCGCGCCATTGCCGATGGTGAGGTAGACGATGATCGCGATGCGGCCGTTGACCTGGATCGAGCCATCGGGCTTGAGTTCTGGCTCGCCCTCGATCACCAGCGCGAACCGGCATTGGCCGTCGGCGGCGTCCGCCGGGACCGCCACCTCGAAACGGAAGCGGCGGCGCGCGTTCGGCGCGACCACGAGGTTCGCCGCCTCGATCGCCACCCATGGACGGCAGCTGCCGGCGGCCAGTGCGTCCGAGAACACGACCGAGCCGTCGGGCGAAAGCGTCCAGTCGGCGGTCTTCAGCCGGAAGCGCCCCTCGGCGTCACTGCTGTTGGTGACCTCGATGACGTTGCGGTGGACCGTGCCGGGCTTGGCGAATTCCTCGAAGCGCGGCGGCGACACCTGCACGGCGAATCCCTGCGCCGCCACCGGCAGTGCGCCGGCCAGGGCCAGCAGGGCGAACGCGATGCGAACGCTCAAGTTCATCACGGCGACTCCAGTTCGATCTCGAAGGTGAACTCGAGGCGGGAATGGTCGGGCAGGCGGTCGCCGTCGGCCTGCAAGGTGACGCGGAAGGTGTCCTCCAGCATCGCGCTCATGATCGGCCCCGCGTACACGAGGGTGCGCTCGCCGTCGCGGAGCTGGCCCGGCTGCATCACGCCGCGGGTGGTCCATTGCGCGCGCACCGGGGCCTGCGGCTGCGGCGCCAGCTTCTTGTAGATGCGGCCGCTGCGGCCAAGCCAGGGCGATACGTCCAGGCGTACGATCACGGTCATCCGACCACTCATGGTCGAGCTGGCGCCGGGGCGCGGCACCGGATCGTCCCAGCGCATGCGCACGGTGCCATTCAGCACCTGGCTGGCGGAGTCGTCCACCGGATACGCCTGCGCCGCCGCCGGCGCGGGCAGCAGCGCGAGGAGCAGGGCGGCGAGGGCGAGGAACCGGATCATGGTGCGCTGAGGGTATAGGTGACGGTGTTGGTGTAGCTGCCGGCCGCAACCACCTGGTCGTTGCCGTAGAAGAAGGTGAGGCAGCTTTCGTTCCACTGGTTGCGTCCGAAGGCTGCGACCTGCTGGCCGCTGCCGGTGAACGAACCGCTCGCGAACGGCTGGAACGCGCCGTCGCCGTTGCCGCTGCTGACCCAGCGGATCTGGCTCATGGGAATGGTATCGCCCGCCGGCGTGCTCAGGTTGGCGGGGTAGTTCGCGGTCACGGTGGCATTGTTGTTCCCGCCGCCGCCGGTGGGTCGCCGGAAGAAGGCGCCGATGTAGATCTGGCCGGGGTTGCAGAACAGGAAGTTGTCGAGGTGGCTGACCAGATCGCCGTTGCCGGTCATCTGGAGGTCGGTGCCGTTGCCGATCTGGCCGGCCGGCACGTTCACGACCACGCTCTGGATGCCGGTGAAATTGATTGGCCGGGCACCGTTGTTGTAGGAGCCGCCGGTGACGTTCATGGCACCGGTGCCGACCCGCAGGTAAAGCGCGCGCGAGTCGGCGGCAATGTTGGCCTGGTAGGCCGCCGCACCCTGGCAGGCCAGCAGGGTGGCAAGCAGGAGCAGGCCTCCCGCGGTCTTGCTGGTACGGTTCATGGGGTCACTCCGTGGCGGAGGCAGGGGCGGCGATTCGCCGCCCCTGTGTTGGTTCCAACGTCGCGGACCGGGGTCCGCGGACGCGGGTTACGGCATGGTCGCGGTGTAGACGACCTGGCCGGCGTAGGTGCCGGCGCCGTAAACGGCGGCGTTGTTGAACTGGTAGGACCAGGTGGCCGAACGGTTGGTGACGCGGGTGCCGGAGGTGACCGCGACCGCGACCGGGGCGCTGGCGCCGTCGACCAGGGCCGGGGCGTTGATGGTGCCGGCATCCACGTTGGTGGTGATGGCGCTGAACGGGATGGTGTCGGCGCCGCTGTTGAGCGGGTCGGCCGAGGTGTCGGCGCTCAGGGAGATGGCGCCGCCGTTGCCGCGCAGGGCCACGTCCACGGTGATGTCGCCGGCGACCGGCGTGGCATTGCCGACGTTGGCGGCCGCCACGTTGAAGACGACGGTGTCGATGATGGCGTTGGCCGAACCGACGCGGAACTCGAGGAAGCGCGGCACGTTCACCTGGAAGTTCAGGCGGGCGTTGGCGACGGTCGGGGTACCGGTGGTGACGAACTGCGACTCGGCAAAGGCCGGAGTGACAGCAATCAGGCCGAGGGACGCCAGGCTGGTGAGGGCCAGGCCTCGGATGGCACGGACATTCTTCATGATGCGGTTTCCTTGGTTAGCGCCGGGAGGCGTTGATTTGGTTTGGCTGGAGATTCCGGGCCGGAGGGCCGACCAGGGGCGCGCATTAGCGGGCAGGGAGAAAGATGCAGGAAGCGTGCCAATACCCCTGCTGGCCGGGTTCCAGTCCGGGCAGGTCGCAAAAATGCGGACGCCGTCACAATAGTGAAGGTTAGCCCGGCACGCAAATCGGAGCCTGTGCAGGCCACCGCCGTCCATCGGGACCGACGAACGGCGCCTTTCGGGGGAGCGAACGGAAGCGGAATGTGACGCAGCGCGTCACATTTCTGGAGATTCGGTCACGGTTTCGCGCCGGACGCCAGACCCGGGAAGGTCGTGGCGACTGCTGGCTCAGACGTCGAGCGAGGCCAGGTCGCCCTTGGCCTCCAGCCAGGCCTTGCGGTCCGAGGCGCGCTTCTTGGCCAGCAGCATGTCCATCAGCGAGCGCGTTTCGTCGGCGTCGTCCACCGTCAGCTGCACCAGCCGGCGGGTGTCGGGATGGATGGTGGATTCGCGCAGCTGCACCGGGTTCATCTCGCCCAGGCCCTTGAAGCGGGTCACGTTGACCTGGCCGCGGATCTTCTCCTTCTCGATCCGGTCGAGCAGGATCCGCTTCTCTTCCTCGTCCAGCGCGTAGAACACCTGCTTGCCCACGTCCACGCGGAACAGTGGCGGCATCGCCACGAAGATGTTGCCGGCCCGCACCAGCGCCGGGAAATGGCGCAGGAACAGGGCCGAGAGCAAGGTGGCGATGTGCAAGCCGTCGGAATCGGCGTCGGCGAGGATGATGACTTTCCCGTAGCGCAGGCCGTCGATGTTCTCCACGCCCGGGTCGCAGCCGATGGCCACGGCGAGGTCGTGCACTTCGTTCGAGGCCAGCACGCCGCTCGACTCCACTTCCCAGGTGTTCAGGATCTTGCCGCGCAGCGGCAGGATGGCCTGGAACTCCTTGTCGCGGGCCTGCTTGGCGCTGCCGCCGGCCGAGTCGCCTTCCACCAGGAATAGTTCGGTGCGGCCCAGGTCCTGGCTGATGCAATCGGCCAGCTTGCCGGGCAGGGCCGGGCCCTGGGTGATCTTCTTGCGGGTGACCTGCTTCTCGGTCTTCAGGCGCGCCGCGGCGCGGTCGATCGCCAGCTGGGCGATCTGCAGGCCGGTCTCGACGTGCTGGTTCAGCCACAGCGAGAACGCATCGTGCGAGGCGTTCTCGACGAAGGCCGCGGCCTGGCGCGAGCTCAGCCGCTCCTTGGTCTGGCCGCTGAACTGCGGGTCGGTCATCTTGATGCTGAGCACGTAGCTGACGCGGTCCCAGACGTCCTCGGGCGCCAGCTTGACGCCGCGCGGCAGCAGGTTGCGGAAGTCGCAGAACTCGCGCAGCGCGTCGGTGAAGCCCGAGCGCAGGCCGTTGACGTGGGTGCCGCCCTGCGCGGTCGGGATCAGGTTGACGTAGCTCTCCTGCACCAGCTCGCCCTCGGGCACCCAGGCCACGGCCCAGTCAACCACCTCGGTGTCCTTGGCCACGTGGCCCACGAACAGGTCGGCCGGAAGCAGCTCGCGGCCCACCAGCTCGCCGCGCAGGTAGTCGCGCAGGCCGTTCTCGTAGAACCACTCGTCGCGCTCGCCGGTGGCCTCGTCGTACAGCTTCACCGTCAGCCCGGGGCAGAGCACGGCCTTGGCGCGCAGCAGGTGGCGCAGCGACTTGGCGTGGATCTTCGGGGTGTCGAAGTACTTCGGGTCGGGCCAGAAGCGCAGCCGGGTTCCGGTATTGCGCTTGCCCACGGTGCCCACGACTTCCAGCGCCGAGCTGCGGTCGCCGTCGCGGAACTCCATGCGGTGCTCCTGGCCCTCGCGCCGGATGAACACTTCGACCCGCTTCGACAGCGCGTTCACCACGGACACGCCGACGCCGTGCAGGCCGCCGGAGAAGGTGTAGTTCTTGCCGCTGAACTTACCGCCGGCGTGCAGGCGGGTCATGATCAGCTCGATGCCGGGGATCTTCTCCTCGGGGTGGATGTCCACCGGCATGCCGCGGCCGTCGTCGATCACCTCGCAGCTGCCGTCGGCGAACAGGGTCACCTCGACCGTCTTTGCATGGCCACCCAGGGCCTCGTCCACCGAGTTGTCGATCACTTCCTGGGCCAGGTGGTTGGGCCGGGTGGTGTCGGTGTACATGCCGGGGCGGCGCTTGACCGGGTCCAGGCCCGAGAGGACTTCGATGTCGGCGGCGTTGTAGCGGGTGTTCATCCGGGGGTGGGCTCGGGCGGGGCAGGGCGGCGGGAGGCCGCAGGATGGGCGTCGCGCCCGGGCCGGTCAAGGCGGGGCCGCCGGGGCGCGGATTCAAGTCATTGATGCAAAAAAGTTTCTCGCCCCGGGGCGGTCGAGCCGGTAGAATGCGGTTTTCCAGCGCCCCCAATACCCATGACTCGTCTTATCTTCGTTACCGGTGGCGTGGTGTCCTCGCTTGGCAAGGGCATCGCCGCGGCCTCCCTGGCCGCCATCCTGGAGGCGCGCGGCCTGCGCGTGACCATGATGAAGCTCGATCCCTACATCAACGTCGACCCGGGCACCATGAGCCCGTTCCAGCACGGCGAGGTCTACGTCACCGACGACGGCGCCGAGACCGACCTCGACCTGGGCCACTACGAGCGCTTCCTGCGCGTGCGCCTGAGCCGCAAGAACTCGGTCACCACCGGCCGCATCTACGAGAACGTGATCCGCAAGGAGCGCCGCGGCGACTACCTGGGCGGCACCGTGCAGGTCATCCCGCACATCACCGACGAGATCAAGCGCGCCATCTTCGAGGCCACCGACGGCTTCGACGTCGGCCTGGTCGAGATCGGCGGCACCGTCGGCGACATCGAGTCGCTGCCCTTCCTCGAGGCCATCCGCCAGATCCGCACCGAGCGCGGCCCGGACCAGGCCATCTTCATGCACCTCACGCTGGTGCCCTACATCGCGGCCGCCGGCGAACTCAAGACCAAGCCCACCCAGCACTCGGTGAAGGAACTGCGCTCGATCGGCATCCAGCCCGACATCCTGGTCTGCCGCAGCGAGAAGCCGCTGCCCGATTCCGAGCGCCGCAAGATCGCGCTGTTCACCAACGTGCACGAGAAGGCCGTCATCAGCTGCGTGGACGTGGACAACATCTACAAGCTGCCGCTGTGGCTGCACAGCCAGCAGCTCGACCAGATCGCGGTCGAGCGCCTGCGGCTGGAAGACAAGGCCAAGCCGGCCGACCTGTCCGAGTGGCAGGCGGTGGTGGACGCGGTCGAGCATCCGGTGGACGAAGTCACCGTGGCCGTGGTCGGCAAGTACATCGACCACCAGGACGCCTACAAGTCGCTGTCCGAGGCGCTCAAGCACGGCGGCCTGCGCCAGCGCACGCGGGTGAAGCTCAAGTGGCTCGAGTCCGAGCAGGTCGAGAAGGAAGGCGTGGGCGTGCTGGCCGGCGTGGACGCCATCCTGGTGCCCGGCGGCTTCGGCGACCGCGGCTTCGAGGGCAAGGTGCTCACGGTCAAGCACGCGCGCGAGCAGGGCATCCCGTATTTCGGCATCTGCTACGGCATGCAGGCGGCGGTGGTCGACTTCGCCCGCCACGTGGCCGGACTGGCCGGCGCCAACAGCACCGAGAACGACCGCAACTGCCCGCACCCGGTCATCGGCCTGATCACCGAGTGGCGCACCGCCAGCGGCGAAGTGGAGCGCCGCGACGAGAAGTCCGACCTCGGCGGCACCATGCGCCTGGGCCTGCAGGACCAGCGCCTCAAGCCCGGCACCAAGGCCCGCGAGATCTACGGCAAGGACGTGGTGGGCGAGCGCCACCGCCACCGCTACGAGTTCAACAACCGCTACCGCACCCAGCTCGAGGACGCCGGCCTGGTGATCAGCGCCAAGTCGATGGACGACCTGCTGGTCGAGATGGTCGAGATCCCGACGCACCCGTGGTTCGTCGCCTGCCAGGCGCACCCGGAGTTCCTCTCCACGCCGCGCGACGGCCACCCGCTGTTCATTGGATTCATCCGCGCCGCCCGCGAACACAAGGCCGGCGGCCGGCTACTGAAGGAGGCAAGCGCCTGATGGAACTCTGCGGTTTCAAGGTCGGGCTCGACCAGCCCTTCTTCCTGATCGCCGGCCCCTGCGTGATCGAGTCCGAGCAGCTGCAGGTCGACGTGGCCGGCCAGCTCAAGGAAATCACCGGCCGGCTCGGCATCCATTTCATCTTCAAGTCCAGCTTCGACAAGGCCAACCGCACCTCGGGCACCAGCTTCCGCGGCCCCGGCATGGAAGCGGGCCTGAAGGTGCTGGCCGAGGTGAAGCGCCAGCTCGGCGTGCCGGTGCTCACCGACGTGCATGAATACACCCCGATGGACGAAGTGGCCTCGGTGGTGGACGTGCTGCAGACGCCGGCCTTCCTGTGCCGCCAGACCGACTTCATCCAGAAGGTCGCCCGCGCCGGCAAGCCGGTGAACATCAAGAAGGGCCAGTTCCTCTCGCCCTGGGAGATGAAGCACGTCACCGACAAGGCGCTGGCCACCGGCAACACCCAGATCATGGCCTGCGAGCGCGGCGTCAGCTTCGGCTACAACAACCTGGTCTCCGACATGCGCTCGCTGAGCGTGATGCGCGACACCGGCTGCCCGGTGGTCTTCGACGCCACCCACAGCGTGCAGCTGCCCGGCGGCATGGGCGGCAAGAGCGGCGGCCAGCGCGAGTTCGTGCCGGTGCTGTCGCGCGCCGCCATGGCCGTCGGCATCAGCGGCATCTTCATGGAAACCCACCCGGACCCGGACAAGGCCCTGAGCGACGGCCCGAACGCCTGGCCGCTGCCGCGGATGGAGGCGCTGCTGACGACGCTGCTCGAGCTCGATCGCGTCACCAAGCGCAACGGCTTCCTCGAGCAGTCGGCGTGACCGAGGCCCCATCCCCGCCGCGGGCGTTGATCGAAGCGCGGCTGGCCGTGCTCGACCAGGTGCGCGACGGGCTCCGCCGGGCCATGGTGGTGGTGTTCGCCTTGGCCGTGCTGAACCTCGCGGTGCGGCGCCTGGCCTTCGACGAGACCCATCGCCTGCCGCTTGCGATCCTGCTGGTGCTGACCGGCGCCGCGCTGTTCGGCATCGTGCTCCGGGCCATGCTGGCGCGGGCCCGGGCCCGGCATGTGGACGAGCTGCAGGCGATGCGCTCGCAAGACCTGATCCAAGAATCCCTGGAAGCAACGACAAGACCATGACGACTATTGCCAAGATCCACGCCCGCGAAATCCTCGACAGCCGCGGCAACCCCACCCTTGAAGCGGAAGTGACGCTGGCCGACGGCAGCTTCGGTCGCGCGATGGTGCCGTCCGGCGCATCCACCGGTACGAAGGAAGCGGTGGAGCTGCGCGACGGCGACAAGAGCCGTTACCTGGGCAAGGGCGTGCGCAAGGCCGTGGCCAACGTCAACACGACGATTGCCGACGCGCTGAAGGGCTTCGACGGCGCCGACCAGGCCGGCCTGGATGCCAAGCTGATCAACCTCGACGGCACCGAGAACAAGGGCCGCCTGGGCGCGAACGCGCTGCTGGGCGTGTCGATGGCCAACGCGCACGCCGTGGCCGCCTCGAAGCGCCAGCCGCTCTGGCAGCACCTGGCCGGCGGCCGCGCGGTGTCGCTGCCGGTGCCGATGATGAACATCATCAACGGCGGCGCGCACGCGGACAACAACGTCGACATGCAGGAGTTCATGGTGCTGCCGGTCGGCTGCGACAGCTTCGCCGAGGCGCTGCGCTGCGGCACCGAGGTGTTCCATTCGCTCAAGGCCGTGCTCAAGGGCAAGGGCCTGGGCACCGCGGTCGGCGACGAGGGCGGCTTCGCGCCGGACCTGCGCTCGAACGAGGAAGCCATCGAGGTCATCCTCGAGGCGATCGGCAAGGCCGGCTACAAGGCCGGCGAAGACGTGCTGCTGGGCCTGGACGTGGCCAGCTCGGAGTTCTTCGAGAACGGCAAGTACAACCTGGTGGGCGAGGGCAAGCGCCTCACGCCCGAGCAGTTCGTCGATTTCCTGGCAGGCTGGAGCGCGCAGTACCCGATCATCACGATCGAGGACGGCATGGCCGAGAACGACTGGGCGGGCTGGAAGCTGCTCACCGAGCGCCTGTCGGGCAAGGTGCAGCTGGTCGGCGACGACCTGTTCGTCACCAACCCGAGGATCTTCAAGGACGGCATCGACCAGGGCGTGGCCAATGCCATCCTGATCAAGGTCAACCAGATCGGCACGCTGACCGAGACGCTGGAAGCGATCACGATGGCTGATGCGAACCGCTACGCGGCGATCGTGTCGCACCGCTCGGGCGAGACCGAGGACACCACCATCGCCGACATCGCGGTCGCCACCACGGCCACCCAGATCAAGACCGGTTCGCTCTGCCGCAGCGACCGCGTGGCCAAGTACAACCAGCTGCTGCGCATCGAGGAAGCGCTGGGGTCCCAGGCCCGCTACGCCGGCCGCGACGCCTTCATCAGCCTCAAGCGCTGAGCCGACGCCCTTGCGCCGCTGGTGGCCCTTTGCCCTGCTGCTGCTGGCCCTCGCGGGCCTGCAGTTCAAGCTTTGGTGGGGCGAGGGCGCGCTGGGCGAGGCGCGGGTGCTGGAGGAACGCGTGGCCGAGCAGCGCCGCGAGAACGCGCGCCTGCAGCAGCGCAACGACGCGCTGTCGGCCGAGGTCGAGGACCTGAAGTCGGGCGAAGCCGCGGTCGAGGACCGCGCGCGCAGCGAGCTGGGCATGATCAAGCCCGGCGAAACCTTCTATCGCGTGGTGGACCCGGCGGGCACCCCGGCGCCGTCGGCGGAGGCGCCCCGCGACGCCGACGGGGACGGCGAATGACCTGGGCCATCGTGCCCGCCGCCGGCCGCGGCACGCGTTTCGGCGGCGAGCGTCCCAAGCAGTACCTGCCGCTCGCCGGCCGCACGGTGATCGAGCACAGCCTGCGGGCGGTCCTCTCGCACGACGACGTCGACGGTGTGGTGGTGGCGCTGGCACCTGCCGACGCCGACTGGCCCGGCTGGCGAGAGATTGGCGGCAAGCCGGTGCTCACCTGCGTCGGCGGCGCCGAGCGCGCCGACTCGGTGCTGGCCGCGCTGCACGCGCTGCCCGGCACGGTGGACGCCGACCAGTGGGTGCTGGTGCACGATGCGGCGCGGCCCTGCCTGCGCGCGCAGGACCTGGCGCACCTGCTTCGTATCGGCCAGGCCGATCCGGTGGGTGCGCTGCTGGCAGCACCCGTGCGCGACACGCTCAAGCGCGCCGACGACCTCGGCAAGAGCCAGGCCACCGAGCCGCGCGAGCGCCTCTGGCGCGCGCTGACGCCCCAGCTCTTCCGCCGCGGCGGCCTGACCCGCGCCCTCGAGGCAGCCCTGCGCGCCGGCATCCGCCCCACCGACGAGGCGATGGCCATGGAGCGCCTCGGCCTGCGCCCCTGCCTGGTCGAAGGCCGCGAAGACAACCTCAAGATCACCACCCCCGCCGACCTCGCCCTCGCCGAGTTCCTGCTGTCGAGCGGGGCGCCCTGATTCGAACGCGGATAAAGGCGGATGTGCGCGGATCAGAGCGGATCAATCAGAATAAGTTCAAACTGCCGGTCGCTTCCGTGTTGCCGGCTCAATTAAAGACGCTCTATCCGCCTATATCCGCGTTCAAATCCAAAATGACTGACTTCCGAGTGGGACAAGGCTACGACGTACACGCGTTTGGGCAGGGCGACCATGTCGTGCTCGGGGGCGTGCGGATCGCGCACGAGCGCGGGGTGCTGGCGCATTCGGATGGCGACGTGGTGATCCACGCGCTGTGCGACGCGCTGCTGGGTGCGCTGGCGCTGGGCGATATCGGCGTGCATTTCCCGCCGTCGGATGATCGCTGGAAGGACGCCGACAGCCGTCAGTTCCTGCGCCATTGCCGCGTGCTGCTGGCCGAGCGCGGCTGGGTCGTGGGCAATGCCGACGTCACGGTGGTCTGCGAGCGCCCGAAGGTGGCGCCGCATGCCGCCGCGATGCGCGCGAACCTCGCCGGCGACCTGGGCGTGGACGTGGACGCGGTCAGCGTGAAGGCCACCACCTCGGAGAAACTCGGCTTCACCGGCCGCGGCGAAGGCCTGGCCGCAATGGCGGTGGCGCTGCTGGTGCGCGCGTGAGCGGGCTGCCGCGCGCCCACGGCGCGCCGGTGCTGCAGGCCCGGTTCCGGGTCGCGCCCGAGGATTTCCAGGTCGAGGAGATCGACGGCTTCGAGCCGACGGGCGAGGGCGAGCACCTGCTGCTGACGGTGGAGAAGCGCGGCATGAACACCGCCTTCGCCGCCAAGCGCATCGCGCGCTGGGCCGGCATCCCGGAAATGGGCGTCGGCTACGCCGGCATGAAGGACCGGCACGCCGTCACCCGGCAGCGGTTCTCGGTGCACTTCCCCAAGCGCGTGGCGCCGGCCCTCGACGACCTGGTGTCCGACGACCTGCGCGTGCTGGCCTCGCACTGGCACAACCGGAAGCTGCCCAAAGGCGCGCTGAAAGGGAATCGCTTCGTACTCCGCCTGCGCGACGTCATCGGCGACCGCGGCGACATCGAACAGCGCCTGCAGGCGATCTCGGCGCAAGGCCTGCCCAACTACTTCGGCGCCCAGCGCTTCGGCCGCGAAGGCGACAACGTCGAGGCCGCGCGCCGGATGTTCGCCGGCCAGCGGGTCCAGCGCGAGCAGCGCTCGATCTACCTCTCGGCCGCGCGCTCGGAGATCTTCAACGCCGTGCTCGCGGCGAGAATAGCGGACGGCACCTGGGCCAGCGGCGACGCCGGCGAGGTCTGGATGCTCGACGGCAGCCAGAGCGTGTTCGGCCCGGAGCCCCTCGACGACGCCACCCGAGCGCGTGCCGCCAGCCAGGACATCCATCCGACCGGCCCGCAGTGGGGTGTGGGCGAGCTGCGGCCGCGCGACGCGGTGCGGGCGCTGGAGGAAGCGGCGGTCGAACCCTTCGCCGACCTGCGCGCGGGCCTCGAGGCCGCCGGCATGAAGCAGGAGCGGCGCGCGCTGCGCGTGCGCGTGCACGACCTGCAGTGGCAGTGGCCGGCGGCCGACGAACTGGAGCTGCGCTTCGCGCTGGCCCCCGGCGCCTACGCCACCGGGCTGCTGGACGAGCTGGGCGCGGTCACCGACGCCAGCGGCGGTCGCTGAGCGATCAGCCCAGGCCCAGGCGCTCGCCGGGCCGCTTCTTCGCCAGCAGCACCAGCACCGCGCCGGTGCCGCCCATGGCCTCGGGCGCGGAGGCGAACGCCAGCACGTCGGCGCGCTGGCGCAGCATCCGGTCCACCATGGCCTTGAGCACCGAGCCGCCCTCGGCGGTGCGCAGGCCCTTGCCGTGGATCACCCGCACGCAGGCGTGGCCCAGGGCCCGGGATTCGTGCAGGAACTCGCGCAGCCAGCGTTCGGCCTCGACCGCGCGCAGCTGGTGAAGGTCGAGCTCGCCGCCCAGGCTGTACTGGCCGCGTTTGAGCGCCTTGAGCACTTTCTCCGGCACCTCGTCGCGCCGGTAGGCCAGGGCCTCGGCGGCATCGATGGTGGCTTCCAGGTAGCTGGCCGTGCGCGACTGCGCCAGCGCCAGGGCCTCGTCGCGGGCCTGCATGCGCGGCACCGGGGCCGGCCGCGGGCGCTCGGGCGCCGGGGGCGGCGGGGCGATCTCGCGCACCTCGCCAATCGCCTCGCGGAACAGCGCGACGTCTTCGGGGGCCACGGCGGGCGGGCGGGGCGGCTTGCGCTTCATGGTCAAAGACTAACCCGCGCCGCGGTGATGGCAAGGTGGCCGCGGGCGCGGGTGCTTCCGCTATCATGTGACCTTTCCGCGGGACCCCGAATGCGCGTACTGGTAAGCAATGACGATGGCGTGGAAGCCCCGGGCATCCGGGTGCTGGCCGAAGGCCTGAGGGCCGCCGGCCACGACGTGACCGTGGTGGCCCCCGACCGCGACCGCTCCGGCGCCAGCAATTCGCTGACGCTGGACGCACCGATCCGGGTCAAGGAGCTTGGCGACCGCGTCTGGCGCGTCGGCGGCACGCCCACCGACTGCGTGCACCTCGCGCTCACCGGCCTGCTGGCCGACGACCCGGACATCGTGGTCAGCGGCATCAACTCCGCCGCCAACCTCGGCGACGACGTCATCTACTCCGGCACCGTCGCGGCGGCGATGGAAGGCCGCTTCCTCGGCCTGCCCGCGGTGGCGATGTCGCTGGTGACCAGCGAACACTCCGGCCGCCACTACGACACGGCCGCCCGCGCCGCGCTCGAGATCACCGCGCGCCTGCTGGTCGACCCGCTGCCCGCCGACACCATCCTGAACGTCAACGTGCCCGACCTGCCGTGGGACCAGCTGCGCGGCTACGAAGTCACGCGCCTGGGCCATCGCCACCGCGCCGAGGCTTGCATCGAGCAGGTCGATCCGCGCGGCCGCCCGCTGTGGTGGATCGGCCCGGCCGGTCCCGAGCAGGACGCCGGCCCCGGCACCGATTTCCACGCCGTGCGCACCGGCCACATCTCCATCACCCCGATCCACGTCGACCTCACCCGGTACCAGGCGCTCGAGAAAGTCGCGAGCTGGGTCGGCGGCCTCGGCGAAGGCATGAAGCCCAGCGCATGACCCCCCGTTTCCACACCCAGCCGGCCGCCCACGGCCTGGGCATGACCTCGCCGCGCGCCCGCGACCGCATGATCGAGCGCCTGCGCGCCGAGGGCGGCATCAGCGACGAACGCGTGTTGACCGCGATGCGCACCGTGCCGCGGCATTTGTTCATCGACGAAGCCCTGGCGAGCCGCGCCTACGAAGACACAGCGCTGCCGATCGGCAACGGCCAGACCATTTCCCAGCCGTGGGTGGTGGCGCGCATGACCGCGGCGCTGATCGAGCACGGCCTGCCGTCGCGCGTGCTCGAGGTCGGCACCGGCTCCGGCTACCAGGCCGCGGTGCTGGCCACGCTGGGCCTTGAAACCTACAGCGTCGAGCGCATCGAGGAACTGCTGCGGGTGGCGCGCCGCCGTTTCCGCAACCTCAGCCTGAACATACGCACCAAGCACGACGACGGCCGCGCCGGTTGGCCGGAGTACGCACCGTTCCCGGGCATCATCGTCACCGCCGGGGCCGCGGCGCTCGAGCCCGCGCTGTTCGAGCAGTTGCCCGAAGGCGGCACCCTGGTCGCGCCGATCGGGGGCGCCAGCGGCCAGCGGCTGCTGCGCGTGCGCCGCATCGAGGGGGAACTGGTGCAGGAAGACCTTGGCGGCGTCGTCTTCGTTCCCCTCTTGCCCGGAACGCTCTGAATGAAGCTCTTTGGCCCGCTGTACGACGCTTGCCGCCGCTGGGCCGCGCACGAGCATGCGCCGTGGTACCTGGGCTTCATTAGCGCCATCGAGTCGATCTTCTTCCCGGTGCCCACCGACGTGATGCTGGCGCCGATGGCGCTGGCGCATCCCAGGCGCTGGTTCCGCTACGGCATGCTGGCGGCGGTCACGTCGGTGGTCGGCGGCCTGATCGGCTACGCGCTCGGCTATTTCTTCATCGAGGCCGTGATGCCCTGGATCGAGCGGGTCGGCTACCTCGGCAAGTACGAGGCGGTGCAGGACCAGTTCACGCGCTATGGCGTGTGGATCATGTTCGTGGCCGCGTTCACGCCGATCCCGTTCAAGGTGTTCACCGTCGCCGGCGGCGCCGCGGCGATGCCGCTGCTGCCGTTCGCAGTGGCTTCGCTGATCGGCCGCAGCCTGCGCTTCCTGCTGGTGGCCGGCCTGGTGGCCTGGGGCGGCCCGCGGATCGAGCCGCACCTGCGCCGCTACATCGAAACCGTGGGCTGGATTGTGGCTGTAGTCATCCTTGGCGCCATCGTCTGGTTGAACATGCGCGGATGACCTCTTCGCCCGCCCGCGCCATCCTCCTGCTTGCCGCCGCGCTGCTGCTGGCGGCCTGCGGCCACTCGCGGGTGGTCAAGCGCGAAGGCCCGGCCAGCGCCGGACCGGCCCAGCGCACGGTGCAGGCGCCGCCGCGCAGCGGCGAGTACCGCGTCCGCAGCGGCGACACGCTTTACGGCATCGCCTTCCGGCACGGGCTGGACTACCGCGAGGTCGCGGCCTGGAACCGTATCCCCGCGCCCTACACGATCTACCCCGGCCAGGCGCTGCGGCTGTCGCCGCCCGGGGGCGGTCGCGCCAGCACCGCTTCGGTGACCGGCATGCCGGCACCGCGGCCCGCCGCCACGCAGGGTTTCGAGACCGTCAGCCCGCCGCGACCGTCGGCCTCGGGCACGCCGCCACCGCGGCCCATCGCCGCGACGCCGCCGTCCGGCGCC
>NZ_JALHQI010000009.1 GCF_022842045.1 Arenimonas sp. | reverse complement strand
GGCTGTGGCTGGGCGGCGGGCGCTTCGACACCGACCGGCTCGCGCTGGAGCGCCACTGGCGCGGTGATTACGTGGCGGTGTGGCGCGGCCCGGCCTTCCTGGCGACGCCGCCCGCGGCCGGCGACAGCGGCCCGGCGGTGGACTGGATCCACGACCGCCTGCGCGACCGCGCCGGTCTGGCCGATGCCGACGCCGGCCCCGCCGTGCTCGACGCCGCCAGCGTGGCCGCCGTGCGCCGCCTGCAAACCGCGCACGGCCTGGCGGCCGACGGCGTGGTGGGCCCGGAAACCCTGCTTGCGCTGTCGTCCGGCGACAGCGACGGCCCCCGCCTGCGCCGGGGGCTGGACTGATGTCGCTGATCCTCGAAGCCCTGCGCAAGTCGGAAGCCGAGCGCCAGCGCGGCCGCGCGCCCGGGCTGTTCGTCGAGCAGGTGGCGAGCCGCCCGAAGGCCCGCGCGGCGATGCCCGCGTGGGCGTGGTTGCTTGGCGCGCTGCTGCTGGCCACCCTCGCCTTCCTCACCTGGCGCGAACTCTCGCGCGAAGAACGGGGCCAGGTTCACTTGACCCCACCGACCTCGCTGGAATCGCGTGCGGTGGATGCGGGGCAAGCGCCATGGCCTGAAGCGCCCCCGGCGGCGCCTGCACCGAGCGTACCGGTGCCCGCGACAAGCGCCGCTGCCTCGGCACGGGAGGACCTAAGCGCCACCGGGTCTCCTGCGCCGACGCCGACCTCTGCGGCGACGCCTTCGACGACGACTGAAGCGGCAGGCACGGCGATTGCGCAGAACGATGCCAGCGAGCGGCGTCCGACGCCTGTTGCCGAGGCAACCACCGGAACCAAGGAAGTGAACCTGACCCCGTTTTCGCGGCCGCCGGTGGACTCACTGCCGTCGCTGGCGAGCCTGGACGCGGCGACGCGGGCGCGATTGCCGCCGCTCAAGCTGAGCATGCATGTGTTCGCCGAGGCGCCCGCGCAGCGCTTCGTGATCCTCGATGGCCAGCGGCTGGGCGAAGGCGCCAGCCCCAGCGCGGGCATCGTGCTGGAGGAAATCCGTCGCGAAGGCTTGGTAATCTCGGTGAACGGCCAGCGCCTGCTGCTGGCGCGACCGTAGGACGCCATGGTTTTCGTGCACCTCCCGAAACGACGCAAGCCGCAGTGGCGCTGGGCCACGCCGCTGCTGGCGACGCTGATGGTGGCGGCCCTGATCTGGATCGCCCTGCTGCCCGACGATGCCGCCTGGCGCAGCACGCTGCTGCGCTGGGGCACGCTGTCGGGCAGCGTCACCGAATGGCGCGCGGCGATGCGCGACGAGCGGCTGCTGACCCTGGTCAGCGCGCTGTTCATCCACCTCGGGCCCGTGCATCTGATCGGCAACCTGCTGTTCCTGTTCCTGTTCGGGCTGCCGGCCGAGCGCAGCCTGGGGCCGTGGCGCTTCCTGCTGCTGTTCCTGGCCGGCGGCGCGCTGGCCAACCTGGCGGCGGCGCTGCTGATGGGCAGCCCGGCGCGGACCATCATCGGCGCCAGCGGCGGCGTGTCGGCGGTGATCGGCGCCTACCTGGCGCTGTTCCCCAACGCCCGTCTGGGCGTGGTGGTGCCGCTGGGCGTGTGGCTGGAATTCATCAAGGTGCCGGCCGCCCTGCTGATCGGGCTGTGGGCGGCGCTGCAGCTGGTCTTCACCTTCGTCGGCCCCAGCTTCGGCGCGGTGGCCTGGTGGGCGCACCTGGCCGGCTTCGTGGTCGGCCTGCTGTACGCGCTGGCGCTGAGGCCGATGCTGGCCCGGCGTTCACGCGGCGGCTGACGCCGCCCCGCCCGGACTGGCGCTAGAATCCGCGCCATGACGACCCGCATCCTCTACAAGATCACCTTCCTCAACGCCGGCAAGATCTACGAGCTGTATGCGCGGCGCGTGGCGGCGAGTTCGCTGTGGGGCTTCACCGAAGTGTCCGACCTGGTGTTCGACGTCAACGAAGGCCTGGTGGTGGACCCGACCGAGGAGCGCCTGCGCGACGAGTTCGCGCACACCCGCGTGCTGCACCTGCCGATGCAGAGCGTGCTGCGCGTGGAGGAAGTCGATAGAAAGGGCCAGCTGAGCATCCGCGACGCCGGCACCGGCGAGAAAGTGGTCACCCCGTTCCCGATGCCGGCCAAGCCGCGCTAGGTTTGCGTTTCCCCAAGGAGAATCCCGGATGAAGATGCACCTGCTGGCCGCCGCGACCGCGGTGGCGCTGTTCGCCTGCCCCCACGTGGCCGGGGCGCAGGACACGACCAGCGAGAAAGGAAAGGTCAGCTACGCGCTGGGCTACCGCGCCGGACTGGATATCAGCAACGTGCTGGCCAGCGGCGAGCAGCTCGACATGCAGGCCGTGATCCAGGGGCTGCAGGACGCCGCGGCGCGCAAGGACCCCGCGGTGAACGCGGAACAGTTGGGCGCCGCCATGCAGGCGCTGCAGGTGCGCATGACCGCGAAGGCCAAGGCGCAGCTGGAAGCGCGCGCCGCCAAAAACAAGACCGAGGGTGACGCCTACCTGGCCCAGAACCGCGCCAAGCCGGGCGTGACCGTACTGCCCAGCGGCGTGCAGTACCGCGTGATCGAGGCCGGCAACGGCGCCAAGCCGACGCAGGCCAACCAGATCACCGTCGAGTTCCGCAGCACCCTGCCCGACGGCACCGTGATGGCCGACACCGGCCAGGCCTTCCAGGGCCAGCCCGCCGGCCCCGTGACGGTTCGCCTCAGCGAGATCCCGCTGCCGGGCCTGCGCGAGGCCCTGCAGATGATGCCGCAAGGGGCGCGCTGGGAAGTGGCGATTCCCGGCAGTGCCGCCCACGGCACCGACGTCGAGCGCGTCGGCCAGATGGCGAACCAGGTGGTGATCTTCGACGTCCGGCTGGTGACCGTGGGGCCGGTGCAGCCGGCGTCCCCTTCCGGCGGCTGACGCCCTCGCGGGCCGCCCGTCACCCCGGGCGGTCCAGCGGGCTGAGCACCGCGCCCGCGCCGCGGTTGAGCACGTGGGTGTAGATCTGCGTGGTCGAGACGTCCTTGTGGCCCAGCAGCTCCTGCACGGTACGGATGTCGTAGCCCGCCTCGAGCAGGTGGGTGGCGAAGCTGTGCCGCAGCGTGTGGGCGCTGACCGGCTTGGCCAGGCCGATGCGGGCGGCCGCCGACTTCATGCCGCGCGACAACACCTGGTCATCGACGTGGTGGCGACGCTCGACGCCGTCGCGCGGATCGACCGAGCGCCGGTCGGACGGGAAAAGGTACTGCCAGCCCGGCGCCCGGTCGGCCTTGGGGTACTTGCGCGCCAGCGCGAACGGCAGCCAGACCCGGCCGAAGCCCTCGCGCAGGTCGGCCGCGTGCAGCGCCTGCACGCGCTCGACTTCCCGCTGCAGCATCGGCCCCAGCGACGCCGGCAGCACCGTGCGCCGGTCGCGCGCGCCCTTGCCCTCGCGCACGGTGATCTCGCCGCGATCGAAGTCCACGTCCTTCACCCGCAGCCGCAGGCACTCCATCAGCCGCATGCCCGAGCCGTAGATCAGGCTGGCCATCAGCCAGGCCCGCCCGTCCATCGCCGCCAGCAGCGCCCGCACCTCCGCCACCGACAGCACCACCGGCACCTTGAGCGGCCGCTTCGCCCGCACCACGTTCTCCATCCACGGCAGCTGCTGGCCCAGCACCTCCCGGTACAGGAACAGCAGCGCCGCCAGCGCCTGGTTCTGCGTGCTGGCCGACACCTGCCCCCGCACCGCCAACAGCGACAGGAACGCCTCGACTTCTCGCTGCCCCAACTCGCGCGGATGCCGCCGATGGTTGGCCCGGATGAACCGCGTGATCCACCCCACGTAGGCCTGCTCGGTACGCAAGCTGTAGTGACGCACCCGGATACAGCGGCGAACTTCGTCCATCAGGCGGGGAGCGCGCCGCGCGGCGGCCCCCAACGCGCCATCCGGCGACGCCTCGTTCGCGCTCGAATAACTGGCTAGCGGTCGCTTCTTCTCCATAGCCGGGGATGGTGAAGAGAGCGGCGGCCAGCGGGGATCGGACAATGGGTTGAATCTTCGTAAGATTCAGCTTGACCCGATGCGGGGAGCGTGCAAACCATACGGTCCAACGCCCTGCGTTCAGGGCCCAATAGGCGTTAGCGCTATGAAGCTACTGCTTGCGACATGTCTATATCTTGCTCCTATGCTAATTCTCGCTTGTAGTCCTGTGCCCTTCTCTCCGGAAGAGAACACGACGCGTGCCGATTCGGTTCTTGTCGGCTATGTAACGGGCAATTTCTACCCGACCTACGAGAAGTCCGTGCTGGAGACCGGCCGAGGGGAAGAGATGGGTGGGCGGCTCTACTTGAGAATCGCCGTTACGGAAACTTTGAAAGGCAGGCGCACGGAGATTGTCGAGACTCAATCGGGGTGCCACAACTTTCGGCCAGGTGAGCGTGTTGTCGTACTCCGAGAGAATGGCCTCTTCCACGTCCGCGACGCGAAGTACGACGAGACAGAGGTCCGTGTCAGGCGCGTGCTCGGAGAACGGGCTAACCAATCATTCAAGCCGACGCCTTCGGCGCGGCTTAACTAGGGCGTTAGGCAGCTATGGCCCAGCTACGCGTATCGATGATCCTGCTTCTTGGCTTCGCAGGTATCGCTTTGTTTAACTGGAGTCTCTTCGCAGCTAATGCTGCTTATCAAGAACTTCGGCGAGCTCTGGCTGCGCCACTCCCTGACGAAGTGATAAGAAGTATCCTCGCAGACGCCCCAACGGCTCTTGGCGGCTACTACTTCGCTGGCTTGGCCGGCGCCTTCATGTGGTGGGTTGCGTTCAAGCTTTACCGTAGGTGGCACTCAAAGTACGGCACGCCGGCATTCTCGCCGACCGCTGCCTAACCAATCATTCAAGCCAACGCCTTCGGCGCGGCTTAACTTAGGCGTTAGCGCTATGAAGCTACTGCTCGCGACATGTCTATATCTTGCTCCTATGCTAATTCTCGCTTGTAGTCCTGTGCCCTTCTCTCCGGAAGAGAACACGACGCGTGCCGATTCGGTTCTTGTCGGCTATGTAACGGGCAATTTCTACCCGACCTACGAGAAGTCCGTGCTGGAGACCGGCCGAGGGGAAGAGATGGGTGGGCGGCTCTACTTGAGAATCGCCGTTACGGAAACTTTGAAAGGCAGGCGCACGGAGATTGTCGAGACTCAATCGGGGTGCCACAACTTTCGGCCAGGTGAGCGTGTTGTCGTACTCCGAGAGAATGGCCTCTTCCACGTCCGCGACGCGAAGTACGACGAGACAGAGGTCCGTGTCAGGCGCGTGCTCGGAGAACGGGCTAACCAATCATTCAAGCCGACGCCTTCGGCGCGGCTTAACTAGGGCGTTAGGGCTCATGATGTTGGATCCGCTGCTTGCCCAGATCAAAGACATCTTGTCCGCACCGCGCTGGGCCTATCCGGACGAGCCGGGGTCAGCAAATGTTCCGATGCTGTCCACACGACTCACGCCGCAAGAATTTCAAGTTCTGCGCAAGCTGCCAGAAGGGGAGTTCTTGTTGGACATACTCGATGCCTTCGAGGACTCGCTCAATGACGACTGGCTTCCAGTCGAGCTGGCAGGTCTGCCGCTGGCCCAGGCAAGAGAGTTTCTCGGCGCCATCGCGGCTTTCATGCGGGAGCAAGGCCAGCTAGTCCCGCTTCCGCAAGCCCGCGCTATGCACAACACTTTCGCTGGGCAATTAGAATGAGCCCTAACTAATCATTCAAGCCGACGCCTTCGGCGCGGCTTAACTAAGGCGTTAGGCCCTTCACGCCCGCCCTTTCGTTTCTTCGGTTGCGGCCCGCGTTTCTCGCGGGACCGGCCTTTACAGCAGCGCGCGCTGGCCCCGCCCCACCATCACGCACACCAAGCGGCAGGCGGCCGGATCGGTTCCGGCGCCGCTCGGGCTCCCGGGCGGCTTGCCGCCCGCGTCCGCTGCAGCCAGCCTCGGGGCCACGACTTCCTCGCTCTTGCCGGCAAAGAGCCCGTGGCTTAGCGTTGGCCTAACAACACGTTCAAGCCGACCGCCGGATCGGTACACGCAATTAGCCATGCTTCCGCGGCGGCGGCGGCTTAACTAAGGCGTTAGGCCCTTCACGCCCGCCTTCTGGTTTCCTTTGCTACGGCCCGCGTTTCTCGCGGCACCGGCTTTCTCAGCGGTGCTCGCTGGCCCCGCCCCACCATTACGCGCTCCAAGCGTCAGGCGGCTGGATCGTTTCCGGCGTAGACCGGGCACCCAGGCGGCTTCACGCCCGCGTCCATTGCAGTCGGCCTCGGGGCCACGACTTCCTCGCACTTGCCGGCACAGAGCCCGTGGCTTAGCGTTGGCCTAACAACGCGCTCAAGCGGACGGCGGTCCGTATATCTGGCGCAAGTGACTGCCGCGGCCGCCGCCGCTTAGCTCAGGCGTTAGGCCCTTCACGCCCGATTTCTCGTTTCTTCTGCTCAAGACCGCGTTTCCCGCGGCACTCACTTTCACAGCAGCGCGCGCTGGCCCCGCCCCACCATCACGCACACCAAGCGGCAGGCGGCCGGATCGGTTCCGGCGCCGATCGGGCTCTCGGGCGGCTTGCCGCCCGCGTCCGCTGCAGCCAGCTGCGGGGCCACGACTTCCTCGCTCTTGCCGGCACAGAGCCCGTGGCTTAGCGTTGGCCTAACAACACGTTCAAGCCGACCGCCGGATCGGTACACGCAAGTAGCCATGCTTCCGCGGCGGCGGCGGCTTAACTAAGGCGTTAGGCCTTCAAGAGCGCGGTGCCCCACGTTCAAGTCTGGGCTCGCGTCTCCGACCGACAGCGCAGAGCAGCGCGCGCCGGCCGCGCCCAACCATCGTGCGCATCCTGGTCTCGGCTGCCGGCTTGTTTCCAGCGAAGGCCGGCCGTCTCGGGCGGCAGATCGCGGGCGTCCGGTACCGCTCGCCTCGGGGCCACGACTTCCTCGCGCTTGCAGGCACGCAGTCCCTGGCTTAGCGTTGGCCTAACCAGGCATTCAAGCCGACCGCCGGATCGGTACGCGGCGAAAACCATGCTTCCGCGGCGGCGGCGGCTTAACTTAGGCGTTAGGCCCTTCACGCCCGCTCCTTCGTTTCTTCAGCTGCGGCCCGCGTTTCTCGCGGGACCGGCTTTCACAGCAGCGCTCGCTGGCCCCGCCCCACCATCACGAACTCCAAGCGCCAGGAGGCCGGATCGTCTCAGGCGTTGACTGGTCATCTGGGCGGCTTCTCGCCCGCGTCCGCTGTAGTCGGCTTCGGGGCCACGACTTCCTCGCACTTGCCGGCACAGAGCCCGTGGCTTAGCGTTGGCCTAACAACGCGCTCAAGCGGACGGCGGTCCGTATATCTGGCGCAAATGACTGCCGCGGCCGCCGCCGCTTAGCTCAGGCGTTAGACCTGCGTATGACTCTCCATGATCAATTGAGTGCACGCGTAAGCTTATTTGCCTGGCCCGCATTCGCAATGGGCTTAATTTGCATTGTGCTGCTGTGCCTCGGCCTTCCTGGCGGTCAACTCGGGATCCTTGTCGCCGCTATATTGCTCTTCGTTCAAGCAGCGCTTGTGATGGCTGCGTGCTTCTTCGTACGCTGCCCAAACTGCTCCAGTTCTCTCGGTGCTTTAGTTGGCTACCTCGGCCCGTTCCGCCGAAAGTCACGGCAAGTTCAATGCTGTCCGTTCTGCGCTGTTTCCTTCAACGACCAAGCGCAGGTCTAACTAATCATTCAAGCCGACGCCTTCGGCGCGGCTTAACTAAGGCGTTAGAAGTTATCGTGAGAGCGCTACCACTTGACGGATCGAACTGGCGCAAGGAGGAGGACTTCTACCGTGCCTTTCTGGGTGCGGTTAAGGCGCCAAAGTGGCACGGGCACAACCTGGACGCCTTACGAGACAGCCTCATCGTCGGCTCCATCAACGAGGTCTCACCACCATTCACGGTTACCGTTCGCGGATCGCGCACTTGGCCTGAGTCACTTGCCACCTTCATGCGCGAGGTCGAGAGTGTCTTTCGCGAGGCAAGATCTGAAGGCGTTAAAGTTGATCTTGTGCTTTCCGAGCAGTAATTTCTAACCAATCATTCAAGCCGACGCCTTCGGCGCGGCTTAACTAAGGCGTTAGGCCGCACATGAGAGCTTTCGCTTCGGCCGTTTCAATACTCCTTCTCGCCGGGTGCGCGCATTGGTTTGGGCCCTCCGACGGGATGCTCTACGTGGTTGGCGCCACTCCGGAGAATGCCTCGTGCGAGTTGATCGTGGCGGTCGTAGGCAGCACTGCTCAGCCCTCGGCGTCAATGGTTGCGGGCGAGTTCCGAGAACGCTTCATGGTTCACCCCTCGCGCAAGGGGCACCGCGCCGATCTCCTGTGTGGTGGCACCCTAGTCTCGTCGCGCCCATTCAAGTACGGTCGGGACGTTAAATTCGGGGGCGATCTGCTGGTTACCGGCAGTGCGCCCTAACTGATCATTCAAGCCGACGCCTTCGGCGCGGCTTAACTAAGGCGTTAGGCCCCATGTTCAGACAATGGCGACCGCTGGGAGAGGAGCTGGGGACCTTTCCCGGACTCGACGTCGAGGTTCGGGGCCGAGAGGTAACGGTCGTCTGGGACGAATGGGTGAACGGCGTCTGCGTCTTCCGAATGCGGGCTGCGTTTGGTCCTTCACTCGCCAGTCTGCGTATTTGGGATGAAAGCTCTGTCGGGTTCGATCCTCAGCCACCGGTCGCAGACTCGGAGTTTGATCCCAACGAGCCGGGGCACTACAACGCCCACGTCGAACACGCGAGCGCCGTCCTTGAGAGCTACAACGAGTACGCTCGAATGATGTACAAGCGCATAGACCGCTATTTTCTTTGGGGCCAGGAGATTGTGGTCATGCTGGATATTGCGGATTGCGATCCGGTCGTCACAATCGAGGTGCCAAGGGCTGCCGGGCATGGGGCCTAACAATTCGTCCAAGCCGACGCCGCTTCGCGGCGCGGCTTAACTCAGGTGTTAGGCCTCCGCTATGGATCATCTGCTTCGAGTGGAAGACACGTTTCAGGTCACCGGCCGGGGCCTCGTGGTCGCACCTGAGCTTCCTCTACCTGAGAGATTCCGAAACTTCACCGGGCTGGTAAGAATCGTTCCCCCTGGCGCCGAGCCGTATGAGACTCGGGCAGACTTCTTCTTAAGTCACTTCAGCCCTGGTGGCTTCAAGCTGCTCGTTACCTTTCCGGGCTTGTCCAAGGATATCCTTCCAATCGGAAGCGATATCCTTGCTCCGGAGTCGACCCATCGGCAGCTGCGCGGCACAGATGCCTAACTAATCATTCAAGCCGACGCCTTCGGCGCGGCTTAACTAAGGCGTTAGGCCTTCATGGACAGTCTCGTTCAACTCCAGAAGTGGTATCTATCTCAGTGCAACGATGACTGGGAGCACGGTTATGGGGTGCGCATCGAAACGCTGGACAACCCCGGGTGGAGTTTTGATATAGACCTAGTCGGGACCTCCCTGGAGGGAAAGCATTTCGAGATTACGCACTACGGAATGTTCGAGGCGGCTGAGACCAGCGGCGACGAATGGATCATCTGCAAAGTGGAGGGCGGCAAGTTTGCTGCTCGCGGCGGGCCACTGAAGCTCGATGAAATGCTCAACATTTTTCTTCGCTGGGCTGACGCCGCGGCCTAACTAATCATTCAAGCCGACGCCTTCGGTGCGGCTTAACTAAGGCGTTAGGCCCAATGAGAGCGATCTCCGTCGAGCACAGAAAGATCCGGCAGGCCTACAGATGGTTTGCCCTACTTTGTGCTGCAGCTCTTCTATACGTCTGCGCGCGGTACTACCCGGTTTTGGCGGTCAATAGCTACTACCATCCGGGGGAGCCAAACAGTGAGATCCTCGTGGTCTGCGCCCTCTCGTTTTTCTTTGGCGCGTATTTCATTTTCGTCGCAGCTATCGGGCGCTGGGCGCCAGGCCCCGAGACCTCAATGGCGCACAAACTAGCTTTGGCTGCGTCGGCTATAGTCGTATCGCTTCTTGCAGTCGTAAGCGTTCTGGCATGGGACTTCCGCTGGTCCTAACTATTCATTCAAGCCGACGCCTTCGGCGCGGCTTAACTTAGGCGTTAGGCCTTCAACGGCACGCGCTCCGCTGTTCAAGCGGGCTCTTCGCGTTTCTGGCTCAGCCAAGCATCAGAGCAGCGCACGCCGGCCCCGGCCTGCCCTCTCGCACAGGTCGGTCACGCCGGCCGGCTCGGTCTCGGCAACCACCGGGTCGCCAGGGCGGCTTGTCGCGGACGTCCGGTGCCGCTCGCCCTGGGGCCACGACTTCTTCGCACTTGCAGGCATGCAATCCGTGGCTTAGCGTTGGCCTAACATCGCGCTCAAGCGGACGCCGGTCCTAATATCAGGCGCAAGTGATTTTCGCGGCCGGCGCCGCTTAGCTAAGGCGTTAGGCCCTTCACGCCCACCCGTTCGCTTCTTCTGCCGCGGCCCGCGTTTCTAGCGCCACCCGCTTTCACAGCAGTACGCGCTGGCCCCGATCCACCATCACGCACGCCAAGCCCCTGGCGGCCGGATCGGATACGGCTTGGGCCGAGCAGTCGGGCGGCTTATCGCTCGCGTTTGCTGGCGCCAGCTTCGGGGCCACGACTTCTTCGCACTTGCCGGCGTAGAGCCCGTGGCTTAGCGTTGGCCTAACAACACGTTCAAGCCGACCGCCGGATCGGTACACGCAAGTAGCCATGCTTCCGCGGCGGCGGCGGCTTAACTAAGGCGTTAGGCAGCTATGGCCCAGCTACGCGTATCGATGATCCTGCTTCTTGGCTTCGCAGGTATCGCTTTGTTTAACTGGAGTCTCTTCGCAGCTAATGCTGCTTATCAAGAACTTCGGCGAGCTCTGGCTGCGCCACTCCCTGACGAAGTGATAAGAAGTATCCTCGCAGACGCCCCAACGGCTCTTGGCGGCTACTACTTCGCTGGCTTGGCCGGCGCCTTCATGTGGTGGGTTGCGTTCAAGCTTTACCGTAGGTGGCACTCAAAGTACGGCACGCCGGCATTCTCGCCGACCGCTGCCTAACCAATCATTCAAGCCGACGCCTTCGGCGCGGCTTAACTAAGGCGTTAGGTCGGCAGAACAGGCAATGAACCTCCTCTACTACATATCTATCGCCTTGCTTATTGCATTGCTAGTCAATGATCAGATCTTGACTAGAAGAGTGCGTAAGGCGGTTGAGCTTGGCCAACTTAGCGGCGAAGCGTTTCGTACATTCAGCCCCGGAAGCTCGCCAATAAGCGTCCTCGTCAACCTGCTTCGATTCGGGTCGATTCCGACATCCAATGCATTCTTTAGCCCATTACACCAATCCGTTCACCGTCAGGTCCGCCTCCAGCAGCTCCTAGGGGCGCTGTTGTTGGGCTGCATAGCCGCAGCGCTCATTCGCGGCGTTGCGACCTAACTAATCATTCAAGCCGACGCCTTCGGCGCGGCTTAACTCAGGCGTTAGGTGCCGCACGATGCTTCTTTTCCTACTGTTGGTAACAGCTACTGCTGGCAGCCCTGGCGTTGGCGCGACCCCAGCCATGACTTGCGTCAAGACGACTATTAAAGCCAACGGCCACACCACAGACAGTTCTGTGGCGGTCACATCCGGAAACTCCGCATCTGATCGTTACGCCCTCAAACTGGTTCGCGTCTTTAGTGTCACGCGCGAGCGTGGCAAGACTTACGACCCGCAAACTGGTTACGTTTTGGTAGAAACGTACGAGAGTGGTGCCTTTGGCATGATCCTGCTCGAGTACAAGGGAAAGCTGCTGGAGTCGTGCTCGCTGCCTCCCGGGGCCTCGGCTGGCACCTAACTATTCATTCAAGCCGACGCCTTCGGCGCGGCTTAACTAAGGCGTTAGGCGCCAATTGATGCTTGACTCGATTCTCCAGCTTCTTTTCAGCAGCCTGATCGCGATCCAGATCATCTTCTGGCTGCTGTATGCGTTTCTCGTCCTCCCCACTCTCGGAGATCGTGAGATCAAGGTTACCTACAGCCTGAGACACGTCCTACTCAATACTTTCATTGACAAGTACGTAGACGCATATTTCTCCACCTTAGATCCGGCAGCGCGCAAGCGCTGGCACAACTTCTTCATTCGCTACGCCATGCGAGCGACCTTTTCGCTGCTGGTCCTCTACTTCTTCTTGCTATTCGTAGGTCACGCAATTGGCGCCTAACCATCCCTGCGCCAAATCACTGCAGGGCTCCCCGGCCCGCGCCACCATTACGCATACAGAGCTCTCGGCGGCAGGATCGGCTCACTTGTCCACGTTATGTCCAGAGCACCTTGTCGTTGGCGTCCGATGCTTCTGGCCTCGGGGCCACGGCTTCCTCGCCCTTGCAGGCATGCGGTCCGTGGCTTAGCGTTGGCCTAACCAATCATTCAAGCCGACGCCTTCGGCGCGGCTTAACTAAGGCGTTAGGCCGCATTGAAACGTCTGCGGCGCGCCCACAGCTGCTTTACTCCACCATAACGGACAGTCCCGATGCCGCAGCTTTTCAAGCTCCGCCCCTTGGCTCTCGCACTGCTGCTCAGCGCCTCCACAGTCGCGGCCGCGCAAGGAAACAACTCCTATGTTGAGGGCCTAGAGGACGCCATCGTCGCGTACACGGTTTCCGACTTCGCGTCTCACGGTCCAAAGCCGGACGGCTTTCGGCAGGTGAACCTGCGCTTCCGCGAGACGGATACGGGTACGCGCAGCTACATGCTTTGTGGGCAGGTGCATATCGGCACCGCAGCAAAGGCGGAGTGGGCCGATTTCGCTACCATCAAGACGGACCCGTACGAGCAATGGCTGGGTGGCCCCGCCACGGACATGTGCGCCAAGGCGACTCCGGTGACCGGGGGTAGAGACCTCGCCCCCCTCCTAGCGCAAGAACTCGGTTCCAAGGCATCTCAGCCAGCATCGCCGTAAGTTGGGTAGTGGGACTGCGGCCTAACAATTCGTCCAAGCCGACGCCGCTTCGCGGCGCGGCTTAACTCAGGTGTTAGGCCGCATGACGACGATCCGGCCAGGACTGGACACCCAAACAGAGTCTGAGCGTCTCTTTAGCGAGTTCTGTCGTCACAACAATCTGGTCGTGGACCGCGTCCCGACGGAGGTCGGCAAAACCCCCGATTTCAGTCTGCGGCTAATTGACCACTCGATTGCCGTCGAGATCAAACAAATTGAGAGCCTTCGGGGCTTCAACCAGTCAAGCGTTAGTTCACGAACAGTCGGCTCCCACGTAAGGCAGAAGATCTCGGAAGCTCGAAAGCAACTGCAGGTCGCCTCGCGCGCCGGACAGCCAACAATCCTCCTCATATACAACGCTGCGGACCCATGGCAGCTGTTCGGGACAGAGCCACACGATTTCCTTTGCGCAATGTACGGCGAGCTGACGGTTCACATCCTTGACGGGAAAGCTGGCAACCCTGTCTATGGAAGAAACGCCCGATTGCGCCCTGACGCGAACACTTCCTTTGGCGCCGTGGGGCACCTGACGCGCGGCGCCGACGGGCCGCGCGTGACCATCTACGAGAATGTCTATGCTGCCAACCCACTGCCCTTCTCCGTCATTCCCTCGTGTATTGACGCAGTTCGGGTGGTCGTAGAGGATGCGGCCTAACTAATCATTCAAGCCGACGCCTTCGGCGCGGCTTAACTTAGGCGTTAGGCCTCGGATGAAGATCTTCGCAGTTGCGTTACTTAGCCTGGCTGGGTGCATGGCGGCGCCAGATCCGCCCATTCCGATTGCGTCGGGCGAGTACGAGTTCACGCATCGGTTCGCCGAGCACCCGACCATTCCGAGCATTCGCCTCACCGTTCACGTCAATGGATCCCACGTCGTAGTTGTGAACCCGAAGGCATCAGACCCATTTCCTGCCGGCGTCCTCGATGTAGGCACGCTGATGTGGCATGCCGCGTCAGAACAATGGATCATCGGCCGGGAGGAGGCAGATCGATCGCTTTCTGACGTCGGGGGTTGTAGCGGCGGGCCGGAAGTCATCGATCTAGAGAACCGGGTCTACTGGACTTGCTAGTCCGGCCGAGGCCTAACCAATCATTCAAGCCGACGCCTTCGGCGCGGCTTAACTTAGGCGTTTGGCGGCATGAACCGATACCAGCTCGACAGAGACGCAACGCCCGGGGAGCGCGCCCTAGGCGCGCTGCTCGTGTCGATCCTGGCACTTGCCCTTGGAATTGCTTCGTACTTCATATGGGGGGCCGCTCTCAGATCACACCCACCAGACCCAATTCTTCTGACGCTCTCAGTCGTTTCAGCAGTCGCTTGTTGCCTGGTTCTTTGGAGTCTCTACAAGACTCTCAAATCCCCGCCCATGAGATCGAGTCCTCGCGCGCTGATTGCGGCAGCGTACGTTCTTGTCGTGCTTGGGACTGGCGCCTTCGCATTTGCTGTTGTTCGCGGTGCCGGAACTCCTCACACCTATGCAGCCGCCATCATCTCAATCGTGATGGGCGCGCGGTATATTTGCACCCATAGGCGCCGACAGAGGCCTGACTGATCATTCACGCCGACGCCTTCGGCGCGCTTTACGCAACCGTTGGAGCGCAAGAATGCATTTTTGGATCCCCGGATTGATCTTTTTGGCCGCGGCGGCAGTGTCGAATGCAGAAGACGCGCCCAGGCCTGAGTGCGATGGCCTTGCGGACGGAAGCACGCTTCAGGAGTCCTGCCTTTTGAAAGGCGACCTCAAGGGCCTGGATTCTGAGCTCGACGCGACCTTCGAAAAGCTTCTTGACCAGTGGAAGTCAATGGAATTCTCACTGGAGCGCACCGAGTTGATTGGCGCCCAGCGCGCCTGGATTCTCTATCGCGAGAAAACGTGCAGCTTTGAGCAGTCCGTCCATGGAGGGACACTCTCTATCTCTTTTTTGCGCTGCATGAGTCGAGTCACCAAAGAGCGAGTCGACTACCTGAAAGAGCTGCTCTACCGGGGCGCGGGCATGCTGGGCCCCGCCCACGCCGTCGAGAGGACGCTATCTGGCAGGGTTCGCCTGCCAACCGGCTCCGCTCATGCCTGTCATCAGGCCCCATGGAGAAGACCGCCGTTCTCCCCGCACCCGCCATACTTTCGCCCCCTGTCTTTGCCGGGCAGTTTTGACAATGATCAGGCCCTGGATACCTCAGCGTCCGGATGACCTGGCGGCATGGATCAAGCGCCAGCCCCAGGAGTAGACCCTGGTGAAGCCGAGCCAATTCTCATCCGGCGGCGCCGGCGAGCACCTGGCTTGCCAGGCAGACCGACGCCTCCGGCACGACCCAACCAAGGCATGAGACCCAGTTCATGAACCCCAGGAAGCATATCGCCCTGTTCCTGCAAGCCAGTGCCGTGTGGCTCGTCTTCTGGATTGCCGGCTTGCCCGACTATTTCCAACAGTATTCAACACTCATCATGGGTGTTGTCTGCACGTTCCTGTCCGTCGCGTTTTCGCTCTACGCTGTCCTAGTGCTTGTTCGTTGCCGGGAAGAGATTCGATTCTCGCGGGCGTTCTGGCTTTCGGTCTACTACACGGTTCCGTTCGCCATTTACGATGCACTGTATTGCGGCTGGTATCTTGGGTTGGGCGCTGGCTTCCTGAAGTCCCATTGGTATTTGACGGTTTTCTATTTCAGCATCTGGCTGACGTTCATTCCCGTGGCCTGGTTGCTGAAGCACGCCAACGCCGTTGGCCAGGCCCGGCCAAGTTAGCCGCCCGCAGGAGGAATCCTTGAAGCCAACGCAGCGTCGTCGCCGCATCCCGCAGGCCTTGCTCTTGGCCGCGGCACTGGCATCGGGCGCGTCCGCGGCCGTCTTTGGCTACCTGTACTTTTCGCTCTACTGGCCGTACCGGGGCCTGTTCAACGAACAGGGGCGCTACTTCGATGCCCAGCGCCTGGTCGTCCACCATGACCAGGCCAGCCTGCTAGCTGTTCCGCTGCTTGCCTTCCTCGTGATCTCGATTCTTTTCGGCGTGGTTTGGTGGGTTCGCCGTCGGCCGGTGGGTAGCGCGGCGGCGGAGCCCTGACCCATCGTCCGGGCCGAAGCCCCCGGCGGTGCGCGCCCCTTTTCCAAGGGCAAACAGGCACCGATCACCTGCCGACCGGGGCACTGGAGGATTGAACCTGATCTATCATCCAAACCAACGCCCCTGGCGCCACCGTGGTCACTGTTGGCAATGAATCTATCGCTGCGTCCCGCCGAGGCAAGCGAGCTGGCGGCATCCGAGGCGCTCAGCCGGGGCAACATGGCCAGCTATCGCGCGTCCCGGGGGGTGTCGTGGGACACCGAGCGCTTTCGCCTGAGCTGGAAGGAGTTCGAAAACCTGGCGATTGATGACGGCGAGCACTGCTGCGGGTACATCCGACTGCTGCCGGAGGGCGATGCCCTGGCGATCCGGGACATACAGATCGCCCCAGGGTTCCAGGGCAAGGGCATCGGTTCCTGGGCCATCGAACAGGTCAAGCAAATGGCGGCCGCCCGGGGTTACCGCGTGGTCCAGCTGCGCGTATATCCCGAGAACCCAGCGATGGGCCTCTACGCGAGGCTCGGTTTCGTGCCGGACCACGCCGAGGAATCGGTATTGCACATGCGCTGCCACCTCCCCCCCGGGGGACTGGCCCAGTGAACAGGTCCGCCGCCCTTTTACCGACCACGATTGGCGTTCTACATCGGGTACTTCGTCGTCCCGAAGGCGGCGAATTCGTTTTGACCGGCATGGTCCGCGGCCGCCCATCCTCCCCACATCCGCGGCCACACGCCCGAAACCGGCGACCTTCCCTGCATGGCCTGACCCGATGACGCATTCCTTGATCCTGCCCATGGCCGCGCAAGTCGCCTATGCGGCCTTTCTTTACGTGCTGCTGACGGTGGCGCGCGCGCCCGCGATCTGGGGCATCGGCCGACGGGCGGACGGCAGCAACCCGTTCGGGGTATTCGAACCCCGCATCAGCGCGAACCTGTCGAACCAGTTCGAGTGGCCGCTGCTGTTCTTCGCGGCCTGCCTGGCCCTGTTGCCCCATCCGCCGAGCCCGGTGGCGCTGGCGCTGGCCTGGCTGTTCGTGGCGGGCCGCATCGCGCACGGCATCGTGCAGATCCTCACGCGCAACGTCCGGCTGCGTGGGCTGGTGTTCACGATCAACTTCCTGGCCGTGCTCGGGCTGTGGGTGGTCGTACTTCGGACGAGGGGCTGACCAATGGCGATCGACATCCAGGCAATTTCAGGCGCGATGTCAGTCGTGGTGCTGGCGCTCACCGCCGCCTACCTGGTCGGGCTCGGGGCGTGCGCGCTGGTGCGGCCCGCCTGGGTGCGGGGTTTCCTGCAGGGCCACGCCGGGTCGGCGCGCCTGCACTACCTTGAGCTGGCCTTGCGCCTGTTGGTGGGCGGCGCGCTGCTGGTGCACGCACCCGCCATGCCGTGGACGCAGGCGTTCACGTTCGTGGGCTGGGTGCTCGTGGGAACCACGCTGGTGCTGGCCTTGGTGCCCTGGCGCCGGCACCAGGCGTTCGCGCAGCGCACCGTGCCGCAGGCGCTGCGCTTCCTGCCGCTGATGGGGGTGGCCTCGCTGGGGCTGGGCGCGGGATTGTTCTACGCGATCGGCTTCGGCTAGCCGACGCGACCGAGAGTTTTTCGCCGGTTGCGGCGCTGCGGCGAGTCGTCGTAAGTTCCGGTCTCGTCTCGCCCTCCGGAGCACCTGCACGTGAAGAAGTTCAATCCCCGCCCGTCGCGCGAGCGTCTTGCCACGGTGCTGGTCGTCGCCTCGATGGTGTTCTCCGGGGTCGTTGCCGCACAGTCCGAGGGTGTCCCTGCCCCGGACACGTCGGGCGCCGTCGCCGACCTGCGGGGCGTCGTGGTGTCCTCCGATGACAAGCCCGGCAAGGGCCGCAACCCGGCCTTCGTCTGCCTGCAGACCACGCTGACCGACCAGGGCCACACGCGCAAGACGACGGTCATCCGCAAGACGGGCAACCCCACCGCCGATCGTCAGGCGATGCGCGTGATGCAACGGATGAAGATCCAGGACCAGGAGGGCGTGCCGCACGTCGAGCGCGAAATCCGCGTGCTGGTGAAGGTTTACGAGTCGGGCCAGTTTGCGTACCAGTTCTTCGAGATGCACGAGACGCTGCCGGACATCTGCCTGGCGGCGCCGTGGGAGCGCAAGCGCAAGCCGTGAACGCGCCCATGCTCAAGGCGTTCCGACTGCTCAGCGTGCTCGAGGGCCTGTCCCTGATCACGCTGCTGTTCATCGCCATGCCGGCGAAGTACCAGTTCGGCCACGACTTCGTCTGGCCGGTTGGCATGGCGCACGGCGTGCTGTGGCTGGCCTACGTGGTGGTGTCGCTGGCGGTCAGCCACGTGCGGCGCTGGTCGGTGGGCGTCTGGCTGCTGGCGCTGCTGTGTTCGGTGGTGCCGTTCGGCTTCCTGTGGGTGGACGCCCGGCTACGGCGCGAGCTGGCGCAACCCGCGGGGTAACGCGACGGGCTTCGCCGGTAGTACGCTTGGCGCCCACGTCCGAAGCGGACGGCAATTTCCATCCCGGCCATTCCTGAGGCTCGCATGTCCGATCGTCCGTCCGATGCTTCGCGCCACCAGGCCGACTGACGTGCCGCGCGAGCGCCTGGTCCGCAGCTGGTTCGAGAACGCCGAGGCCTGGACCCGGGCGGTTCGCGACGGGCTGATCGAAAGCCGGCGGCTGGCGACCGACGAGGCCGTCGTCGCGGCGCTGCTGGAAAGCGAACCGGGGCGCGTGCTCGACGTGGGCTGCGGCGAAGGCTGGCTGTGCCGCACGCTCAGCGCGCGGGGCATCGAGGCGGTGGGCATCGACGTGTCGCGGCCGCTGGTGGACGCGGCGCGCGCGGCCGGCGGCGGGCGCTTCGAGGCCATGGCCTACGAGGACCTCGCGGACGCGGCGCCGTCGCTGGGGCGCTTCGACGCCGTGGCTTGCAATTTCGCGCTGCTGGACGAAGACCTGGCGCCGCTGCTGCAGGCGGTGCGCAGCCTGCTGGCGCCGGGCGGGCGGCTGGTGGTGCAGACCGTGCACCCCTGGGGTGCCTGCGGCGAGGAACCTTATCGCGACGGCTGGCGGCTCGAGACCTTCGAGGGTTTCGGCGCGCAGGTGTTTCCGGAGGCGATGCCGTGGTATTTCCGCACGCTGGCGTCGTGGCAGGCGGCGCTGGCGACGGCGGGCTTCGCGGTGCAGGCGCTGCGCGAGCCCAGCCACCCGGAAACCGGCCGACCGCTTTCCCTGTTGATGGTGTGCACGCCGGGCGGCTGACGCCTGCGGCGGTGACGCGCGATCACGCCGGCTTCGCGGGGCCTTGCGGGAAACTCCCGGCCGTCGTCCACACGGTGTCCTGCCATGGCCTTCCGCCTGCCTGCCGCGCTCCTGACCGGTCTGTCCGCCCTCGCGCTCGCGTCTTGCGGCAACTTCAAGCAATCCACCGCCGAAGCCGCGATGTTCTACCGCGACTACGCCGGCCCGGCAGCGGTCGACGGCGTGGCCCGGGTCCGCTTGAGCGCCGAGGGCGTGGTGCGCATCACGCCCGGCTCGGACTGCGCCGATTTCACCCGGCCCGAGACCGGCGTGGCGCTGTACGCGGCCTTTTCGCTGAAGGACTACGGGTACCTGCACGACCGCAAGCTGGGGATGTCGGGCCAGCCGCCGGCCGGATTGGTCTCCACTGAAGTCACTCTGCAGGCCAACGAACCGGCCGTAATCACCTACTCCAACACTTGGACCCAGCGCGGGACACAGTACAGCTGCCACGTGCACCGCCGCGTGCTACCCGCCTCGAACGCGCAGTACCAGCTGGTGGCGCGCACGGACGCGGACGCGGGCGATTGCCTGGTGGAGCTCACGGACCTGGTCGAGCCCGGCCGCGAGGTCCCGGTGGCGCCCGCGCAGCGCTGCCCCGGGTGAACGTCGCACTCAGTGCTGGTCGCTGTCGCGCGCGGCGCTCCAGCGCATCGGCAGCTTGAGCCTCGCCAGGGCCTTGGCCACGGCCTCGTCGCCTTCGATCACCTCGCCCATCGCGAAGCCATCGCCGGTTTCCTGGTCGCCGCGCAGGTGGCCCGGCAGGTCCTGTTCGCGCAGGTCGCGGCTGGTTTCGCCGCGGATCACTTCGTCGGGGCGGATGCCGCGCGCCTGGATCGAGCGGCCGCGCGGCGTGTAGTAGCGCGCGGTGGTGAGCTTGATGGAATCGCCGTTCTCCAGCGGCACCACGGTCTGCACCGAGCCCTTGCCGAAGGTGCGGCTGCCCATAAGCAGCGCGCGGCGGTGGTCGCGCAGCGCGCCGGCCAATACTTCGGCGGCGCTCGCAGTGCCGGCGTCCACCAGCACGACCACGGGCGCGCCCTTGAGCAGGTCGCCAGGCTTGGCGTGGAAGCTGGCGTTGGAATAGACCAGGCGCCCCTTGGTGCGCACGATCAGGCCGTCGTCGAGGAAGGCATCGGCGGCTTCCACCGCGGCGTTGAGCAGGCCGCCGGGATTGCTGCGCAGGTCGAGCACCAGGCCGGCGAGCTGGCCGCCTTCCGCCTGCGCGTTGAGCGCCCGCAGCTGGCGCAGCACCTGCGGGCCGGTGTCGGACTGGAAGTTGGCGATGCGCAGGTAGCCGTAGCCGGGCTCGAGCAGGCGGCTGCTGACGCTGGTGATGCGGATGGTTTCGCGGGTGATCACCAGGTCGCGCGGGGCGGGCTCGCCCATGCGCAGGTAGGTGACGGTGACCTGGGTGCCCTCGGGGCCGCGCAGCTCGCGGCTGGCGGCGTCGGCGCCCTCGGAGGCCAGGGCCTGGCCGTCAATGGCAACGATGATGTCGCCGGCGCGCAGGCCGGCGCGCTGGGCCGGGGTGCCATCGATCGGCGCGACCACCAGCAGGCTGCGGTCGGGACGCTGTTCGATCTCGACGCCGACGCCGGAATAGGCGCCTTCGGTCTGCTCGGTGAGCTCGTCGGCGTCTTCCTTCTCGAGGTAGGCGCTGTGCGGGTCTAGGTCGGCGAGCAGGCCGCGCAGGGCGGCCTTCATCAGGGTCTGGTCGTCGATGGGCTCGACGTAGGCTTCCTTGATGGCGCGGTAGACGGCGACGTAGCGCTGGATCTCGTCCAGCGGCATCGCTTCGGGCGCGGCGGAGGGCGCGGGCGCTTGGGCGGAGGCGGCGACGGGGAGCAGCAGGGCCAGCAGGAGGACGTGGGGGCGCATGGCCCGGATTATGCGCCAGTTCAGGGGCGGAGCCAGGGCTTGGGGTCCTGGGGCTGGCCGTTGCGGCGCAGCTCGAAGTACAGGCCGGGGCGGCCCTGGCCGCCGGAGCTGCCCACGGTGGCCAGCGGCTCGCCGCCGCGGACCCAGTCGCCGACGTCCTTGAGCAGGGCATCGTTGAAGGCATACAGGCTCATCCAGCCGTCGCCGTGGTCGAGGATGACCAGCAGGCCGTAGCCCTTGAGCCAGTCCGAATACGCCACGCGGCCGGGGGCGGCGGCGCGCACCTCGGCGCCGGCGGTGCCGGCGATCAGCAGGCCGTCGCTGGTGCGGCCATCGGGCAGGCGGCCGCCGAAAGCGGCGAGCACGCTGCCGGCCAGCGGGCGGCCGAGCTGGCCGCGGCGGGTGGCGAAGGGGCGGTTGTCGTCGACCTGGCGCGGGATGTCGGCGACCGCGTCCTGCAGCTGTTCGAGCAGCTTGAGCACCGACTTCTCGTCGCGGCCCAGCGTGGCCAGGCGCGCGGCGCGGTCCTTGAAGCGGGCTTCCAGTGCCGCCAGCACGCCGGCGCGTTCACCGCGCTGCGCTTCGAGCGCGGCCAGCTCGGTCTGCTGCTGCGCGCGCGCGGCCTCGAGGATCTGGCGCTGGTCGGTGATCTGCTGGGCGACGGCGGCCAACTCGCGCAGCTCGGCCATCAGGCCGGTGATGCGCTGCTGGCGGTCGGCCTGGAAATAGCGGTGGTAGGCCAGCACGCGGGCCAGGTCGCTCATGCGGTCCTGCGCGAGCAGTAGCTTGAGCTGTTCGTGGCGGCCGAGGGCATAGGCGGAGCGCACGAGGGCGGCGAGCGCCTCGCGCTGGTCGGCGAGGCCGATTTCGAGTTCGGCCTGGCGGGCCTCGAGCTGCTGCAGCTCGAGCTCCTGGGTGGCGATGCCGGCCTCGGTGCGGCGCAGGGCGCGCACGGCTTCCGACACGGTGGCATCGGCGGCGCGCAGCTCGCGGGTGGCCTCGCCGCGCTCGGCGTCGACGCTGCGCTGCTCGGCGGTGATCGTCTTGATTTGGGCGCGCAGGGCTTCGAGCTTTTTCTGCGCCTCGGCTTCCTGGCGCGCGCGCTCGGGCGCGCCCTGGGCGAATGCCGCGGGCGCCGCGGACAGCAGCGCGGCGGTGAGCAAGGCGGCGAGGCGGATCAAGCCAGCGTCACCAGCGAGCGGCCGGTCATCTCCGGCGGCGGCGTGATGCCCAGCAGGTGCAGCACGGTGGGCGCGAGGTCGCGCAGGGCGCCGCCGGCGCGCAGGCTGGCCGGGCGGCCGACGTAGACCAGGGGCACGGGGCCGACGGTGTGCGAGGTGTGCGGTTCGCCGGTTTCCGGGTCGCGCATCATCTCGACGTTGCCGTGGTCGGCGGTGACGATCATTTCGCCACCGACTTCGCGCAGGGCGCCGCGGATGGCCCCGAGCGCATCGTCCACGGCCTCGGCGGCCTTGATCGCGGCGGACAGGATGCCGCTGTGGCCGACCATGTCGGGGTTGGCGACGTTGCAGATGATGACGTCGTGCCTGCGCGAGCGGATGTCGTCGGTGAGGCGGGCGGTGAGCTGGGGCAGGTTCATTTCCGGCTGCAGGTCGTAGGTAGCGACCTTGGGCGACGGGATCAGCACGCGGTCCTCGCCGTCCACCTGGGCCTCGCGGCCGCCGCTCATGAAGAAGGTGACGTGGGCGTACTTCTCGGTCTCGGCGATGCGCAGCTGGGTCAGGCGGTTCGCGGCCAGCACTTCGCCCAGGGTGTTGCGCAGGTCCTCGGGGCCGTAGGCCACCGGCGCGGGCAGCGACGCGTCGTATTCGGTGAGGCAGACGAAGCGCGACAGCGCGATCGGGCGCGGCTTCGCGAAACCGCTGAACTGCGGCGACACGAACACGCTGGTGAGCTGGCGCGCGCGGTCGGCGCGGAAGTTCATGAACACCACGGCGTCGCCGTCGCGCATGGCGCGGCCGCCGCTGATCACCGTGGGCAGCACGAACTCGTCGTTCTCGCCGCGGCCGTAGGCGGCGTGCAGGCCGGTGAGCGCGTCGGAGGCGGTGTCGTCGGCTTCGGCTTCGGCGATGGCGCGGTAGGCGCGCTCGACGCGGTCCCAGCGCTGGTCCCGATCCATGGCGTAGTAGCGGCCGCTGATCGTGGCGACGTGGGCATCGCCATTGCCGGCGGCGCAGACGGCCAGCAGGCGCGCGAGGCTGGGCTCGGCCGAACGCGGCGGGGTGTCGCGGCCGTCGAGGAAGGCGTGCACGGCGATGTCGGCCACGCCTTCGCGGCGGGCCAGTTCGATCATCGCGAACAGGTGTTCCTCGTGGCTGTGCACGCCGCCGGGCGAAAGCAGGCCCATCAGGTGCAGGGCGCCGCCGTTGGCCTTGGCGGCGCGGCAGGCCGCGACCAGCTCCGGGTTGGTGAAGAAGCTGCCGTCCTCGATGGCGGCGTCCACGCGGGTGAGGTCCTGGTAGACGATGCGGCCGGCGCCGATGTTCATGTGGCCGACTTCGGAGTTGCCCATCTGGCCGTCCGGCAGGCCCACGTGCTTGCCTTCGGTGTGGACCAGGGTGTGCGGGCACTCGGCCAGCAGGCGGCGCCAGTTCGGCAGGCGGGCCTGGGCCAGGGCGTTGTCGGCCGGGTCGTCGCGGTGGCCCCAGCCGTCGAGGATCAGCAGCAGCAGGGGCTTGGGGCGATTCTGGGCGGCGGGCACGGGCGACTCCGGGACGTTAGGCACGGGCAAATTGTAGCCCCGCGGCGCAGGCTGGGCCCGCCCGGCCTTGAACCGGCTTTAAACCCCCGCCGCCGCCGGCGCATCCCAGCAGGGAATCCCCAAGGAGCCACCCCATGCGCGTTCGCACCCTCGCTTCGCTGATCACCCTTTCCCTGGCCCTGGCCGCCGGCCCGGCGCTGGCCCAGCAGGACATCGACAAGGTGTTCGGCGGCATCACGGCCCGGGCCGGCCAGGCCTACGGTTCGCTCGAATCGGTCAATGGCGGCATCACCATCCGCGAGGGCGCACAGGTGGAGAGCGCCGAGACGGTCAACGGCGGCATCACCATCGACGACAAGGCGCGCGTGGGCAGCGCGGAGACCGTCAACGGCGGCATCAGCCTGGGCGAAGAGGCCACGGCGGGCTCGATCGAGGCGGTGAACGGTGGCATCCGGCTGGCCCGCGGCGCCCGGGTCGAACGCGACATCGAGGCGGTGAATGGCGGCATCAAGCTGGCAGAACAGGCCGAGGTCGGCGGCGACGTCGAGAACGTGAACGGCGCGATCACCCTGCGCGGCGCCCGGATCGGCGGCGACGTGACCACCACCAACGGCGACATCGTGCTGTCGGGCGGCGCCCGCATCGATGGCGGCATCCTGGTCGAGAAGCCGACCGGCGGCTGGTGGAAGTCGGAGGACAAGCGCGTGCCGCGGATCGTGATCGGCGCGAATTCGGTGGTTGCCGGCTCGCTGGTGTTCGAGCACGCCGTCGAGCTGTTCGTGCACCCCACTGCCAAGACCGGCCCCATCACCGGCGCCACCGCCCAGTCCTTCACCGACGCCCTCCCCCCGCGGGACTAAATCAAATGAACCTGGTTCATTTGCTGGCGTAGAATCGGGGTTCCCCTTGTGGAGGAACCCTTGTGATGAAACGTACCCTGATCTTCGCGGCCGCGGCGCTGGCGCTGGCGGCCTGCAGCAAGACCCCTGAGCCGGAGGCGACGCCGGTGGCCGTCGCGCCGCCGGTCGAGCATGGCTTTGGTCCCGAGATTTCGGCCGAGGACTTCGCGCAGCACGTGAAGGTGCTGTCCTCGGATGAGTTCGGCGGCCGCGCCCCGGGCACGCCGGGCGAGCAGATGACCGCCGATTACCTGGTCGCGCAGTTCCAGCGCCTGGGCCTGCAGCCGGGCAACGGCGACAGCTGGTTCCAGGACGTGCCGATGGTGGAGACCACGGCCGATGAATCGACCTCCAGCGCCGTGATCGGCGTGAACGGCGAGGCCCGCCCGCTCGCCTTCGGCACCCAGATGGCGCTGGGCACCCGCACCGCGCAGCCGGAAGTGAAGGTCGACGCGAGCGAGATGGTGTTCGTCGGCTACGGCGTCAACGCGCCGGAAGCCGGCTGGAACGACTACGCCGGCCTGGACGTCAAGGGCAAGACCGTCGTGATGCTGGTCAACGACCCGGGCTACCACGCCGGCAGCGAGGAGCTCTTCGGCGGCAAGAAGATGACCTACTACGGCCGCTGGACCTACAAGTACGAAGAAGCCGCCCGCCAGGGCGCCGCCGCCGCGCTGATCATCCATGACGACAGCGGCGCCGGCTACGGCTGGGACGTGGTGAAGAACAGCTGGTCGGGCGCGCAGTACGACCTGCCCGCCAGCGCCGACCCGGAGCCGCGCCTGCCGATGCAGGGCTGGATCACCGGTGAAGTGGCCACGCAGCTGTTCGCCGACGCCGGCCTGGATCTGGAGGCGATGCGCGCCGCCGCCAACGTGCCGGGCTTCAAGGCCGTGCCGCTGGGCGACGCCACCTTCTCGGCCACGCTGAACTCGACGATCAAGGAAAGCTCGTCGCGCAACATCCTGGCCAAGCTGCCCGGCAGCGAGCGCCCGGACGAGGCCATCGTCTACACCGCGCACTGGGACCACCTGGGTGACCACGGCGCGGCGCACGGCGCGGAAGCGGCCGGCGAAGGCGAGGACCACATCTACAACGGCGCCATCGACAACGCGACCGGCGTGGCCGGCGTGCTCGAGATCGCCGAGGCCTTCACCGTGCAGGACCCGAAGCCGGCGCGCTCGGTGGTGTTCCTGCTGGTGACGCTGGAGGAGTCGGGCCTGCTGGGCTCGAAGTATTACGCGGCCAACCCGGTGATCCCGCTCAAGGACACGGTGGCGGTGGTGAACCTGGACGCGATGAGCGTCGTGGGCCCGACCAAGGACTTCGTGGTCATCGGCCTGGGCAACAGCGAGCTGGATGAAGTGCTGCGCCCGATCGCCGAGGCGCAGGGCCGCGTGCTGGTGGAAGAGGACGGCGTCGAGAAGGGCTTCTTCTTCCGCTCCGACCACTTCAGCTTCGCCAAGTTCGGCGTGCCGGCGCTGTACGCCAAGGGCGGCATCGACCACGTCGAGAAAGGCGTGGACTACGGCCGCGAGATCCAGGCCAACTATGGCAGCGTGCTTTACCACAAGCCCGCCGACGAGTTCGATCCGAACTGGGACCTGCGCGGCGTGGTGCAGGACCTGATGGCGCTGTACGGCGTGGGCCGCGAGCTGGCCGGCAACGAGGCCTGGCCGAACTACGTCGAGGGCAATGCCTTCAAGGCCGCCCGCGATGCGTCGCGTGGCGAGGCTGCGAACTGATCGTTCGCGGTGTCTTGACAAGAAAAAGGCCGCCCACCGGGGCGGCCTTTTTTGTGGCTACTTCTCCATGATCGGATCGGTGACCAGGTAGACCTCGAAGCGCTTGGAGAAATACGAGGTATTGAATGTACCGAAACCACCGGGAAGCTTCAGCTGCTGGAAGAACTTGAACTCCCGCTAGCTGTTGCCCGCGAACGGGGGCGGGATGGTTTCACCCGCCGAGCCCAGCACCACCCGGAACTTCTCCTGCTCATTCGGCGGCAGCTTGAGATGGGTCATCGGCACGGCGGTCACCAGCACGGCGACATAGGCCGAGGTGTTTAGCGCGGCCGGGCTCTTGTTGGTGACCCGCACCACGTAGGACTCCGACGCCGGGGTCTGCGGCGTCGCCTGCTTGTACACCCAGCCGACGGCCTTGGCCTCCAGGCTGGGGGCGACGTCGACGTTCTCCACCACTTCGGTGAAATCCATTGCGACGCCGCCGAGCGAATACTTCTTCGCCTGCGTGGCGCTGCTGACCCGGCGCGCGGGCAGGCGCAGGAACGAATCACGCAGCACGACGTCGGCCGAGCCGGGCGCCGTGCGGTCGGGGGTTGGCGCGGTGCGCGACTGGGCCTGCAGCGCCGGGACGCAAAGCAGGCCGGACAAGACGAGGGCGATCGGGAGGATTTTCATGGCGCGGGCGTTCGGTCCTTGGTGGTTGGTTCGGGCCCCGGGACAGGGCAGCCGACGGTGGCGGGCAAACCTGCGCCAGCACCGTCGGTCGTCAACACCAACGCAGAAGCGAGGCCGGGCAGGCCGCGGGGGCCCCGTGCGTCAGTAGCGGCCCATGAAATCGCGCTTGCCGATCTCGATGCCGGCGTGGCGCAGCAGGGCGTAGCTGGTGGTGACGTGGAAGAAGAACTGCGGCAGGCCGTAGGCCAGGACGTAGGCCTGGCCGGTCAGGCGCTTTTCCTTCGGGGTGCCGGGGCGCAGCACGATCTCGCGCGCGTCGGCGCCTTCGAACGCGGCGGCATCGAGGCCGGCGATGAAGTCCCGGGTGCGGGCGATGCGCGCCTGCAGGTCGTCGAAACTGGCCTCGTTGTCTTCCCACGCCGGCACCTCGGCCTGCGCCAGGCGCGCCGACACCGACTTGGCGAAATCACAGGCGATCTGCACCTGGCGGACCAGCGGGAACATGTCCGGGAACAGGCGCAGCTTCAGGTAGGCCTCCGGGTCGATCTTGCGTTCGGTGGCATGGGCCGAGGCCTTGGCCAGCACGTCGGACAGGCCGCCGAGCATCTGCTGGAACACGGGCACCGAGGCGGCGTAAAGGGAAACAGTCATGGGCGGCTCGAAAGCAGGAAGGAGCCGCCATCCTACGCGCGCCCGGCGCCCCGGTCAGGCCGCCCCCTGGAAACAGTCAATCCTGCCAAACCCGCAAATGAACCTGGTTCATTTGCTGGGGCGGCAGGTCGGCTTCGATGGCTTCGTCGATGCGGGTGGCGAGGTAGCCGTAGAAGGGGTTGCTGCCCAGGCGCAGCAGCTGGTCGGTGCCGACCGAAAGGGCGCCGCGTTCGCCGTGCAGGGCCAGGTTGCCCAGGCGGATGCCGAAGTCCTCGTCGGTGCGCGGCGACAGGCCGTACAGCGGGTCGTCCGGCGGAAACGGCAGCGCCACGTGCGAGAGCGAATAAACGTTCGGCGGATACATGAAAACCAGGGGCCGCAGCACGGCCTCGCGCTGGCCGGGCTCGCGCCGGCGCTCGGCCACGTTGGCGGAGTCGGCGTCCACGTTGCCCACCACGGTCAGCCGGTAGGCGAAGGCCTCGCCCGGCTGCAGGTCGTCCAGCATCGCACTCGCGGAGCGGCGCAACATCGGCGCCAGCACGCCCTGCCGGTTGATGTCGAACAGCACCAGCTCGCTGCCGTTGGCCGGCAGCGGGTCGAACAGGTTGCGCACCACCGCCTCCGTGCTCACCGTGCCGTCGAGCACCGACTGGAAGGCCAGGATCGGCGGCAGCCGGTCGCTGCGGCCCGTGGCCCGCAGCTGCAGCAGCTGCGTCTGCACCGCGCCGACCAGCAGCCAGGACTGGCGCACGCCGTTCACCGGGAAGGAGTTGTACTTGAACGGGTTGAACTCCGGCTGCACGTCCAGCCAGCGCGACTTCTCGAAGTACGGCATCCAGCCCAGCAGCGGCATCAGCCGCGAGAAGGCGGCCAGCCGGCCGATGCCGATCATCGGCGACACCATCACCAGGCGGTCGGGCACGGGCAGCGCGGCGCCGTCGCCTTCTTCCGCGCGATCCATCGCGTACTTCAACCCCAGCGCCGCGCCGTTGGAGTAGCCCACGAGGTGGAAGGGCTTGTCGTCACCAATGCGGGCGCGCACCTCGCGCGCGGCCAGCTCGACCGTGGCCAGCCAGTCCATCCACTGCGCGCTGCGCAACCCCGAGGGCGCGGTGCCGTGGCCCGGCATGCGCGGAATCAGCACCACGAAGCCGCGCGCCCGGTAGACCTCGGCCAGGTGGCGCAGGCTGTAGGGCGAATCGCTCATGCCGTGCAGCATCAGCACGGCGCCGCGCACCTCGCCTTCGGGCGACAGCAGCTGGCTGCGGTTCCAGTCGGTGGCGCCGTCGCGCGCGCCCAGCGGGCTTTGCGTTTCGTAGCGGTAGCGGCCCGGCCGCGGCTCGGCGGCCAGGTGCGCGCGCAATTCCTCGAACACCGCCTGTTCGGCGCGCAGGTAGCCGGCCCAGTCCATGTCGCGCAACTGGCCGGCGCCGGGCTCGTTCTCGAACGTCCAGCGGTGCCAGGGCGAAAGATCGGGCAAAGCGCGGGCGCTGAACGCGCTGCCCAGGACGACCAGGACCGTGACCACCAGCCAGGCCAGCAATACGAAGCGCAGCACCCGCCAGCCCGGATGGATCCCGCTGGCGAAACCGCGGCGCAAGGCCCTCAGCCCGGCCCGTCCATGAAGCCGGCGATCGCGTCGGCCACCAGGCGCGGCTGCGCCATCATCGGCATGTGGCCGCAGCCGGCCAGGATCACGGTGCGGCTGCGCGCCAGGCCGCGATGGAAGACCTCGGCCGCGCTGACGTCGATCACGCGATCATCCCGGCACCACAGCAGCAGCGTGTGCGCCTGGATGTTGGCCAGCTCGGCCTCGAGCGCGAAGGCATCCGGCCCACGCCCGATGCCGTCGAGCACGCGCTGCTCGAACCCGGCGTCGGCGCGGCGGCGGCGCACCAGCGCTTCGTTCGCCGGCCAGGGCACGAACGGCGGGTCGGCGAAGACGATGCCGAGGTAACGCTTGAGTTCGGCGCGCGTGGTCACCTGGAACGGGTTCTCGCCGGCCAGCACGGCGTTGGCGAAGGCGTTTTCTTCGTAGCGCACGCCGGCCGACGACATCAGGCTGATGCGGTCGACCAGGCCCGGGTTGCGCGCGCTCATCAGGCCGACGATCTGCCCGCCCATCGAATGCCCGACCACCAGCGCCGGCCGCTCGGGCAGCGCGCGGATGAACTGCGCCAGGCGCTCGGCCTGGGCCACGGGGCCGTAGTCGCCGTCGTGGTGGCGGTCGCTTTCGCCCCAGCCCGGCAGGTCGGGCGCGATGATGCGGTGCGTCTTCGCCAGCTCGCGCATCAGCGGCAGCCAGTTCTCCTTGCTGCCGGTGAAGCCGTGCACGAACACCAGCAGCGGCTTGCCGGCGTCACGGCCCGACTCGAGCACCACCCAGCGATGGCCGGCGACGTCGTACTCGGCCACGCCGGCCTTGGCCAGCCAGCGCTGGCGCGCGAACTCGGCCTCGAGTACGCGCTCGGGCGCGGTCGCGGCGAAACCCACCGCGCCCAGCGCGAGGCCGAGCGAGGTGGCGATGACGATCTTGCGGGTGCCGGGGCGTGGCTTGGGCACGTCAGTCCGGGGTCTTCTGCGCGGCGCGGGCGCGCGCCAGCAGGGCCTCGACCGAGGCACTGGTGATCGGATGGTAGCCCGGGCGCGCCATCGCGAAGACCTGGGTGGCGAAGGCCAGGCCTTCCTCCGACTTCGACAGCGCGTCGTAGGTCGGCATCACCAGCTTGCGGCGGCCGATCTTGCGCAGGAACAGCGACATCGCCGGCCGCGCCTCGAAGTAGCCGCTGCGCACGGTGAGCGGATACCAGCGCTGGGCCAGCTCGCCATTGCCGGTGCCGGTGAATCGGAAGGCCTGGTCGAGCTCGACCAGGCGCTCGGCGTCCAGGATTTCCGGCAGGCCTTCCAGGAAGTAGACCCATTCCTGCGTGGTCCACGCCGCCGTGTCGAGTTCGCGCGCGGCCGCGCGCTGTTCAAGCCACGATGCCCGCGCGGCATCCACTGCATCGAAGCGCGGCGAAGCAGTCTGCGGTGCGAACGCAGGCACGCCCGGCGCGCTCAGCCATTCCATCACCTCGGCCTCGGACACCACGCCGGGCCGCTTCGCCATCAGGTTGGACTTCAGGAAGGCCAGGAACTGGTCGCTGTCGGCGCTCTGGAATGCATGCGCATCGAACCAGGCGCGCAGGAAGGCATCGAAGTCCTCGCGGCCGTAGCGCTGCTCGAGGAACTGCAGGAACCACGCGCCCTTGTCGTAGGCCACCGCGCCCAGCGCGTCCTCGGGGTCGCTGCCGCCGCGCATCGGCAGCACCAGCACCTGGCGCTCGGGCGGCAGGTCCTTGAGCTGGTCGAGCAGGCCGTTGCGGCTGATCACGAACTCCATGTCGGCGCGCGCCTTGCCGTACAGCGCCTCGACGATGCGGTTCTCGACGTAGCTGGTGAAGCCCTCGTTGAGCCACATGTCCTTCCAGCTGGCGTTGGTGACCAAGTTGCCCGACCACGAATGCGCCAGCTCGTGCGCGATCAGCGACACCAGCGACTTGTCGCCGACGATCACGGTGGGCGTGATGAAGCTCAGGCGCGGGTTCTCCATGCCGCCGAACGGGAACGAGGGCGGCAGGATCAGCAGGTCGTAGCGCTCCCAGCGGTAGGGGCCGTAGAGCGACTCGGTGACCTGGATCATCTCTTCCGTGTCTTCGAACTCCTTCACCGCCTTGTCCAGGGTCTGCGGCTCGGCCCAGACGCCGGCGCGGGCCGAGATCGGCTTGAACACCAGGTCGCCGGCGGCGATCGCCATCAGGTAGGACGGGATGGCCTGCGGCATCGAGAACGTGTAGTCGCCGTCGCGCACCGCGGCCGGGTCGTTGTCGGCGCTCATCAGCGCCATCACGGTGGCCGGGGTGCGGATGCGCGCGGTGTAGGTGAAGCGCACCGAGGGCGTGTCCTGCAGCGGCACCCAGCTGCGGGCGTGGATGGCCTGCGACTGGCTGAACATGAAGGGCGTCTTGCCGCCCGCGGTCATCGCCGGGCTCAGCCACTGCAGGCCCGAGGCCTGGGGCGAGGTGGCGTAGCGGATGCGCACCTGCTCGTACTGGCGCGGTAGGGTGATGGTGAGCTTGCTGCCGAAGCGCTCGTCGCGTTCGGCCAGCACGAAGGGCACTTCGCGGAACTTGCGCTTGCCGTTGCGGGCTTCGACCGCGGCGATGGCGAGGTCGCGGGTGTCGAGCACCAGGTCGCGCTGGGCCGGGTCCACCCACTCGAGGCCCAGGGTGGCGCTGCCGGTGAGCTGGCGCTTCTCGAAGTCGACGGCGAGGTCGAGGGCGAGGTCGCGGATGCGGACCTTGTCGGGCTGGGCGTAGGAATGCTCGTCGCTGCGGCGGTCCTGGCCGAAGGCCGGGGCGGACGCGATCAGGAGGGCGAGCAGGAGGCCGAGGCGGGGCATGGTCAATTCCACTGACAGGACCCCCGGATTCTAGCGCAGGCGGGGCGGCACGCCCGGTTTCACCCCCGGGACACCCGGTCGGCCCCCGGGGCGGGCTTCTGGCATGACTTGCCTCAAGTTCCGGACCCGGTGACGGCCGGATACTGCGGGAAATCCTTTCCGGTAGGACCGGATGGAACCCGCCAGCCACCCGCCCCGCGCCCCGCACCTGATCGCCGATGCCACCACCCTGGCCGCCTACGTCAAGGACGTGGCCGCCGGCGGGCATTCCTGGCAGGCGCCCAACGGCCAGCTCACGCTCGCGGCCTGGCTGGCGCTGGGCGACGACTGCACCGAGGGCGCCTACCGGCTGGCCGCCCGGCTCGGCCTGCCCCTGGTGCGGCTGAGGGACCTGCCGCCCGGTGCCGATGCCACCGCGCTGCTGCGCCCCGAGGTGGTGCGCCGCTTGCGGGCGGTGCCGCTGAAGCTGTTCGAAGGTGTGGTGACGGTGGCGATGGAGGACCCGGGCAACCCCGATTCGCTGGCGACGCTCGACTTCCTGTGCCGCCAGCGCGTGCTGCCGCTGGTGGCCACGGCCCGCGACGTGCGCGAGGCGATCGCCGAGCACTACGACAAGGTCGAGGACCGCGACGTCGCCCACCAGCTGGGTCTGGACCCCGGCGCCAGCGGCCGCGAGACTACCATCCAGGAGGCCGAGCGGCTGTCGCGCGAGAAGCCGGTGGTGCGCATCGTGCAGGGCCTGATCAGCGAGGCCGTGGCCCGCCGCGCGTCCGACATCCACCTGCGCCCGGGCGAGCACGGCACCGAGGTGCTCTACCGCATCGACGACGAGATGGTGCCGGTGCGCCGCCTGCTGCGCAGCCCCCATCCAGCGGTGACCAGCCGCGTGAAGGTGCTGGGCGCGATGAACCTGGCCGAGCACCGCAAGCCGCAGGACGGCCGCACCACCTTCACCCTCGACGACGGCCGCGAGGTCGACCTGCGCATCTCGGTGCTGCCCGCGGTGTACGGCGAATCGGTGGTGATCCGCCTGCTCGACACCAATGAAAGCCTCTGGGACCTGGCGCAGCTGGGCCTGAGCGCCGCCGACCGCCAGCGCATCGCCGACGTAATGGGCCGCAGCCACGGCATGTTCCTCACCACCGGCCCGACTGGCTGCGGCAAGTCCACCACGCTCTACGCGATGCTGCTGGAGCTGCGCAAGCAGCGCATCAACATCCTCACCATCGAGGACCCGGTCGAGTTCTACATCGACGAGATCCAGCAGATGCAGGTGAACCGTGCGGCCGGCTTCACCTTCGCCAGCGCGATGCGCAACTTCCTGCGCCACGATCCCGACGTGATCATGGTCGGCGAGATCCGCGACGAGGAGACCGCCCGCATCGCCGTGGAGAGCGCACTCACGGGCCACCTCCTGCTGTCCACGCTGCACACCAACACCGCGGCCACCACGGTGACGCGCCTGCTCGACCTGGGCGTGGAGGCCTACCTGCTGCGCGCGTCGCTGCTGGCGGTGATGTCGCAGCGGCTGGTGCGGCTGACCTGCAAGCACTGCCGGGACGTCGAGAAGGTGGATGCCCACATCCGCGGCGTGCTGGGCGTGGGCGCGGACGAGGTCTTCCACGTCGGCCGCGGCTGCTCGCACTGCGACGGGCTGGGCGTGTTCAAGCGGCGCGCGGTGTACGAGTTCATGGTGGTCACGCCGCGCATCCAGTCGCTGATCGTCCCCGGCGCCGAGGCCGACACGATCCACCGAACGGCAATCGAGGAAGGCATGGTGCCGATCACGCAGGCGGCCGTGGCCTTGGCCCGCGAGGGGCTGATTTCGCTGGGGGAGGCTTGGCGGGTGCGGGCGGATTGAGCGGGACGACAGGAACTAGTAGATAGGAACTAGTAAAGAAGAACTGGCACCTAGTAGGGTGAGACAAGACGCTCTTACTAGTTCCTAGTTCCTAGTTCCTCTTTACCGTTTCTCGATTCCGAATCAAATGAACCTGGTTCAATTGCTTCAGAGTTTGTAGCCCGAGTGGATGGCGACAATGCCGGCGCTAAGGTTCCGGTAGTCGGTGCGCTCGAAGCCAGCCATGGCCATCATCGCCTTCAGCTCGTCCTGCGGCGGGTGCTTGCGGATCGACTCGGCCAGGTACTGGTAGCTGTCGGCGTCGTTGGCGAACAGCTTGCCCAGCCGCGGCAGCACCTTGAAGGAATGGAAGTCGTAGACCGGGCGGAACCACTCAGGCTTGACCTGCGAGAACTCGAGCACCAGGGCGCGGCCGCCGACCTTCAGCACGCGGTGCATTTCCTTGAGCGCGTTCGCCTTTTCGGTGACGTTGCGCAGGCCAAAGGCGATGGTGACGAGGTCGAAGCTGGCATCCGGGAACGGCAGCGCCTCGGCGTTGAGCTGCACGTACTCGAGGCCGCGCACCAGGCCGCGGTCGGTGAGGCGGTCGCGGCCGACGCCGAGCATCGCCGCGTTGATGTCGCCGAGCACCACGCTGCCGGTGTCGCCGACGCGCTCGTGCAGCAGCGCGGCGATGTCGCCGGTGCCGCCGGCCAGGTCGAGCACGCGGTCGCCGCGCTTCACGCCCGAGGTGCCGACGAAATAACGCTTCCACAGCCGATGGATGCCGAGCGACATCAGGTCGTTCATCAGGTCGTACTGCTGCGCGACCGAGCTGAACACCTGGCCGACCAGCTTCTTCTTCTCGGCCACCGGCACGTCGCGGAAGCCGAAGTGGGTGGTGCCGCTTTCGGGGGTCTTGTCCATGGTCGGGATTATCGCACCGCCGGCGCCATGACATCATTCACGCATGCAAACCCTTCGCTATTGGCACAACCCGCGCTGCAGCAAGTCCCGCGAGGGGCTGGCGCTGCTGGCCTCCCGCGGCGTCACCCCCGAGACCGTGCTCTACCTGGCCGAGCCGCCCTCGCCCGCCGCCGTGCTGGCCCTGCTGGCCAGGCTGGGCGGCGACCCGCGCCGGCTGGTGAGGTTCAAGGAGGACGAGGCCGCGACCCTCGGCTTGTCACCGCAGGATGAACGCCCGGCCGCCGAATGGGCCGCCCTGCTGGCCGCGAATCCGCGGCTGATCGAGCGGCCGGTGCTGGAGTCGGCCACCCGCGCCGTCATTGGCCGCCCCACCGAGGCCCTGCTGGCCCTCCTGTAGCCGCCCCTCCTACAGGGGGAGCGGCGCTTGTCCTTCGACGGGGCCGACCCCAGAACTGGGGTTCACGACCAGGAGCCCGCATGGACCCGAACGTTTTCCACGCCACCACCATCCTCTCCGTCCGGCGCGGCGACCGCGTCGTGGTGGCCGGCGATGGCCAGGTCACCCTTGGCCACACGGTGATGAAGTCGAACGCGCGCAAGGTGCGGCGCCTGGCCGAGGGCAAGGTGCTGGCGGGTTTCGCCGGCGCAGCGGCCGATGCCTTCACGCTGTTCGAGGTGTTCGAGGCCAAGCTGGGCCAGCACAACGGCCACCTGCTGCGCGCCGCGGTCGAGATGGCCAAGGAATGGCGCACCGACCGGCGCCTGGGCAAGCTCGAGGCGCTGCTGGCGGTAGCCGACAAGGACAGCTCGCTGATCATCAGCGGCAACGGCGACGTGATCGAGCCCGAGGACGGGCTGGTGGCGATCGGCTCCGGCGGCCCCTATGCGCTGGCCGCGGCGCGCGCCCTGCTGCAGCACACCGAGCTCGAGGCCCGCGCCATCGCCGAGGCCTCGCTCAACGTGGCCGGCGACATCTGCATCTACACCAACCGCAACCTCGTGATCGAGGAACTCTGATGTCCGAACTGACCCCCCGCGAGATCGTCGGCGAGCTCGACCGCTACATCATCGGCCAGAACGAGGCCAAGCGCGCCGTGGCCATCGCCCTGCGCAACCGCTGGCGCCGCATGCAGCTCGATCCGGCCATGCGCGACGAGGTGATGCCCAAGAACATCCTGATGATCGGCCCCACCGGCGTCGGCAAGACCGAGATCGCGCGCCGGCTGGCGGCACTGGCCAACGCGCCGTTCGTAAAGGTGGAAGCGACGCGCTTCACCGAGGTCGGCTACGTCGGCAAGGACGTCGAGCAGATCATCCGCGACCTGGCCGATGGCGCGGTGAAGATGTTCCGCGAGCAGGCCAAGGCGCGCGTGCGCACCCAGGCCGAAGAGCGTGCGGAGGACCGCATCCTGGATGCACTGCTGCCGCGGCGCCGCGGACCCGGCTTCGCGGTCGAGGCCCCGGCCGACGGCGACAACGAAACCCGCGCCAAGCTGCGCCGCCAGCTGCGCGCCGGCGAACTGGACGATCGCGAGATCGAGCTCGAGCTCAGCCAGGCCCCGGGCGGCATGGACATCATGACGCCGCCCGGCATGGAGGAAATGGGCCAGCAGCTGCGGGCGATGTTCCAGAACCTGGGCGGCGGCAAGGCGCAGGCGCGCAGCCTGGCGGTGAAGGTGGCGCGCCCGCTGCTGGTCGAGGAAGAGGCCGGCAAGCTGGTGAACGAGGACGACATCCGCGTCAAGGCGATCGAAGCCTGCGAGCAGAACGGCATCGTCTTCATCGACGAGATCGACAAGGTGGCCAAGCGCAAGGACGCGATCGGCGGCGGCGACGTCAGCCGCGAGGGCGTGCAGCGCGACCTGCTGCCGCTGGTCGAGGGCAGCACGGTGAGCACCAAGTACGGCGTGGTGCGCACCGACCACATCCTGTTCATCGCCTCGGGCGCCTTCCACCTGGCCAAGCCGTCGGACCTGATCCCGGAGCTGCAGGGCCGCTTCCCGATCCGGGTGGAGCTGGGCGCGCTGAGCCAGCAGGACTTCAAGCGCATCCTGACCGAGCCGAAGAACGCGCTGGTGCGCCAGTACATGGCGCTGCTGGCCACCGAGGGCGTGAACATCGGCTTCGACGCGGGCGCCATCGACCGCCTGGCCGAGATCGCCTTCCTGGTCAACGAGCGGCAGGAGAACATCGGCGCGCGCCGCCTGCACACCGTCCTGGAGAAGCTGCTGGAGAAACTGAGTTTCGAGGCCCCCGACAAGGGCGGCCTGTCCCTGATGGTCGACCGCGCCATGGTCGACGCCCAGCTGGGCGACGCCGTCCAGGACCCCGACCTCAGCCGCTACATCCTGTAAAAAATGAACCCGGTTCATTTTTTGGCCGGATGTCAGGTTTTCGCGGGCGGCCCGGACTATGGGTTCAAGACCGGATGGAAACCGACATGCCCGCCGCCGCCCTTGCCCCCAGTCCCTCCCGCGCCGAGTCCGCCATGCCCCTGGCCACGCCCGACATAGAAGCCGTGCTGCGTGAACACGGGCCGATGCTGGCCCGCATCGCCGGCAGCTACGAGTCCGAACCCGCGCGCCGCGACGACCTGCTGCAGGAAATCAGCCTGGCGGTCTGGAAGGCCCTGGCGAGCTGGCGCGGCGACGCTTCGCTGCGCACCTTCCTGGCCCGGGTCGCCCACAACCGCGCCATCGACCACCTGGCCCGCGAGAAGCGCGCCCGCGGCGACGAACTGCACGACGAGCACGCCGACCCCGACGCCAACCCCTTCCAGCACGCCCAGGCGCACCAGCGCCGGAAGGACCTGCTGGCCGCGGTGCGGGCGCTGCCGCTCGGGCAGCGCCAGGTGGTGGTGCTGGCGCTGGAAGGGTTCTCGCAGCGCGAGATCGGCGACACCCTGAAGCTGGAGGAGAACACGGTGACGCAGCGCCTGTCGCGCGCGCGCCGGCAACTCAACGAATGGCTGGGAGACGCCGCATGAACGGGCCGATGAAGGATTGGGACGCGATGGGCTCGGATTGGCGCGGCCAGGCGGTGCCGACCATCGACGTCGACGCGCTGCGCGCCGAGGCGGCGCAGCAGGGCCGGCGCTTGCGCGGCATGCTGGTGCTCGAGACGCTGTTCGCCGCCCTGACGGTGCTGTTGGTGGGCTGGATCGCCTTCCAGCCGGATGCCACGCCGATGGAAACCTGGCTGTTCGGCGGCCTGGCCCTGCTGATCGTGCCCTACCAGGCCTACGTGATCTGGCTGCGCCGTCGCGAGTGGAGCGAATCCGGGCTGGACGTGGAGGCGCTGGTCGACGTGGAGTCCCGTCGCTGCACGACCACCCTGCACTACTGGCGACTGGGCCTGTGGTCGGTGCTGGGGATCTGGGTGCTGGTCTACGGGGTGATGCTGGTGGGCATGCAGGCGATGTGGTCCGACGACCAGATCGGTGGCCTGGTTGGCGCCACCCTGGCCAACCTGGTGCTGATCCCGATCATCGGCCTGTATGGTCTCCGGCGCTGCACCCTGGCGCGGGCTCGCCTGCAGAAGCTGGCCGGCCTGCGCGAACAGCTGCGCGGGCCGTAACATGGCGGCATGAGCACGCCCCGCCCCACCGACCTGATCCTGCACCGCGCCTCGCACGCCCTCGAAGTCGCCTTCGACGACGGCAGCCGCTTCCGCCTGCCCTGCGAGTACCTGCGGGTGGAATCCCCCAGCGCCGAGGTGCAGGGCCACGGTCCCGGCCAGAAGGTGCTGGTGGCCGGCAAGCGCAACGTCAACGTGCGCGCGATCGAACCGATGGGGAACTACGGCGTGCTGCTGCGCTTCGACGACGGCCACGAGACCGGCATCTTCAGCTGGAGCCTGCTGCACCAGCTGGGCCGCGAGCACGACCAACGCTGGGCAGCCTACCTGGCCGCGCTCGAAGCAGCCGCCCTTTCCCGCTAGGGAAAGCCAAAAACAAATGAACCTGGTTCATTTGTTTTTGCGGCGGGCGCGGGGGTGGGCGGCGTCGTAGACCTTGGCCAGGTGCTGGAAGTCGAGGTGGGTGTAGATCTGGGTGGTGGCGATGTCGGCGTGGCCGAGCAGTTCCTGGACGCCGCGCAGGTCGCCGCTGGACTCGAGCACGTGGCTGGCGAAGCTGTGGCGCAGCAGGTGCGGATGCACGCGCTTGAACAGGCCCTGCTGCATCGCCAGCTTGCGCAGGCGCTGCTGCACGGTGCGCGGGCTGACCGGCCCGCCGCTGCGTCCCGGGAACACGTGCGCACCGATCCCCGGCGAAGACGCCTCGCGCCAGGCCTGCAGCGCATCGCGCGCATGGCTTCCGACCGGCACCACGCGGCTCTTGCCACCCTTGCCGAGCACGGTCACCAGGCCATCGGCCAGGTCGAGTGCACTCCAGCGCAGCCCGCACAGTTCGGAAAGCCGCAGGCCCGAGGAATAGAACAGCTCCAGCATCGCCCGGTCGCGCAGCCCTTCGGGGCCGTCGGTGGGCACTTCCACCAGCCGCGTCATCTCGTCGGCATCCAGCACCTGCGGCAGCTTGCGCGGCGACTTCGGCGCGCGCAGGCCCAGCGCCGGGTTCAGCTCCGAACTCTCGCTGCGGTTCAAATGCCGGTAGAAGCTGCGCACCGCCGACAGCCGCCGCTGCAGGCTCTTGCCCGACAGGCCGCGCCGGTGCGCGCCGGCGACGTAGCTGCGCAGCGCTTCCTGCTTCAGCCGGCGCCAGTCGGTGAGGCCCTGCGCGTCCATCCACGTGGCCAGGTCGCCAAGGTCGCGGCGGTAGGCGTCCAGCGTGTTCGCCGACAGCCGCCGCTCCACCGCGAGGTAGCCAAGGAAGGCCTCGATGCCCGGCTGCAGCGGCGCGTCGGCGCTCACGGCATCAGTCGCGCGCGTAGCGGCCCAGCGCGGTGACCAGGGCTTCCGACATCAGGCGCAGGAACAGCGTGCCCATGCCCGGGAAGAACCGGTTGGCATCCGAACTGCCGACGCTGAGCATGCCCACGCCCGGCAGCGGCAGCAGCACTGCGGAGGCGGCGCGGGCCTGGTCGTCCCCGTACAGCAGCGCCAGCTTGTCCTGGTTCAGGCGCCCGCAAATGGGCTCGTTGCCGGCCAGGAAATCGCGGAACGGCACCAGCGCCGGATCGGCCTCGCCCACCACCTGCAGCCACTCGGCCTGCAGGCCCGCGACCGGCTTGAACAGCACCACCCGCACGATCTCGCCCTGGAAGTCCTCGCCCAGCACCGCCACCATCGCCTTGAGCGTGTCGGCCGCGGAGCCGGCGCGCATCAGCGCCAGGCTCAGCTGGTGCGTGCGCACGGTCAGGCGCTCGTTCTCCTGCGCGTTGGCGTAGAGCTCGTTCAGGCGCCGGGTGAGCTCGCGGTTCTTGTCGCGCAGCACGTCGAGCTGGTAGCTGGCCAGCGAGGCGGCCTGGCCTTCGTCCTTGGGCACCACCAGCGACAGCGCCAGGTCCGGGAACTGGCCCAGGAACTTCGGGTGGCGGCGCAGGAAGGTCGCCACCTCGTGGGCGCTCAGGCGCTCGTTCTTCTCTTCGATCATCGGGGGCCTCTCGTACGGCGGGTCGTTCCGGGCGATGCCGGCATTATGGCGTGGCGACGGCGAATTCGCCCTCGAACACGAAGGTGGCAGGTCCGGCCATGGTGATCGGCGCGTCGTCGGCGGGCCAGGTGATCGCCAGCGTGCCACCCGGCAGCTCCACCTGCACCGCGCGATCCACGCGGCCCTGGCGCACCAGCACCGCGACCGCGGCGCAGGCGCCGCTGCCGCAGGCCAGGGTTTCGCCGGCGCCGCGCTCGAACACGCGCAGGCGGATGCGTTCGCGCGCCATCACCTGCGCGAAGCCGACGTTGACGCCTTCGGGGAACTCCGGCCGCGCCTGCAGCGCCGGGCCCAGCCGGTGCACCGGCGCCGCGTCCACGCCGTCGACCTCGATCACGGCGTGCGGGTTGCCCATCGATGCCACGCCGAAGCGCAGCGGGCTGCCTTCGACCGCCAGCACGTGCACGGGCGCGTCGGTCGCGGCGTGGAACGGAACCTTCGCCGGCGCGAACACCGGCCGGCCCATGCCCAGCGAATAGCGGCCCTCAGGCAGGCACTCGACGTCGATCACGCCCGCGGGGCTGTCCATGTGGAAGCGCGGGCCGGTGGCCGCGCCGTCGCGCCGCAGCCAGGCGGCGACGCAGCGGGCGCCGTTGCCGCACTGCTGCGCGGGCGAGCCGTCGCCGTTCCAGATGCGGTAGCGCGCGACGCAGCCGGGGACGTCGGTGTCCTCGATGGTGAGCAATTGGTCGAAGCCGACGCCGAAGTGGCGGTCGCCCAGCGTGCGCACCAGCGCCGCGGGCGGGGCGGGCTGGCCGCCGCGCAGGTCGATCACGACGAAGTCGTTGCCGGCGCCATGCATCTTCGAGAAATGCAGCGGGCGGGACGCACTCATGCCGCGGGCGTTTCGGCCTTGGCGGGCGGCGCGTCCGCCGGGGGCGGCACCAGGTCGCCCTTGGTGCCGCAGGCGGCGACCAGGACGAGGCTCAACAGCAGCAGGGCGAGGCGGGTCGTCTTCATGGCGCGAGTATAGTCCGGGGCAGGTTCTGGCGCGTGGGGTGGACGATGGCGATTTCGGCCTGGCTGTGGGCGGTGGCGGCGGTGCTTTTCCTGGTGGGCGTGGTGGCCTGGACACGCAAGACCCGCGGCGGCGGCAAGTGGCTGCTGCGCGGCGTCGGCACGCTGCTGGTGCTGGTGGCCCTGGGCCTGGCCGGCCTGGGCGGCCTGCTGCGCCAGTACGCCTGGCTGCTGGAAGACGTGCCGGCGGCGACCATCAGCCTGCGCCAGCTCGCACCGCAGCGCTACGAAGCCACGCTGGTGCTGGGCGACGAGGCGCCGCGCACGCTGGAACTGCTCGGCGACGAATGGCAGCTCGATGCCCGCGTCATCCGCTGGACCCTGCCCGGCCAGCTGGCGGGCGTGCCGCCGGTCCATCGCTTCGAACGCCTGTCGGGCCGCTACGGTGACCCGAAGCAGGAGCTCACCGCCGAGCGCAGCGTGCACGACCTGCGCGGCGACTGGGACTTCTGGGAGTTCCGCCAGCGCTGGCTGGCCAACCTGCCGATCGCCGACGCCCGCTGGGGCAGCGCCGCCTACCTGCCCATGCTCGACGGCGCGACCTACCAGGTCTACGTAAACCCCCGCGGCGGCCTCGTCGCCAAACCCGCCGACCCCGCCACCGCGGCCCTGCTGGACCAGGCGGGGTGGTAACTGGCCAAAAAAGGAAAGGGGCTCCCCGTCGCCGGGAAGCCCCTCAAGAAATCAAACCGCTTCATCCGCTTTGATCGGCGTCCATCCGCCTTGATCCGCGTTCAAACACTTACTGCTGCACAAGCCCCAGCTGGTCCAGCACGAACGCATATTCCTCGGCCCGCTCGCGGTAGCGCTGGAAGCGGCCGGACTTGCCGCCGTGGCCGGCTTCCATGTTGGTGCGGAACAGCAGCGGATTGCCATCGGTCTTCTTCGCGCGCAGGCGGGCGACCCACTTGGCCGGCTCGAAGTACTGCACCTGCGAATCCCACAGGCCGGTGGTGACCAGCAGCGCCGGGTAGTCCTTGGCCGCGACCTGGTCGTACGGCGAGTACGACAGCATGTAGTCGTAGAACACCGGGTCCTTCGGGTTGCCCCACTCGTCGAACTCATTGGTAGTGAGCGGGATCGACTCGTCCAGCATGGTCGTCACCACGTCGACGAACGGCACGTGCGCCACCAGCACCTTGTACTTTTCCGGCGCCATGTTGGCCACCGCGCCCATCAGCAGGCCGCCGGCGCTGCCGCCCATGCCCGCCACGCGGTCGGGCGCGGCATAGCCTTCCTTGACCAGGAAGTCGGTGACGTCGATGAAATCGGTGAAGGTATTGACCTTGTTGAGCAGCTTGCCGTCCTCGTACCACTGCCGGCCCATTTCCTGGCCACCGCGGATGTGGGCCACGGCATACACCGCGCCGCGGTCCACCAGGCTGATCACGTTGGCGTTGAAGCCCGGGTCCGAGCTGTTGCCGTAGGAGCCGTACGAGTACTGGTAAAGCGCGGCCTGGCCGTTCTTCTCGAAGCCCTTGCGGTAGAGCACCGACACCGGCACCTTCGTGCCGTCGCGGGCCGTGGCCCAGAGGCGCTCGGTGACGTAGTTGGCCTTGTCGAAGCCGCCCAGCACCGGCTGCTCCTTGAGCAGCTTGCGCTCGCCGGTGCGCACGTTCACTTCAAACGTGCTGGCCGGGGTGGTGAGCGAGGTGTAGGTGTAGCGCAGCCAGTCGGTCTCGGGTTCGGCGTTGACCGACACGCCCATCGCGTAGGCGCTCTCCTCGGCCTGCACGAACTCTTCCTTGCCGTCGTCGTGGCGGATGCGCACGCGCTGCAGGCCGCCCGAACGCTCGCCGATCGCCATGAAGCCCTTGAACAGGGTGACGCCGGAGATCAGCACGTCCTGCGAATGCGGCACCAGCTCCTGCCACTGGCCGCGGTCGCCCCAGGGCTGGCCGTCGGCCAGGGTCATGACGCGGAAGTTGGTGGCGTCCCAGTTGGTGTGCACCACCCAGCGGCCGTCGTAGTGGTCGGCGTTGTACTCGAAATCGCGCTGCCGCGGCGCGAACACCTTGAACTCGCCCGGCGCGTCGGCCTCGGTGCAGCGCATCTCGGACGAGACGGTGCTGGAGACGCTGATGCACAGGTAGTCGTCGGAGCGGGTGCGGCCGATGCCCATGTAGAAGGTCTCGTCGGCCTCCTCGTACACCAGCTTCGCCTTCGCCACGTCGCCACCGAGAACGTGTGCCTTCACGCGCTTGGTGAGCAGGGTGGTCGGGTCGTTCTCGACGAAATAGAGCGTGCGGCCGTCGTCGCCCCACATCAGGTTGGCCGAGACGCCGGTGATCACGTCGGGCAGCAGCTCGCCGGTGGCCAGGTCCTTGATGCGCACGGTGTACTGGCGACGGCCGTTGGTGTCCTCGGCGTAGGCCACCAGGCGGTCGTCGGGGCTGATCTCGTAGGTGCCGATCTGGTAGAAGCTCTTGCCGGCGGCGAGCTCGTTCACCTCGAACAGCACCTGCTCCTCGGCATCCATGCTGCCCTTGCGGCGGGCGTAGATGGGATATTCCTTGCCGGTCTCGAAGCGGGTGTAGTACCAGTAGCCGTCCTCGAAGTACGGCACCGAGGAATCGTCCTGCTTAACCCGGCCGACCAGCTCGTTGTAGAGGGTTTCCTCCAGCGCCTCGAGCGGCTGCAGCACCGCGTCGGTGTAGGCGTTCTCGGCGTTGAGGTAGGCGAGCATCTCCGGGTCCTCGCGCTTGTCGTCGCGCAGCCAGTAGTACTCGTCGTTGCGGGCCGCGCCGTGCGGGGCCTTGACTTCGTAGGGCTTGGTGGCGGCGACGGGCGCGGGCGGCAGCTCGGCCAGCGCGCTCGGCGAGCGGACGGCCGGGGCGACGGTGGCGGCGTCGGTGCCCGCCTCCGGCTCGGCCGGCGGCGAGTAGCAGCCGGCCAGGGCGACGGCGAGCAGGCTCGCGGCGAAGGGCAGCAGGCGGGTGGTCATCTCAGTTGTCCTTGAACAGCTTCTGCTTGAGGAAGGTGTAGGCCAGCGCGCCCATGTAGGCCGACTGGGCGTTGTTGGCGGCGCCGCCGTGGCCGCCCTCGATGTTCTCGTAGTAGGTCACGTCGTGGCCCTGCGACTCCATCAGCGCCATCATCTTGCGGGCGTGGCCCGGGTGCACGCGGTCGTCGCGGGTGGAGGTGGTGAACAGCACCGGCGGGTAGTCCACGTCCTTGCCGACGTTGTGGTACGGCGAGTACTTGCGCAGGAAGGCCCACTCCTCCGGCCTGTCCGGATCGCCGTACTCGGCCATCCAGGACGCGCCGGCCAGCAGCTTGTGGTAGCGCTGCATGTCCAGCAGCGGCACCTGGCAGACCACGGCGCCGAACAGCTGCGGGTACATCACGGTCATGTTGCCCATCAGCAGGCCGCCGTTGCTGCCACCCTGCATGCCCAGGCGCGCGGGGCGGGTGACCTTGCGGGCGATCAGGTCCTCGGCCACGGCCGCGAAGTCCTCGTAGGCCTTGTTGCGGTTTTCCTTGAGCGCGGCCTGGTGCCAGCGCGGGCCGTACTCGCCGCCGCCGCGGATGTTGGCGACCACGTACACGCCGCCATCGGCCAGCCAGGCGCGGCCGACGCCGGCCGAGTAGCCCGGGGTCAGCGAGACCTCGAAGCCGCCGTAGCCGTAGAGCAAGGTCGGGTTGTCGCCGTCGAGCGGCAGGTCCTTGCGCGAGACCATGAAGTACGGGACCTTCGTGCCGTCCTTGCTGGTGGCGAAGTGCTGGTTGATCTCGTGCTGGCTGGCGTCGAAGAAGGCCGGCAGCTGCTTCAGGGTTTCCGGCTTCTTGCCGACGGTGCCCATCAGCAGCGAGGTCGGGGTCAGGTAGTCGGTGACGGTCATGAAGTAGTCGTTGGACTCGTCCGCGTCCACCGCGCTGATGCCGACGGTGCCGAAGGCCGGCGCGCCGACCAGCGGCTCGCGCTTCCAGCCGTCCTTGCCCGGCGTGAGCACGTAGATGCGGTTCTTGACGTCCTCGAGCACGTTCAGGAACACGTGGTCCTTGGTGACGCTGCTGCTGGCCAGCGAGGTGTTGGCGGTCGGCGCGAACAGCACGTCGAAGTCGCGGTCGCCCTTCAGGAAATCGTCGAGGCGGATCGCGAGCAGGCTGCCGGCCGCGTGCTCCTTGCCGCCGACGGTCCAGGGCTGGCGCAGCTCGACGCTCAGCCATTCGCGGAAGGCGCCCTTCTGGGCGCCGTCGGGCAGGTCGAGCCTGGTGAGGCCGCCGTCCTTGCCGCGCAGGTAGAGTTCGCTGGTGTAGAAGGTCAGGCCACGGTAGACCCAGTCGCGCTCGTAGCCCGGGGTGTCGTCGCGGTAGGCGCCAACCGAGATGTCTTCGTCCTGGCCTTCGAACACGACCTTGGCCTCGGCCATCGGCGTGCCGCGCTTCCACTCCTTGGCGATGCGCGGGTAGCCCGAGCTGGTCATCGAACCGGGACCGAAGTCGGTACCGATGTAGACGGTGTCGATGTCGATCCAGCCCATCTGGCCCTTGGCCTCGGGGCGGGAGAAGCCGCCTTCGACGAAGGCCTTGTCGGAGACGTCGAACTCGCGGGTCACGTCGGCGTCGGCGCCGCCGCGCGAGAGCGAGACCAGGCAGCGGTCGTACTCAGGACGCAGGCAGTCGGCGCCGCCCCAGACCCAGTTCACGCCCTCGGCCTTGCCCAGCGCGTCGATGTCGAGCAGCACTTCCCACTGCGGCGCGTCCTTTCGGTACTCGGCCAGGGTGGTGCGGCGCCAGACGCCCTGCGGGTTCTTCTTGTCGCGCCAGAAGTTGTAGTAGTAGTCGCCCATCTTGCCGACGTAGGGGATGCGCGCGTCGGAGTCGAGGACCTCGAGCAGGCTCGTGCGCAGCGCCTCGAAGCCGGGGTCGCCGGCGAGCTGCTTCTCGGAGACGGCGTTGCGGGCGCGGACCCAGTCCAACGCTTCCTTGCCCTCGACGTCTTCGAGCCAGAGGTGCGGGTCGTCGGGAGTGGTGTGCATGGTCGGATTCTGGCCCGCGGCGGGCAGCGAGAGGGAGAGCGCGCCGGCGGTGAGCCAGGCGAGGGTGGTCAGGCGCATTGGGTGGTTCCCCGGAAGTGAGGCAAGCCCCGGACGCTACCACGCCCCCTCGTGAACCCGCCGTAGGCCCAAAGTCACGGTCCCCACCCCAAATGAACCCGGTTCATTTGCTGCTTCTGGCAAATGAACCGGGTTCATTTGGGGTGGTGCGCTTGATGTAGCGCCAGCCTGGGGCGCCGTCTTCGTAGTAGGCCGGGAGAGCGGCCAGGCGGCGGTAGCCGGCGGACTGGTAGAGCGCGTTGGCGGCGGGGTTGTCCTGGCGGACTTCCAGTGTCATGGCGGTGCGGCCGGCGCGGGCGGCGTCTTTTTCAGCGGCGGCCAGCAGGCGCCGGCCAAGGCCCTGGCCGCGGGCGGCCGGGTCCACCGCGATCGAGTAGAGCCGGGCGCGGTCGCTGTCGCGGCGCAGCAGGACCAGCGCGTAGCCGAGCAGCCGCCCGCCCGCCTCGGCCACCCGCCAGCGGGCCCGCGGGCTGGCCAGGTGGTGGCGGAACTGCCGCGCCGACATCCGGTCGCCCGGGAAGGTCTGCTCCAGCGCCAGCAGCGCCGGCAGGTCGGCGGCGCGGGCGGTGCGGAGGCGGAGGGGCGGCGGCATCGGGCCAGTCTATCCAAGGTTCGCGGGAAGGCTCACACTCGCGCCACCCCCGCGCCGCGCTACCGCCATGAGCCGCCTTGTCATCGTCGTCGAAAAGCCCTCCGACTGGGGCTCGTATTACCCTTCCGACAACGTGGTGGCCGCCGCCGACTACCTGCGCGGCGATGTCGGCGCCGAGGGCGAACGCACCCAGGTGATCAACCTGTGCCGCAGCTACAAGTACATGGGCACCGGCTACTACGTCTCCCTGCTGGCCGAGGCGCGCGGGCACAAGGTGATTCCCAGTGTGCGCACCATCAACGACCTGCGCCGCCGCTCGCTTTATGGCATCGACATCGAGGACCTGAACACGCAGCTGGGCAAGTTCCTGCCCGAAGGTTCGCGCGACGCCAGCGACTTCGGGCTGCTGGTCTACTTCGGCCGCACCAACTACGCGCCGCTGGAGGACCTGGCCCAGCAGGTGTTCGAGACCTTCCCCTGCCCCGTGCTGAGGATCGAGTTCGAGCGCCAGCGCGTGTGGCAGATCGCGGCGATCAAGCCGGCCGGCCTGCACACGCTGTCGGACGACCAGGAGGACGCCTTCGCCAACGCGCTCGACGCCTTCAGCCGCAAGCTGTGGCGCAAGCCGCGGGCGCGGCGCAAGTACCGCTACGACCTCGCGATGCTGCAGGACCCGAACGAGGTGATGCCGCCGTCGAACAAGAAGGCGCTCAAGCAGTTCATCGAGGCGGGCAAGGAGCTGGACATCGAGGTGGACCCGATCGGAAAGCGCGACTTCGCGCGGCTGGCGGAGTACGACGCGCTGTTCATCCGCGAAACCACCGCCATCGACAACCACACCTACCGCTTCGCGCACCGCGCCGACCGCGAGGACATGGTGGTGATGGACGACCCGGTGTCGATCCTTCGCTGCACCAACAAGATCTATCTCAACGACCGGCTGCGCAGCCGCAAGCTGCCGACGCCGCGCACCGAGATCGTGTTCCGCGACGATGCGAAGAAACTGGCCGCCCTCCCCGACCTGCTGGGGCTGCCGATCGTGCTGAAGATCCCGGATGGGTCGTTCTCCCGCGGCATCCACAAGGTCGAGACGGTCGAGCAGCTGCGCGCCGCCGCCGACCAGCTGTTCCAGCAGACGGCGCTGCTGCTGGCGCAGGAATACCTGTACACCGAGTTCGACTGGCGCGTCGGCGTGCTGGACGGCGAGCCGCTGTACGCCTGCCAGTACTTCATGTCGCGCGGGCACTGGCAGATCTACGACCACGCACCCAAGGCGGGCGCGGCCAAGGGCACGGTGCGGTCCGGCGGCTTCAAGACGCTGCCGATCCGCGAGGCGCCGTCGGAAGTGGTGCGCCTGGCCACGCGCGCCAGCAATGCCATCGGCAACGGGCTGTACGGCGTGGACCTGAAGGTGGTGAAGGACCGCACCGTCATCATCGAGGTCAACGACAACCCGAGCATCGATGCCGGCGTGGAAGACGCCTACCTGGGCGAGGACCTTTACCGCCGCATCATGTCGGAGTTCCTGCGGCGGCTGGAGCGGAAGCGGCTCGGCGTCCGCGACTGAGCCGATAGCGCGGCGCCGGGTTCCTGGCCTGGCCCCGCGTCCGCGAATGAACCTGGTTCATTGGCTGGGGGCGGCGGCGTGGCGTGGCGCGGACGAGGCGCGCACGCCACGCCGTCGCCAGGACCTGGCGATACAGCGTGAGCAGGGCGGTGACGGGGGCCGCGAGCAGCCAGAAGGCCAGCGCGCCCGGGACCTGGCCGCGGAACATCGCCAGCCCGGCGATGGCGAACAGGCCCAGCGCCAGCCACTGCCAGAGCAGGCGGGCGAGCACCGGGTCGACGGGTTCGGGGCGGGCGGCGAGGGCTTGGAGGCGGGGCATGCGGGCGATCTCCGGTGGGCGTGGGGAGAGCGTGCCGGGGCGGTGTCTCACGGGTCGAGATTGGTCCCGGTGGGATGTTCGGGACTGAAGTCCCTCCTACAGGGGCTCGCTTTGACGCCAGCTTCAGGAAGGGGGGCGCAGCCTCGGGGCACATCCCAAACGGAGGCACGCCATGCGCCGCGCCGCGCTGTTACTGCTCCTGCCCGGCCTGCTGCTGCTCGCCGCCTGCGCCAGCACCGGAGGAACCGCCATGCCGCCCCTGACCACCAACGCCGTCGTCGACCTGGACCGCTACATGGGCCGCTGGTGGGTGATCGCGAACATTCCCTACTTCGCCGAGAACGGGAAGCTGGCCACCGCCGACATCTACGACCTGCGCCCGGACGGCCGCATCGGCAACGTCTATGCCTACCGCAAGGCCTTCGACAAGCCCGAGAAGACGATGAACGGCGTCGCCACGGTGGTGCCGGGCACCAACAACGCGCAGTGGAAGATCGCGTTCTTCGGCGGGCTGGTGAAGGCGGATTACCTCATCCTCGAAGTCGCCCCGGACTATTCCTGGGCCCTGATCGGGCACCCCAAGCGCAACCTGGCCTGGATCTTCGCCCGCGAGCAGGCGATGGACGACGCGCAGTACCAGCAACTTCGCGCGAAGTTCGCCGCCTACGGCTACGACCCAGCGAAGCTGCAGCGCGTGCCGCAGTTCCCGTCACAACTCGGCCAACCCGGCTTCCAGTGAATCAAATGAACCTGGTTCATTTGATTCACAGGCGGGCGGCGTCGAGGGCTTTTTCGGCGGCTTCGCGGCCTTTTTCGACGAGTTCGGCGGCGCGCCAGAACTCGTAGAAGGTGGCGGTTTCGCGGGAGATCTGGATCAGCAGGTCGGGCGGGTCCTGGGCCAGCTGCACGCGCGACATGTGCGCCTGCATGGTGTCGAGCGAGCGGGACATCAGGTCCATCACGCCGCGGCTCTTCTCGGGCTTGGCGTTGCCATTGCCGGACTTCGCCAGTCCTTCCCAGATCGCGGCCATGCGTTCGCGCAACGTGGCGGGGCCGTCGTCATCGGGCGACCCGGCGCCGTCGTCGCTGCCGTGGCCGGCCGCCATTTCCTCGTGCCTTGGCTCCAGGCCCGGGTTGGCCCAGCTCACCGGGCCGTTCACGTCCACCGCGATCACGCGGTCGGCGCGCATCGCACGGGTGGCGGCGATGGGAACCGGCGAAAGCAGGCCGCCGTCCACCAGCTCGCGGCCGTCGAACACGTGCGGCGTGAACACCATCGGGATGGCGATCGACGCGCGGATCGCGTCGAACAGCTTGCCGCGCGTGAGCCACACCTCGCGCTGCCGCACCAGGTCGGTGGCAACGGCGACGTAGGGAATCGTCAGCTCTTCGATCAGGTGCTCGCCGACCAGCTCGCGCAGCGCACCGATCACGCGCTCGCCGCGGATCAGGCCAGGGTAGCCGAAGGCGAAGTCGAGCAGCCGCAGCACGTCGCCGCGCTCCAGCCCGCGCGCCCACTCACTGTATTCATTGAGCCGCCCCGCGGCATAAATGCCGCCCACCAGCGAACCCATCGACGAGCCCGCGATGCCGGCGATGCGGTAGCCGCGCGCCTCCAGTGCCTGGATCACGCCGACGTGGGCGATGCCGCGGGCACCGCCGGCGCCCAGCACCAGCGCGACGTTCTTGCCAGGTGCCGCCGGCTGTGCGGATGCCTCAACGCTCATAGGACGACAGCGCCAGCTGCAGCAGCGTGCGCGCCTGCTGGCGCAATGCCTCCGGCGCCACCACCTCGGCGTCGGCGCCATAGCGCAGCACGTCCATCAGCAGCTCCTTGGCGTGGCTGTAGGGCAGCTTCAGCTCGTAGCGGCCGTCGGGCAGGAAGCGGCCCTCCTGCTTCGAATGCCAGTGCTCGTCGGCCACCCAGCGCGCCGCCTTGGCCGAGAACACGATCGTGGCGATGCCCTTGGGCGTGCCCGAGAAGATGCCGTAGCTCGAGGCCAGGTGCTGGTTCAGGTCGGCGTCGGGCAGGTCGCGCGCGGCGCCATCGAGCAGCTTGGCGTGCTGGATGCGATCGACCGAAAAGCTGCGCAGCCCCTCGCGGTCGTGGTCCCAGGCGTCCAGGTACCAGTTGTCCTTGTAGTGCGTGAGCCGCTGCGGCGACACCGTGCGATGCGTGCGCTCGTTGGTCGAGCGCGCCAGGTAGTCGAAGGCCAGCTGCCGGCGCTCCAGCACCGCGCTGGCCACCAGCCGAAAGGCGAGCTCGTCGCGGCGCCGCACGCCGCTGGCGATCACGCGCACGCGCTCGACCGGCCAGCGCTTGCCGCCGGCCTGCTGCGCCAGCAGCGATTCGATGCGGCCCTTGAGCGGCGCCAGCGCGCTCGAGAGCACGCCCTGGCCGGTGCGGTCGAGCAGCTGGTGCGCCGCCAGCAGCGCGTGCAGCTCGTCGGAGTTCAGCCACAGGCCCGGCAGCTCGAAGCGCTCGGCTTCCTTCTGGTCGTAGCGGATGCTGCCCTCGCCTTCGCTCTCGATCGGCGCGCCCAGCGCGTCGCGCAGGAAGGCGATGTCCCGGTACAGCGTGGCGCGCGAACAGGCCAGCTCCTCCATCAGCCCCTTGATCGGCACCGGGTAGCGGGCGGTCTTGAGGCTGCGGTGCAGGGCCAGGATGCGCTCGTAGCGGTCCATCGGTTCATTCCAGTTCGTTCGCGGGTGTGCCTAGAATGGCATCGGCGCATCCTGCCTCCAAGCGAAGGACAGTCCCCCCATGCCCCGCCGCCTCCTGGTGTCGCTTGCCCTGCTGCCCCTGCTGCTCGCCCTGGCCCCCGCCGCCGCCCGCGCCGACGACGCCCGGGACGAACTTTTCAAGGCCTGGCAGGCCTTCCTTGCCGTGAAAAGCTTCCGCGCCGAAATCACCCTGCTTGAACCGAGCCGCTCGATCACCCGGCTCGAGTTCCAGGCACCCGACCGCTACCGCGTCAGCATCCCGAACGGCCCGACCACGGTCGTGATCGGCGACTCTGGCTACATGCAGATCGGCGGCCGCACCATGAAGCTGCCGATGGCGATGGACAGCCTGACCTCGCAGTACCGCGACGAAGCCTTCCTGCGCAAACTGCAGGACGGCTTGCTGGTCGAGGACCTGGGCGAGGACAGCCTGGACGGCGAGCCGGTGCGCAAGTTCCGCTACCTGCAGGCCGTGGCCCCGCCTTCGGCCATGCCGGGCGCGCCCGCCGCGGCCGCGGGCGGCGACGAAGCCACCACCGTGGCCTGGGTGTCCGCCAAGACCCGGCTGATCCTCGGGCTCGACGTCAGCAGCCAGCAGGGCGGCCAGCCGACACGTTCGGAAATCCGCTATTCCGACTACAACAGCAGCGCGATCCGGATCCTGCCGCCGGAGTGACGGCGCGCCGCGGCCCTCGCCGCGGACGGCCGCGACCGGCACAATGACGCCATGTCGGATCCCGTGCTCGAACTGCAAAAGCCCGTCGGCGACGCGGTCAAACAGACCACGTGCTACATGTGCGCCTGCCGCTGCGGCATCAACGTGCACCTGCGCGAGGGCAAGGTCCGCTACATCGAGGGCAACCCCGACCACCCCGTGAACCGCGGCGTGCTCTGCGCCAAGGGCTCGGCCGGGATCATGCAGCACTACTCGCCGGCCCGGCTGGACAAGCCGCTGCTGCGCGTGGGCGAGCGCGGCGAAGGCAAGTTCCGCGAGATCGAATGGGACCAGGCCCTGGCCCTGGCCGCCGGCTGGCTGCGCGAGACCCGCGAGCGCGACCCCGACCGTCTGGCGTTCTTCACCGGCCGCGACCAGTCGCAGGCGCTCACCGGCTGGTGGGCGCAGCAGTACGGCACCATCAACTACGCCGCGCACGGCGGCTTCTGCTCGGTGAACATGGCCGCGGGCGGGCTGTACACGCTGGGCGGCAGCTTCTGGGAGTTCGGCGAGCCGGACTGGGAGCATTCGAAGTACCTGATGCTCTGGGGCGTCGCCGAGGACCACGACTCCAATCCGATCAAGCTGGGCCTGGGCAAGCTCAAGGGCCGCGGTGCCAAGGTGGTGGCGGTGAACCCGGTGCGCACCGGCTACGGCGCGATCGCGGATGAATGGATCGGGATCCGGCCGGGCACGGATGGGCTGTTCGCGTTCGCGCTGGTGCATGAGCTGCTGAAGGCGGACAAGGTCGACCTCGACTACCTGGTGCGGTACACGAATGCGCATTGGCTGGTCGTGCGGAATCCGGGCGGGGCGGATGACGGGCTGTTTGCGCGGGATGCCGAGGGAAAGGCGTTGTGTTGGGACAAGGCGAAGAGCGGCCCTCTCCCCAACCCCTCTCCCCCGAGGGGAGAGGGTTGGGGAGAGGGCCGCCCCACTCCCGCCGAATCCACCGGCATCAGCCCCGCCATCGTCGGCGAGTTCGAGCTGCCCGACGGCCGCCGCGCGGTGCCGGTGTTCCAGCTCGTCGCCGAGCGCTACCTCGACCCGCAGTACGCGCCCGACGCCGTGGCCGAGCGCTGCGGCGTGCCGGCCGCGACCATCCGCCGCATCGCCACCGAGCTGGCCGCGGCCGCCTTCGACGTGCCCTGCGTGATCGACCAGCCGTGGACCGACAGCCACGGCGTGCGCCACGAGCAGATGATCGGCCGCCCGGTCTCCTTCCACGCGATGCGCGGCATCAGCGCCCACAGCAACGGCTTCCACACCTGCCGCGCGCTGCACCTGCTGCAGCTGCTGCTGGGCGCGGTGGATACGCCGGGCAGCTTCCGCTACCAGCCGCCATTCCCGCGGCCGATACCGCCGGCGAACCGGCCGGGCAAGGCGCGCCAGCCCAACGGCGCGCTCGACGCCCCACCGCTGGGCTTCATCCACGGCCCGGAAGACTTGCTGGTGGATGCCGAGGGCCAGCCGCGCCGGCTCGACCACGCCTACTCGTGGCGTTACCCGCTGGCGGTGCACGGCATGCTGCACACCGTGATCCGCAACGCCTGGGCCGCCGACCCGAAGCCGGTGGACGTGCTGTTCCTGTTCATGGCGAACATGAGCTGGAACTCGGCGATGAACACCGCCGAGACCCAGCAGTGGCTGACCGACAAGGACGCCAGCGGCGAGTACCGCATCCCGAAGATCATCTACTCGGATGCCTACTCGAGCGAGATGGTGGCGTACGCCGACCTGGTGCTGCCCGACACCACCTACCTCGAGCGCTTCGACGCGATCTCGCTGCTCGACCGCCCGATCTCCGACGCCGACCACGCGGCCGATGCCATCCGGCACCCGGTGCTCGACGCCGCCACGCAGCGTGATGGCCGCGACGTGCGCGGCTTCCAGTCGGTGCTGCTCGACCTGGGCGCGCGCATCGGCCTGCCGGCCCTGCTAAAGGACGACGGCACGCCACGCTACGCCGACTACGCCGACTACATCGTCAACCACGAGCGCGCGCCCGGCGTCGGCCTGCTGGCCGGCTGGCGCGGCGACGGCACCCAGCACGGCAAGGGGCCGCCGAACCCGCACCAGCTTGAGCGCTACCGCAGCCACGGCGGCTTCTGGGAGGCGCCGGTGCCGGCCGCCGGCCGCTACTTCAAGATGGCCAACCGCGACTACCTGCAGTGGTCGCAGTCGATGGGCTTCATCGCCAAGGCCGAGCCGGTGGTGCTGCAGCTGTATTCGGAAACGCTGCAGAAGTTCCGGCTCGCGGCGCAAGGCCACGGCCCGGTGCAGCCGCCCGAGGCGGAGCGCGCGCGCGTGGCGCGCTACTTCGATCCGCTGCCGACCTGGTACGAACCCTTCGAAGGCGCGCGCCTGGACCTGCAGCACTACCCGCTCAGTGCCGTGACGCAGCGGCCGCCCTTCATGTACCACGCCTGGGGTTCGCAGAACGCCTGGCTGCGGCAAATCACGGCGCGCAATTTCCTTTACCTGCACCCCGACACCGCGGCCCGCCACGGGCTGGCGGACGACGATTGGGTGCACGTGGATTCGCACCACGGCCGCATAACGGTGCAATGCCGCCTGGCCGGCAACGTGCAGCCCGACACGGTGTGGACCTGGAATGCGATCGGCAAGCGGCGTGGCGCCTGGAAGCTGTCGCCTGACGCACCGGAATCGCGCAAGGGCTTCCTGCTCAACCATTTGATCTCCGACCAGCTGCCGGGCGGCGACTACGCCAACGCCGACCCGGTGACCGGCCAGGCCGCCTGGTTCGACCTGCGCGTGCGGCTGCACAAGGCCGGTGCGCATGAGGCCAGCCTGCCCCAGTTCCCGGCGCTCGGCGCCGGCCCCGACGACAACCAGCCGCTACGCTACGGCGCCGGCTTCAGGAAGCCCTGAACATGGAAATGGATGCCCTGCTGACGCTGGTGGTGCTGGTGGGCGCGGTGGCGCTCTTCGTCACCGAGAAGCTGCCCGTGGACGTGGTGGCAATGCTGGTGCTGGCCAGCCTGCTGGTGCTGGGCCTGGTGACGCCGGCCGAGGCGCTGTCGGGCTTCAGCAGCGAGGCGACGATCACGGTGGCGGCCATGTTCGTGCTCAGCGCGGGGCTCGCGCACACCGGTGCGCTGCTGTCGATCGGCCGCCTGTTCGGACGGGTGAAGCGGCCGTGGCTGTTCATGCTGCTGATCATGTTCGTGGTCGGGCCGATCTCGGCCTTCGTCAACAACACGGCGGCGGTGGCGGTGTTCCTGCCGCTGGTGCTGGCGGCGACCGCGGCCAACCGCAGCTCGCCCTCGCAGGTGCTGATCCCGCTGTCGTACGCCGCGCAGATGGGCGGCGTGTGTACGCTGATCGGCACCTCGACCAACCTGCTGGTGAACTCGCTGGCCAAGGACCTGGGCCATCCCGGCTTCGGCCTGTTCGACTTCGCGCCGCTGGGCCTGGTGACGATGGCCGCGGGCTTCGTGTACCTGATGGTGTTCCGGCGCTGGCTGCTGCCGCACCACCCGCCCTCGGGCATCACCGAGACCTATGAGCTGGGCAAGTACATCACCGAGCTGCGGGTGATGCCGGACTCGCCGCTGATCGGCAAGTCGGTGGCCACCTCGCAGCTGGCCGAGAAGCATTCGGTGTACGTGCTCGAGCTGCTGCGCGGCGAGGACAAGCACTGGGCCCCGCGCGCCGAGCTGCTGCGCGAGGGCGACGTGCTGCTGGTGCGCGGCGACTGGGAGAAGCTCAAGCTGCTCAAGGACAGCGCCAAGCTCGAGCTCGAGCCGGAGTTCAAGCTGCAGGACAGCCAGTTCACGGGCGAAGACGGCGATGCGGCCCAGGTGCTGGTCGAAGCCATGGTCGCGCCGGGCGCACGGTTGATCGGGCTGAGCCTGCGCGAGCTCGACTTCCAGTGGAACTACAACGCCACCGTGCTGGCCGTGCATCGCCGCGGCGAAGTGCTGCGCGAGAAGATCAAGGACGTCAGCCTGAACGTCGGCGACGTGCTGCTGCTGCTCTGCCCGCGCGCCGAGCTGGCCGCCATCCGCGCCAACCAGAACCTGGTGGTGCTCAACGAACGCGGCGAAGCCAACCCGCCGCGCAGCAAGGCGCTGCTGGCGATCGGCATCATGGCCGCCGCGATCGGCGCCGCAGCCCTGGGCTGGCTGCCGATCGTGGCCTCGTCCATCCTGGGCGGCATCGCGCTGGTGGCAACGCGCTGCATCGGCAACGACCAGGCCTACCAGGCCGTGGACTGGCGCGTGATCGTGCTGCTGGCCGGCGTGCTGCCGCTGGGCATCGCCATGCAAAAGTCGGGCCTGGCCCAGGGCGTGGCCGATTTCTCGGTGAACTGGGTCGGCGGCTTCGGGCCGCTGGCCGTGCTGGCGGCGGTGTACCTGATCACCGCCCTGATGACCGAACTGATGAGCAACAACGCCGCGGCCGTGCTGATCACGCCGATCGCGTACTCGACGGCGCTGTCCATGGACGTGAGCCCGACGCCCTTCCTGGTGGCGGTGCTGTTCGCCGCCTCCACCAGCTTCGCCACGCCGGTGGGCTACCAGACCAACACCATGGTCTACAACGCGGGCAACTACCGCTTCGTGGACTTCATGAAGATGGGCATCCCGCTGAACCTGCTGTTCTGGGGCATGGCGGTCTATTTCATCCCGAGGTTCTTCCCGTTCTGATGACCACGCTCGCCCCTCCCGGAAAGAAGAAGCTCGGCCTGGTCATCGACCTCGATACCTGCGTCGGTTGCCATGCCTGCGCGGTGTCGTGCAAGGAATGGAACGCCGGCGGCATCGCCGGGCCGCTCACCGACGAGCAGCCCTACGGCAAGGACCCCTTCGGCGTCTGGTTCAACCGCGTGCATTCCTACGAAGTGGAAGCGACGGCCGCGCAGCCCGCGACCACCCTGCACTTCCCGCGCAGCTGTCTGCACTGCGAGACCCCGGCCTGCGTCACGGTCTGCCCCACCGGTGCCAGCTACAAGCGCGCCGAAGACGGCATCGTGCTGGTGGACGAGGACAAGTGCATCGGCTGCAAGCTATGCAGCTGGGCCTGCCCCTATGGCGCGCGCGAGTACAGCGCGGTCGAGGGCGTGATGAAGAAATGCACCCTGTGCGTGGACCGCATCTACAACGAGACCATCCCGGAGGCCTCCCGCCAGCCGGCCTGCGTGCAGGCCTGCCCGACCAAGGCGCGCCACTTCGGCGACCTCGGCGATCCCGAGTCCGCGGTGTCGAAGCTGGTGGTCGAACGCGGCGGCGTGGCGCTGATGCCCGAGCTGGGCTACGCGCCGGTGAATCGCTACCTGCCGCAGCGCGAGCGCCGCGCTGGCCCGCCGGGCGAGGCGAAGGCCGCGCCGGAGGAAACGCTCGACACCTCAAAGCTCAACCCCTTGCTGCGCTGGCTCGACCGCGCGCTGAGTCGCTGACATGCATCCGGCCTTCTCCGTCATCTTCTTCACCACGCTGTCGGGCGCGGGCTATGGCCTGTGGTTCTGGTCCGCGCTGTCGCTGTGGTGGTCGCCGGGCGGGCATGGCGCGCTGGCCGGGCATGGCTTCGCGATGCTGCTTGGATTCGTGCTGGTAACGGCGGGCCTGCTCAGCTCGACCCTGCACCTGGGCAAGCCGCTGCGCGCGTGGCGGGCCTTCAGCCAGTGGCGCAGCAGCTGGCTGTCGCGCGAGGGCGTGCTGGCGCTGGCTTGCTACCTGCCGTTCGTAGCGCTGCTGGTCGGCGCGCTGACCCGCTCGCATGCGCTCAAGGCGATGGGGCCGATGCTGCTGGCCCTGCTCGCCCTGCTGTCACTGGCCACGGTGGCCTGCACGGCGATGATCTACGCGTCGCTGCGGCCGATCCCGGCCTGGTCCAACCGCCGGGTCGTCCCGGTGTACCTGCTGTTCGCGCTGCATACCGGCGGCATCCTGCTGGCCCTGCTGCTGGCGGCGTTCGGCGAGCTCTGGAACATCGGCGGGATGGCCATCATCGTGTCGTCGCTGCTGCTGGCCTGGCTCAAGCGCGGCTACTGGCGCGCGATCGATCGCGACCCGCTGCCGGCCACGCGCGCCTCGGCGCTGGGCCTGCCGGCCGATCGCGTGGCGACCGTGTTCGAGCGTCCGCATACCGAAGCCAACTACCTCACCACCGAGATGGGCCACGTGCTGGCGCGCAAGCACGCGAGGCGGCTGCGGATGATCGCGCTGGTGCTGTTTGCCGTCGTGCCGGCGCTGTGCGCACTGCCGGTGTATCTGCTGCCGCACGTGGCGGCGGCCTGGCCGATGGGCATCGCGGCGGTGTCGGTGATGCTGGGCGCGGCGGTCGAACGCTGGCTGTTCTTCGCCGAGGCGAAGCACGTGGTGATGCTGTACTACTGAATCCCGTCGCTCACCTTGTCCCTGCCTCAGCCATTACGGCAGCAGGGCGTCGGCGCCGCGGGCGACGAGCATGTCGGCGACCTGGGTGCCCAGCTTCTCCGGCTCCGACATCGGGCCGCTGGCGTAGCCGCGGACGGTCTGGCCGGTCTTGGCGTCACCCACCAGGCCTTCGAGCGACATGCGGTCCTTGTTGAGCGTGGCGAAGGCGGCGATGGGCACGTGGCAGCTGCCGCCCAGGGCGCGGGTCATCGCGCGCTCGGCGCTGACGCAGGCGCGGGTTTCAGCGTGGTCGAGCACGGCGACGAGGTCGCGAATGGCGGCGTCGCCCGCGCGGCACTCGACCACCACCGCGCCCTGCGCCGCGGCCGGGATGAAGCGCGGGGCGGACAGCCGCTCGCGGATCCGATCGCCCATGCCCAGGCGTTCCAGCCCGGCACAGGCCAGCACGATGGCGTCGTAGTCACCGGCGTCGAGCTTGGCCAGGCGGGTGTTGACGTTGCCGCGCAGGTCCACCAGCACCAGGTCGGGGCGGTGCGCCTTGAGCAGGGCCTGGCGGCGCAGCGAGGACGTGCCCACCTTCGCGCCGTAGGGCAGCTCCTCGAAGGCTTCGTATTTCACCGACACGAAGGCATCGAAGGGATTCGCGCGCTCGAGGATGGCCGGCAGCTCGAACGGGCCGTCGAGCTCCATGGGCACGTCCTTGAGCGAGTGCACGGCGGCATCGGCGCGGCCCTCCAGTATCGCGACCTCGAGCTCCTTCAGGAACAGGCCCTTGCCGCCGATCTCGACCAGCGGCTGGTCGATGGCCTGGTCGCCGCGCGTGGTCATCGGCACCAGCTCGACCTCGAGCCCGGGATGGGCAGCACGCAGGCGCTCGGCGACGTGGTTGGTTTGCCACAGCGCCAGCGCGCTTTCGCGGGTGGCCAGGCGGATGGTCGGCATCGGGTCTCTCCCCTCACAGATGCTTGAGCCGCTCGCGCAGCAGCGGCAGGCAGCGCCGGCTGACTTCGAGCGGGGTCGTTGAATTGCGCAGGATGGCGTGCACCTGGCCGTCGGGCGACCGGCGCAGCTCGGCGAATTCGTCGTTGGCCACCAGGCAGTTGCGGTGGATGCGCAGGAAGCGGTCGGCGAACTCGACCTCGAGCGACTTGAGCGATTCCTCGATCAGGTCCTCGCCGCGGGCGTGGTGCACGACCACGTATTTTTCCTCGGCCTGCAGGTAGTGGATGTCCTCGACCGGGATCAGGCGCAGGCTGCCGCGAAGGCGTGCGCTGAGGTGGCTGCGGCGGCGCTCGGCGTCGGCCGGCAGCCGGGGCGCGGGCTCGCGCGCGGCCAGCTGGCGACGGGCGCGCTCCAGCGCTTCGGCCAGGCGTTCGCCGCGCACCGGCTTGACCAGGTAATCCACCGCGGCGGCTTCGAAGGCCGCCAGCGCGTGCTGGTCGAAGGCGGTGCAGAAGATGACGGCGGGCGGGGCGGCCAGGCCGGCAAGGTGGTGGGCGGCCTCCAGCCCGTCCATCACCGGCATGGCGATATCCATCAGCACGCACTCGGCGCCGAGGGCCTCGGCCATCTCGACCGCCTCGCGGCCGTTGCCGGCTTCGCCCACCAGGTCGTGGTCGCCGTGCTCGCGCAGCATGGCGGCCAGGCGTTGGCGGGCCAGCGGTTCGTCGTCGACGAGCAGGAGCTTCATGCGGGAAGTATGCCCGAGGCCCGCGCCGCGTTCAGCCCGCGAGGAAGCGCTGGTGCATCCAGTCGCCAAGGTCGCGGATCTCCTCGGCGCAGACGCTGTGCGGCATCGGGTAGGCGTGCCAGTCGATGGCCATGCCCAGCGCCTGCAGCGCCTGGCGGCTGCGCTGGCCCAGGGATTCGGGCACCACCGGGTCGTGCTGGCCGTGGGCCATGAACACCGGCGTGCCCAGCCCGGCCTTCGTCGCCTCGGCGGCGGTGGTGCTGGCCATCGGCAGGTAGGTGGACAGCGCGACCAGGCCGCCCAGCGCCGCCTCGCGCCGCACGCCGGCGGCCAGCGCGATGGCGCCGCCTTGCGAGAAGCCGGCCAACAGGATGCGCTCCGGTGGCACGCCGCGCTCGACTTCACGCGCGACCAGCGCCTCGACCTGGGCGATGGATTCGCGCACGCCCTGCTCGTCGGCGCGCTGGTCGATCTCGAGGTTGCGGATGTCGTACCAGGCCCGCATGCGGGCGCCGTTGTTGATGGTCACCGGCCGCACCGGCGCATGCGGGAACACGAAGCGCAGCGCCGGCCAGCCGGCGCGCAGCAGCTCGGGCACGATCGGCGCGAAGTCATGGCCATCGGCGCCGAGGCCGTGCAGCCAGAGGATGGACCAGCGCGGTTCGGGGCCGGTCTGGTGTTCGACGGTTTCGAGCAGGGTCATGGTGCGCTTCGGGCAGTGGCGGGACGCGCCATTATGCCCAGCGCGCGCGACCTTACTTCACCAGGATGAGTTTGTCGTTGCGCGTGTGGCGCAGGCGGTAGACCTGGCCGGCGTGGCGGATCAGCACTTCGCGGACGCCGCGCAGCAGCTCGCGGCTGTCGAAGGCGAGCGGCAGGTCGGCGGCGACGGATTCGGCGGTGGGCGCTTTGGCCTGGGCGGGCAAGGGCGGCAGGTTCATGGCGGGCTCCGGGACGGGGGTCGGTTTTGATGATAATGGTTCGCATTTGCATGTCAAGCCGGGCGGCCTTGCCAGCCTTCGCCCGCGCGGCCTAGGCTGGCCGCAGTCGCCGCAAGCCCCTGCCGGGCCTGGCGAATCCCCGACTCCGCAGGATGGCCATGGACTTCAACTATTCCCCGCGCGTGCAGGCAATGCTGCGCGACCTGGGCGATTTCTTCGACGCGCACATCTATCCCAACGAAGCCCGCTACCGCGCCGAGGCCGACAGGGCCCGCGCCGCCGGCAATCCCTGGACGCCGAACCCGGTGATCGAGGAGCTCAAGCCGCTGGCGCGCGAGCGCGGGTTCTGGAACCTGTTCCTGCCGCGGTCCGAGCGCGCGCCCGAGGGGCTGTCGAACCTCGAGTACGCGCCGCTGTGCGAGGTGATGGGCCGCGTGCCCTGGGCGCCCGAGGTGTTCAACTGCTCGGCGCCGGACACCGGCAACATGGAAACGCTGGAGCGCTACGGCACCGAGGAGCAGAAGGCGCGCTGGCTCGACCCGCTGCTCGAGGGCCGCATCCGCTCGGCCTTCCTGATGACCGAACCAGAGGTGGCTTCGTCGGACGCCACCAACATCCAGTGCGCCATCCGCCGCGACGGCGACGACTACGTGATCGACGGCCACAAGTGGTGGTCGTCGGGCGCCGGCGATCCGCGCTGTGAGCTTTTCATCGTGATGGGCAAGACCGACCCGGCGGCCGACGTGCATCACCAGCAGTCGATGATCCTGGTGCCGTCGAACTCACCGGGCATCCGCGTGATCCGGCCGCTCACGGTGTTCGGCTATGACGAGGCGCCGCACGGGCACATGGACATCGCGCTGGAAGGCGTGCGGGTGCCGGCGTCGAACCTGTTGCTCGGCGAAGGCCGCGGCTTCGAGATCGCGCAGGGCCGGCTGGGGCCGGGCCGCATCCACCACTGCATGCGGCTGATTGGCCTCGCGGAGCGCGCGCTGGAGCTGATGTGCCAGCGCGTGCGAACGCGCGTGGCCTTCGGGCGGCCGATCGGCGAATACTCGGTGTGGCACGAGCGCATCGCCGAGTCGCGCTGCCTGATCGAACAGGCGCGCCTGCTCACGCTCAAGGCGGCGCAGGCGATGGATACCGTGGGCAACAAGGTCGCGCGGCGCGAGATCGCGATGATCAAGGTCGTCGCACCGAAGGTGGCGCAGCAGGTGGTGGACTGGGCGATCCAGGCCCACGGTGGCGCCGGCGTCAGCGACGATTTCCCGCTGGCGCAGTTCTACGTCGCCGCCCGTTCGCTGCGGCTGGCCGACGGGCCGGACGAAGTGCACAACGCGACCATCGCCAAGCTCGAGCTGAAGGCTTCGGCCCAGCGCGACCGCTGAAGCCCTCGGCTCGGCCTGGCGCCTTGTGATTTGCGCTGCGGCCCTCGGTCAGGCCTTCAGCGACTGACCGCTTTGGTCAAGGCTTGAACTGGAGCTGCCGGCGCGTCGTCACCGCGCGCGGCATCGGCTCGAAGCGCCAGCGCGACACGGCCACGAGTGCCGCTTCGTCGAACACGCCTTCGGGCGTCGCGCTGACCACGCGCGGCGACGACACGCTGCCATCGGGCTCCACCGTGAACTCCAGTGTCACCTGCCCTTCGAGCTTGCGGCGCATCGCGGTCAGCGGATAGCGCGGCGGCGGCGCGCTGATCAGCCGCGGCTCCTGCGCGGCAGGCGCCGCAACCCGTGTGGGAGGGACTTCAGTCCCGATGCCGTTCGCCGACACCCGCGGCTGTGCCGCAGCAGGCGCCGGTGGCGTGGACGCCGCCGACGGAGGCGCAACCGGTGTCGCCGCCACGGGCGCAGCGGCCGTCGGCGCCTGCCGGGCGGCCTGCTCAGCCAACTGCCGCTCGCGCTCGGCGGCCGCGGCCTGCTCCGCGGCCTGCTGCTCACGCAGCTTCGCGGCCTCGGCCTCGGCGATCACCCGGCGCGCGGCGTTGGCTTCGGCCGCCGCGATGCTCTCACGCAGGCGCGACAGTGCGGGCGCGCTGTCATCGGCGCGCTCGATCAGGCCCAGCAGCCGCCGCGCCTCGGCGAAGTCCTCGCGGCCCACGGCCTGCTCGCTGCCGATCACGGCATAAGGCAACAGCTCCATGAGCGCCGTGGCAACGGCGCTGTCGTTCGGGCGCAGGTCGCGCAGCGCCAAGTAGTACTCGATGGCGTTGTCGCCGGCCGGCGCGTAGACGCGCTGGGCCGAGGTGGCCTCGCGCACGGCCTCGCGGAGGCCGGCTTCGTCGGTCGGGGCCGGCGTGGCAGCGGCCGGCGCGG
>NZ_JALHQI010000008.1 GCF_022842045.1 Arenimonas sp. | reverse complement strand
GCTGGCGGCCGCGCGCCGCCAGATCGACCGCCAGCGGCTGAGCCTGCCGCCGGGCGACAACGCCATGGCGTCGCTGCGCGCCGCCCTCGCGCTGGCCCCGCGCGAGCCGGCCATCGCCCGCATGTCCGACGAGGTGATTGCGTTCTACGCCCGCCGCATCGTCACGGCGGCCGAGGCGGGCAAGGACACCGAGGCGCTCGACGACCACGCCCGCGTCGCGCCCTTCGTCGGCGACATGGCGCGCGCCGACGGCCCGGCCTGGACATCGATGCGCGAGGCGCTGGTGCCGGTGCTGCTGGCCCGCCTGCAGGCCGGGCTGGACGCAATGGACGCCGACGCGGTGGCCCGCACGAAGTCCCTCGCCGGCACGCTGGGCATCGAGTCCAGCCAGCTCGAACCGGCCTGGTCGCAGTCCGTGCGGTTGCCCAAGGCGGGCGATGCCATCGACGACAACGGCGTGGCCATGGTGCTGGTGTCGCTGCCGCGCGACGGCCGCCCGGGCCTGGCCGCGATGCGGGCGGAAGTCACGCGCGCAGAGTACGCCGCGTTCGACGCCGCCACCCGGCGCGCCGACGCCCGCTGCCGCAACCGCATCGCGCCGATTTCGCTCAAGCGCCGCGGCTGGGACGACCCCGGCTTCAGCCAGGCCGGCAGCCACCCGGTGGTCTGCGTCAGCTTCGATGATGCCCGCGCCTACGCGCAGTGGCTGGGCAGCCGCAACGGCAAGACCTACCGCCTGCCCACGCGCGCCGAATGGGTGCCGCTGGCGAGCTACCGCGGCACCGGCAACGCTTGCCGCGACGGCCGAATCGCCTGCGGCAGCGAAGGCACCGTGGCCGCCAGCCAGGGCCCGGCCAGCCACCTCGGCCTGACCGGCATGCGCGGCAACGCCCGCGAGTGGCTGTCGGACTGCGACCGCGGCTGCACCCGCCGGCTGGCCGGCGGCATCGGCTGGCGCGACCCGTCGGCCCGCGCCAATCCCACCGGCACCAATGACTTCGACGCCGACACCGGCTTCGACGACATCGGCTTCCGCCTGGTGCGCGAAGTCACCGCCGAGGAACTGGCCGCGCGCTGATTGCCCTACAATCCGGGCATGCGACGCCTACGCGCCTACTTCTTCACCGGCCTGCTGACCCTGCTGCCGATCTGGCTGGTCTGGATCGTCTTCAAGTTCGTGCTTGCGCTGCTGTCCGACATCAGCCAGCCCTGGGTCGGCCCGGTGTCGGTGCGGCTGGCCTCGTCGCATCCCGAGTGGCTGGGCTGGATGGACGACCCCTGGGCGCAGTCGGCGTTCGCGGTGGTGGGCACGGTGCTGGTGATCATCGCGGTCGGTGCACTGGCGCGTCGCGTGGTCGGGCAGCGGCTGCTGGCCTGGTTCGAGGGCCTGATCGCGCGCATCCCGCTGCTCAAGACCGTTTACGGCAGCGCGCGCAAGCTGCTCGACCTGCTGCAGACCAAGCCCGACGGCACCCAGCGCGTGGTGCTGATCGACTTCCCGCACAGGGAGATGAAGTGCGTGGGCTTCGTCACCCGCGTGGTGCGCGAGGAAGGCACCGGCCGCGAGCTGGCCGCCGTGTACGTGCCGACCACGCCGAACCCGACGTCCGGTTATCTCGAGATCGTGCCGGTGGACCGGCTCACGCCCACCGACTGGACGGTGGACGAGGCCATGGCCTTCATCATTTCCGGCGGCGCGGTGAGTCCCGACAGCATCCCGTTCCAGCGCGCGGGCGACACGCCGTGACTGGCCAGGAGCGCGCCAACCGGCTGTTCCTGGTGCTGGCGGCGTTCTTCGTCAGCAATGCGCTGCTGGCCGAGTTCATCGGCGTGAAGATCTTCGCGCTGGAAGAAACGCTGGGCCTGGCGCCGTTCGAGTGGAACCTGTTCGGCCAGAGCGGCTCGCTCAACTTCACCGCCGGCACCCTGCTCTGGCCCATCGTGTTCGTGATGACCGACGTCATCAACGAGTTCTACGGCAAGCGCGGCGTGCGCTTCATCAGTTGGCTGGCGGTGGTGTTGATCGTGTACGGCTTCGTGTTCGCCTACCTCGCCATTTCGCTGGCGCCGGCGTCGTGGTGGGTGGGCGTGGCCGCCGACCAGGGCGTGCCCGACTACCAGAAGGCCTTCGCGGCGGTGTTCGGCCAGGGCATGTGGACCATCGGCGGCTCGCTGGTCGCCTTCCTGGTCGGGCAGCTGATCGACGTGAGCGTGTTCCACCGCATCCGCCGCGCCACCGGCGAGCGGATGGTCTGGCTGCGCGCCACCGGTTCGACCGCGGTGTCGCAGCTGGTGGACAGCTTCATCGTGCTCTACATCGCCTTCGTGCTGGGCCCGCAGCAGTGGCCCACCAGCCTGTTCCTGGCGGTCGGCAGCCTGAACTACGCCTACAAGATGGCCGCCGCGATCGCGCTGATCCCGCTGCTGTACCTGGTGCGCCGCGGCATCACCGCCTACCTCGGCCACGGCCAGGCCGCCCAGTTGCGGGCAGCGGCGGCCCGGGACTGACCCGCGGGGGTGGGGGGCTTGGCCGACCCCACCCAGGATTCCCGTTCGATTCCGGAAGCCTGCCAATAGCGGCAGGCTGTCGGAACCAGACTTCCCAGGGGAAATCCATGAACCACCGCCGATCCCGATACTCGGTACTCGCCCAGGCCGTGCTGTTGGCCCTGGCCGGCCTCGCCCCCGCCGCCACGGCGCTCGCCCAGGAGGCGGCAAGCGACGAGGAGAAGGTCACGACCCTCAGCGAAATCACCGTCACTGCGCAGAAGCGCGAGGAAGCGCTGCAGGACGTGCCGGTCGTGGTCACCGTGCTTTCTTCCGAAGCCCTGGCCGACGCGGGTGTTCGCGACATCAAGGACCTGCAGCAGGTGGTGTCGGGCCTCACCGTCACCAGCACCCAGAGCGAATCGCTGACCACCGCGCGCATCCGCGGCATCGGCACCGTGGGCGACAACGCCGGCCTGGAGTCGTCCGTCGGCGTGGTGATCGACGGCGTCTACCGCCCGCGCAACGGCGTGGGCTTCGGCGACCTGGGCGAGCTCGAGCGCATCGAGGTGCTCAAGGGACCGCAGGGCACCCTGTTTGGCAAGAACACCTCGGCCGGCGTGATCAACATCATCACCAAGCGCCCGGACTACGAGCGCTCGGCCGAGCTGGAGCTCACCGCCGGCAACTACGGCGCGTTCGGCGTCTCCGCGTCCTACAACGATGCCATCGGCGAATCCGCCGCGTTCCGGCTGTTCGCCGCCAAGCGCGAGCGCGACGGCTTCCTGGACGTGACCACCGGCGCCGGTCCGCGTACCCAGTCCGAGGACCAGGACCAGGACTTCCACACCTTCCGCGGCCAACTGCTGCTCGAGCCCAGCGACACCGTGGACATCCTGGTGAGCGGCGACTTCAGCGAGCGCGACGAGAACTGCTGCAGCGCCGTAACCCTGATCCGCGGCCCCACCGCGTCGATCCTCGACGCCCTGTCGCCTGACAGCGGCGTGATCCCGGTCGCCGATCCGTTCAGCCGTCGCGCCTTCTCCAACCGCAGCACCGGGCAGTCCGTGAAGGACCGCGGCGGCAGCGTCCAGGTCGACTGGGATTCCCCGTGGCTGGGCGGCGCGACCTTCACCTCGCTCACCGCACTGCGCCGCTGGCAGTCGGCCAACGGGCTCGACTTCGACTACAGCACGGCCGACCTGCTTTACCGCGAGCCGACCGAGGGCGACAACTTCAGCCGCTTCGAGACCTTCAGCCAGGAGTTCCGCCTCAGCGGCAGCACCGAGCGGGTGGACTGGCTGGTCGGCGCCTTCTATGCCGATGAAACGCTGGACCGCAACGAGGCCTACCGGGTCGGCGCGGCCTACGAGCCCTACCTGTCGATCGCCCTGCTCTCGCGCATCAACCCGCTGCTGGCCACCAGCCCGACCGCGCCGCTGTTCCTGTCGCAGGCCTCGGGCCGGCCGTTCGGCACCGTGTTCGCGGGCCACGCGGCTTCCGACCGCTATGCGCAGGACGCCCGCAGCCTCGGCCTGTTCACGAACAACACCTGGCATGCGACCGACGCGCTGGACCTGACCCTGGGCCTGCGCTTCACCGACGAGCGCAAGGAGCTCGATTCCCGCTACAGCAATCCCAATGGCAGCCTGGGCTGCGCTGCCATGCTGTCCAACCCGGCGCAGGTGGTGGCTGCCCTGGTGGCGCGCGGCCTGACGGTGGCGCAGGCCTCCGCCGCGGCGCCGCAGGTGGTCGGCTTCGCCTGCCTGCCCTGGACCAACGTCGCCCACAACGGCCGGGCCACCCGCCAGGAACGCGACGAGTCGGAGTGGTCGGGCACGCTCAAGGCGGCCTATCGCTTCAACGAGCAGGTGATGGGGTATGTGTCGGCGGCCCGCGGCTACAAGGCCGGAGGCTTCAACCTGGACCGCGTGCAGTCCAACACCGGCCTCTCCAGCGGCACTTCGGGCATCGTGCCGGTCAACGACACCTCCTTCCCCGGTGAGTTCGTCGACAGCTACGAGCTGGGCATGAAGACCACGTGGCTGGGCGGCAACCTGCTGATCAACGGCGCCGTGTTCCACCAGGAGTACAGCGACTTCCAGCTCAACAGCTTCCTGGGCACCAGTTTCGTGGTCCGCTCGATCCCGGAAGTGACCTCGCAGGGCGTGGACGCCGAGCTGCTGTGGCAGCGCAACGGCCTGATGCTGCAGGCCGGCCTGACCTACGCCGACACCAAGTACGGCAACGACCTGCTGCCCGATGCCGACCTGGCGCTGCTGCCCGGCAGCCGCACCAGCTTCGCACCGAAGTGGTCTGGCACGACCTCGGTGGGCTACGAATGGGACGTGGGCGGCAACTTGCGCGCCAGCGCCTACCTCGGCGCGAAATTCATGTCCGAGTACAACACCGGCTCCGACCTTGACCCGGAGAAGCTGCAGGACAGCTACACCGTGGTCAATGCACGGATGACGCTGGGTCGTCGCGATGGGCGCTGGGACGTCGAACTGTGGGCCCAGAACCTGACCGACGCCGAGTACGTGCAGGTGGCCTTCGACGCGCCGCTGCAGGCCGGCAGCTGGAATGCCTTCCTCGGCGCGCCGCGTACCTACGGCGCCACGCTGCGGCTGCGCTACTGAGCCTTCGCCCGCCGCCGCGGCCGGGGGCCGCGGCGGCAGCGACCGGCTAGGCCGCCGGCGGCACCTCGTCCTCGTTGAGCACCTGGCCTTCGCGCTGCGGCGGGCGCAGCGGCGCCTGGCGCATGCGGGTGTTGTTGTGCATCAGGTCGGCGCCGGCGCGCACGTTGCCCGCGGCCAGCTCGAGCGCGAAGCGCTCGGCGTCGAGCCGGCGCACTTCCATCATGGTGCGGCCGGCCTCGATCTCGTCGACGCCCAGGCCGCGCAGGGCGGCGCCGCCGAACTGCACGGCCGACTCGAAGGTCTCGCGGACCTGGTAATCGACGCCGATCCGCGCCAGCTGCAGCGCATGCTGGCGGTCGAAGCTGCGCACCAGCACCTTGGCCTGCGGGAAGGCCGTGCGCGCCAGCTCGGCGATGCGGCTGGCGGCCTCGCGGTCGTCGATGCACACCGCCACCACCCGCGCCTTGCCGGCGCCGGAGGCGTGCAGCACGTCCAGGCGGCCGCCGTCGCCGTAGTAGACCTTGAAGCCGAAGTCGGCCGCGGACGTGATCATGTCGATGTCGTTGTCGATGATCGTCACGTCCACCCCGCGCGCCAGCAGCGCCTGGCTGGCCACCTGCCCGAAGCGGCCGAAGCCGATCACCAGCACGCTGCCCTCCAGCCCGTTGGCGGCCTCGACGCCGGCCATGGACGGCGCCAGCCGCGGCATGAAGCGCCGCGCCACCAGCACCACCAGCGGCGTGAGCACCATCGACAGCACGATGATCGCCGTCAGGTTGGCATTGACGTCGGCGTCGATGATGCCGACCGCCGCGGCGGCGGCATAAAGCACGAAGGCGAACTCACCGCCCTGCGCCATCAGCACGGCCCGGTCCATGGCCTCGCCGTGCGGGCTGCGCATCAGCCGCGCCACGCCGTAGATGCACAGCCCCTTGGCCAGCATCAGCACCGGCACGGCAACCGCGATCAACTGCCAGTTCGCAGCCACCACCGCCAGGTCCAGCGACATGCCGACGGCGAGGAAGAACAACCCCAGCAACAGGCCGCGGAAGGGTTCGATGTCGGCCTCGAGCTGGTGCCGGAACGCGGACTCCGACAGCAGCACGCCGGCCAGGAAGGCGCCCATCGCCATCGACAGGCCGCCCAGGTCCATCAGCAGCGCCGACCCCAGCACCACCAGCAGCGCCGCGGCGGTCATCACCTCGCGCGCCTTGGCGGCGGCCAGCAACCGGAACAGCGGATTGAGCAGCCACAGCCCGACCACGACCAGGCCGACCAGCGAGGCCACGCCGATCGCCACCGACAGCCAGCGCGCCGCCGCGCCCGCGTCCGCGCCCGCCGGGGCCAGGAAGGCGACCAGCGCAAGCAGCGGAACGATCAGCAGGTCCTCGAACAGCAGCACCGACACCATCTTCTGCCCTTGCGGCAGCGCGATGTCGCCGCGCTCGCCCAGCAGCTGCATGACGATGGCCGTGGACGTGAGCACGAAACCCGCGGCCGCGACGAACGCGACCTTGGCCGGGAATCCGAACGCCAGGCCGATGGCGGTCATCACCGCCGTGGCCAGGCCCACCTGCAGGGCGCCCAGGCCGAAGATCTGGTGCCGAAGGTGCCACAGGTGCGAGGGCCGCATCTCCAGGCCGATGATGAAAAGGAACATCACCACGCCCAGCTCGGCCACGTGCAGGATCGCCGCCGGATCGGCGAACAGCGCGAATCCGAACGGTCCGATGGCCAGGCCGGCGGCCAGGTAGCCCAACACCGAGCCCAGGCCCAGGCGACGGAACAGCGGTACCGCCACCACCGCCGCGGCCAGCAGCACCACTACCCGCGCCAGGTCGCCGGCGCCATTCTCCACGGCCATGTCCACCCCTTCGCTATCGAGTCGTCAGGAGCTTTTTACCGCAACCCGGTGACAGCCGGGGCTGGACGGCCCGGCGGCAGCAGGACATCCTGCCGCACGCCCCCACCCCTTGGTCATTGCCCATGCGCCATCCCCTGCTTTTCCCGCTCCTGGCCGGCTGCCTGGCGCTCGTCCTGTCCGGCTGCGGCCGCGACCAGCCCGACGACGCTGCCGCCAACGACGCCAATGCCACGGCGCAAGACGCCGAGGATGCCGACGCGGGCGAGGCGGGCGACGACGGCGACGCGCTGCCGCCGATGCTCTCACTGGACGCCAGCCACCTCGATCCGCTCGCCCGCGGCATCGCGGCCGAGAACGCCCACCTGGAGCAAGCCGTGCGGCAGCTCCAGGCCGCCGACAGCGATGCCGCGCAGCTGCGCGCCCTCGCCGCGATGGAAGCGGAGCGACTGGACGCCGTCGGCGCCGAGGCCGCTTCGCTGCAACCGCACGCCTACCGCTGGCTGCGCGACGCCCTGTACGAGCATCTGGGCGCCGTTGACACCCGCGTGGCGCTGGAGGCGCAGTACGGCAGCATCGATACCACCGGCATGGACGAGGCCACCGCGGCCAAGGCGCGACGCGAGGCCGCCGAAGTGATGGCCGCCCTGCCCGATCCCTACGCGGACCTCGATCCTGCCCTTGCCCGGGCGCTGCGCGAACGGCAGGTCGAGTTGGCGGCGCTGCGCACGGCCAACATCGGACTGCTGCTCAAGGCCGTGGACGGCTGATGCCCATCGTGCCGCCGGACGTCGCCGACGTACTGGATCGAATCCTCGCGTTCCTGCGCGGCATCGGCCTGCCCGTGCGCGAGGCGGCGGTCGACGACGAGGCCTTCCTCCCGGGCATCCGGATCGAAGGCGGTGGCCTAGTGTTTGATCGCGCGCGCCTGCGCTGGCCCGGCGACCTGCTGCACGAGGCCGGCCATCTGGCAGTGCTGCCGCCGGCGCGGCGAGCCGCGGTATCCGACGACCTGCCGGGCCACGATGACGTACCGCACGCCGGCGAAACCGAAGCCACGGCCTGGGCCTACGCGGCCACCGTGGCGATCGGCCTCGACCCGGCGGTGCTGTTCCACGAAGGTGGCTACCACGGCAAGTCCGCCAGCCTGGTGATGACCTACGCCATGGGCGTCTACCCGGGCGCACATGGCCTGGTGCAGGCCGGGATGACTGCCAGCGGAACGACGGCTGCGCAGCGGGGCGAAGCCACCTATCCGGCCATGCAAAAATGGCTGCGGGAATGAACACTCCCCAGGCCAACGACCGGAGGCAACGCCCATGCTCGCCATCGCCCTGTCCACCGCCCTCGCGGTCGCGCCCACCCCGCCGCTGGCCGAAGAGCGCATCTTCGAACGCGCCAGCGAACTCCAGCCGTGGTGCCGCCAGGAGGCCGAGGCCCATTTCATCGGCCAAGGCATCGAGACCTACCAGTGGACCTCGTCGTATTCGGAAAGCGGCCGGATGCTGCAGGTGCGCGGCACCCTGCGCGCCGGAGGCCGGGACGTCGCCGTGACCTGCCGCGTGGCCAGGGGCGCGCGCGAACGCTACGCCAGCATCCTCATCGACCCGCCCTGAGCCGCCGGCCGTGCCCGGCTCAGTCGAGCCGCGGCCACGCCGAGGCGTCCAGCGTCTCGCGGTAGCCGTGCCAGGCGCTGTAGGCCAGCCACGGCATCACCACCACCAGGCCCAGGTAGGCAGTCAGGAAACCGAGCGCGGTCAGGGCCGCGATGATCGCCGCCCACAGCGCGCACACGCCCTTGTTGCGCAGCACGGCATTCACGCTGGAGATGCCGGCGGTGACCATGTCCACGTCGCGGTCGGCGATCATCGGCAGTGAAAACGCCGCGACCGCGAAGGTCAGCATCGCGAACACCGACCCGGCCAAGGAGCCGATCAGCAGGAACTCCAAGAGTGCGTGCGTGCTGCCGTCCTCGATCGGCACGAAGGCGTTGACCATCATGCCGGCGCGCGACCACAGCAGCAGGATCACCAGCTGCACCAGCGCAAACACGCTGGCCTGCCCCGCCACCCGGCGCGCCAGCACGAAGCTGTCGCGCAGGGTCGGCCGGCGCCCGGCTTCCAGCGCACGGCTGACGCAGTAGAGCCCGACCGCGATCAGCGGCGCCACGAACACGAAGCCCGACAGCAGCGTCGCCAGCAGCGCGAAGCGCCCCAGCGACCAGGCCAGCGCCGACACCGCCACGCTGACCGCCAGGATCACCGCGCCGAACAGCAGGCTCAGCCCCGGCGCGCGCCGGAAGTCGCGCCAGCCCAGGGCCAGCCAGCGCAGCGGTGCACCCGGGGCCAGCCCGGCGCAGGGCACCACGAACGGGCGGCTGTCTTCGTCGGGCGTCATGCGGGGTGCGCCTCCGGGGATCTGGCGCGATCCTAGCAAGCCAGGGGCCGCGCCCGGCGCTACGATGGCGGCAGCCAACCCAGGGGAGCCCGGCCATGGCCGAGAACAAGACCCAGCCCACCGATGCCAGCGTCGAGGCCTTCCTGGCCGCGATTCCGGACCCGACGCGGCGCGAGGACTGCCGGCGGGTGGCGTCGATGATGCAGGCCGCGGCCGGCGCGCCACCCGTGATGTGGGGCGCGTCCATCGTCGGATTCGGCCGCTACCGCTACACCTACGCCAGCGGCCGCAGCGGTGACTGGCCGATCATCGGCTTTTCGCCGCGCAAGAACGACCTCACGCTGTACCTGATGCCGGGCTTCGAGCAGCACGCCGACCGGCTGGCGAAACTGGGCAAGCACAAGACCGGCAAGAGCTGCCTGTACCTGAAGAAGCTCGCCGACGTGGACCTCGCCGTGCTCGAGGAACTGATCGCCTGGTCGGTGCAGGCGATGGCGCCGCAGCGCACCGACCTTCCCGCGCGCTAGACCTCGCGTTCCTTGCCGGGCCGCGCCAGTTCGACCGCGGTGCCGCGTTCGCGCAGCTTGCCGGCCAGCGCCTCGCGGGCGTCGTCCTCGCCGTGCACCAGCACCACCGGCGGCTGGTTGGCGAAGCCGGAGTACCAGTCCAACAGGCCCGGCTGGTCGGCGTGAGCGGACAGGCCGCCCACGGTGTGCCGCTGCGCGTTCACCTGGATCTCCTCGCCCAGCATCTTCACCTGGGAAGCGCCGTCCACCAGCCGGCGTCCGAGCGTGCCGCGCGACTGGTAGCCGACGAACATCAGGTGCGCCTGCCGGCGGCCCAGGTTCTGCCGCAGGTGGTGGCGGATGCGGCCGCCGTTGCACATGCCGGCACCGGCGATGATGATCGCGCCGCGCTCGTGCGCGTTGATGCCGCGCGACTCCTCCACGCTCTCGGTGTAGCGCAGGTTCGGCAGCCGGAACGGATGCAGCTGGCCGCGCCAGACGTCGCGCGCCTTGCTGTCGAACAGGTCGACGTGGCGGTCGTAGACCTCGGTGACCTTGGACGCCATCGGGCTGTCGAGGAAGATCTTCCAGCGATCGAGGTTCCAGCGGTCCCAGTAGCGTGCGAACCAATACAGGATTTCCTGCGTGCGGCCGACCGCGAAGGCCGGGATCAGCAGGTTGCCGCCGTCGGCCCAGGCGTGTTCGAGCACTTCGCCGATCTCGGTGACGGTGGCGGCGCGGTCGCGGTGGGCGCGGCCGCCGTAGGTCGCCTCCAGCAGCACCAGGTCGGCCTGCGCCACCGGCTCGGGGTCGCGCAGGATCGGCGTTCCCTTCATGCCGATGTCGCCGGAGAACACGAGCACGCGCTCGTCCACGCCGCTGCGCGCGCGCAGCTCGACCGTGGCCGAGCCGAGGATGTGGCCCGCCTCGCGCAGCTGCAGGGTGAGGCCGGGCAGGATTTCGGTGGGCGCGTGGTAGGGCAAGGCGCGCACCTGCCGCATCACCTGGCCGACGTCGGCGCGGGTGAACAGCGGCTTGTGCCTTGCGTGGCCGTCCTCGTTGCGCTTGTTCGCGTACTCGGCGTCCATCTCGGCCAGGAAGGCGGAGTCGTCGAGCATGATCTTCAGCAGGTCGGCGGTGGCGGCCTGGGTCCAGATCGGGCCGGTGAAGCCGCGCTTGACCAGCACCGGGAGGCGGCCGCAGTGGTCGATGTGGGCGTGGCTGAGCACCACCGCGTCCACCGAGGCGGGGTCGAAGGCGAAGGGTTCGAAGTTGCGCTTCTCGTCCTCGTCGCTGCCCTGGATCAAGCCGCAGTCGAGCAGGACGCGGCGGCCGCCGACTTCGACTTCGTGGCAGGAACCGGTGACTTCCCCGGCGGCACCGTGGAAACGGACTCGCATGCGCGTTCCTTGCAGGACGGACCGCTTATGTATCGCAGAAACGACGACGGCCGGGCAAGCCCGGCCGTCGCGTGGGTGCATGGCGACGGGATCAGCGCTTGGCGCCGAGCTCCTCGAGCAGGCCCGGGGCCGGGAAGACCTCGTCCATGATCCACAGCATGTAGCGGTGGTCGACCGCGATCATGCGGGTCATGGTCGGGTCGAACACCCAGTTCGAGCTCACGCTCTCCCAATTGCCGTCGAAGGCCAGGCCGACCAGCTCGCCCTTGCGGTTGAGCACCGGGGAACCGGAGTTGCCGCCGGTGATGTCGAGGTCGGAGAGGAAGTTCACCGGCACCCTGGCCTTCTCGGCGGCGCTCATCTTCGCGATGGCGTCGAGCTGGGCCTTGGGCGCGTCGAACGGCTCCTCGCCGGTGGCCTTGGCGACCAGGCCGTCGAGCGTGGTGAACGGCGTGTAGGCGACGCCGTCCTTCGGCGAATAGCCCATCACGTTGCCGTAGGTGATGCGCAGGCTGAGGTTGGCATCGGGGTACACGCCCTGGCCCTGGCTGCGCTTGTAGGCCTGCACGGCGGCCAGGTAGACCGGGCGGTGGCGGGTGCTTTCGCCGCCGCGGGCCTTGGCCTTGTTCTCCTGCTCGATCACCGCCGGCTGCAGCGCGACCGCCAGCTTCACCAGCGGGTCGGTGCTGGTCTCGAACGCGGCGCGGTCGGCCTTCAACAGCGCGAGGCGGGCCTCGGTGTCACCGACCTTCGTACCGGCGTAGGTCTCGTCCAGGGCGCGCTGGATGGCGGCGGCATCGTTGCCGCCCAGCCAGGCGTCGATGGCGGCGACGCGCTGGTCGGCCGGCAGCTTCACGTACTCGGCCAGCCAGTAGGCCATCAGCTGCTTTTCCATGCCCGGGTCGTAGCGGCGCTCGAGCTGGCGGGTGTTGCCCTCGATGCCCGGCAAGTCGCGCTCCTGGTAGCCGGGCGCGCGCTCGGCGTTGGGCTTCTCGTTCTCGGTGGCCAGGCGGTAGAGGCCGCGGATGTTCGACAGCAGGCCGGTGCCGGCGATCTGGCCCACGACCAGGTCGCGCTGGCGCGTCTCGCGGGTCTCGGCCGCCAGCGCCACCAGGCGGGCGTGCGCGTCCAGCGCGGCCTTGCCTTCGTCGCCGCGGCTGCGCAGCCAGGCCAGCACGGCCTCTTCCTCGGCGCGCTTGGTGGCCGCGGCGTCGATGCGCGCGAAGCCCTCGAGCTGGCCGTCCCAGTTCTTGCTGGCGTTGTTCCAGCCGCGCACCGAGGTGGCGTACTTCACCTCGATGTCGGGGTTCTGCTTACCGGCGGCGTCGACGATGTTGATCAGGTTCTTGAGGTGCTGCCCGACCACCGGGTACTGCCAGCCCGAAACGTTCTGGAATTCATCGAACAGGGCGTAGCGGTTGGTGGTGCCCGGGTAGCCGGCCACCATCACGAAGTCGCCGGCGTCGAGCGCCTCGGTGGCGAGCTTGAGGTGGTGCTTCGGGCGGAAGGGCACGTTGTCGGGCGAGAACGCGGCGGGCTTGCCGTCCTTGCCGACGTAGGCGCGGTAGAAGGTGAAGTCGCCGGTGTGGCGCGGCCACATCCAGTTGTCGATGTCGCCGCCGTAGGCGCCGATCGCGTTCGGCGGCGCGTACACCAGGCGCACGTCCTTGATCTCGATCTGGCGGAACAGGCGGTAGGTCTGGCCGCCGAAGAAGCTGTAAACGGTGCAGCGGTAGCCGGGCTCGGACTCGCACTCGGCGATCAGCGCCTTCTGGGTGTCCTCGAGCGCTTTCTGGCGGGCCAGGCCGTCCTGGTCGGGCGAGGTGGCGGCCAGCATGCGGTCGGTGACCTCGGTGATCTGGTCCATCACGTAGACGCGGGCGTTCGGGCCGGCGGAGAGCTCCTGGTCGCGGCTGGCGGCCACGAAGCCGTCGCGCATCAGGTTCTTCTCGGCGGTCGAGTTGAGCTGGATGGCGCCGTACGCGCAGTGGTGGTTGGTGACCACCAGGCCCTCGGGCGAGACCAGTGACGCGGTGCAGCCGCCCAGCGCGACCACCGCGCCCATCGGGTCGCCGGTGAGATCGGCCAGCTGGCGCGGGTTGAGCGTGAGGCCCGCCTGCTTGAGGGGACCGGCGATTTCCGGCAGCTGCTGGGGCACCCACATGCCTTCCTTGGCCTGGGCGGCGAAGGAGAGCGAGATGGCGGCGACGAGGACGGCAAGACGCATGGTGACTCCTGGGTTCGGCGGCGAAACCCCAAGCCTAGCAGCGCCGGCGATTGCGGGGGCGTGAGGGCGGAGTAGACTTTCGACAGGGGACAAAAGGGGGGCGACCATGCGTGTGCTTGCGTTGTGCATCCTGCTGCTGGCGGCGGCCAGTGGCCCGGCCCGGGCGCAATCGCCCGGCGACGCACTGGCCGGCCTTTGGGTCACGCTGTGCGCAGGCGCCGCGCCAGGCTCCGACCTGGCCGCGCGCTGCGCCGAGATCTTCGCCGGCGGGCCCGGCAGCCGCGACGGCGCCGCGGCGGGCAATTTCCTCGGCGAGATCCCCGGACAGGGCCGCGCCGCCACGCGTGACGGTTCGCCGGATGATGCTGCGCTGCGACAAGAGCTGGGTGCGGGCTGGGCACTGTTCGCATCGGCGGATGTCGGCCGGCTGACCCGCCGCGATGGCGTCAACGAAGCGCCGTTCGATGGCGATACCGGGGCCCTGACCGCCGGGGTCGACTGGGCGCCGGGCAATCGCTGGCGGCTTGGCCTGCTGCTCAACCATGCGCGCGATTCGCTCGACTTCCTGGGCTCGGACGGCAGTACCCGCACCCGCTTCACCGGCGGCGTCGCCACCGGCGGCTGGTCCCTTTCCGACGCAGTGGCGCTGGACGGCTACGCCGGCGCGCTGCGGGGCGAGTACCGGCTGCGCCGGCAAATCGACTACACCCTGCTCAGCGGCGTCAGCGTGCGCAGCCTGGCCTCCGCCAGCCCGGACGCCGACCGCCGCATCGCCGGGCTGGGGCTGACCTGGTTCCGGCCCGCCGGAGCCTGGGAGTGGCAGCTGGGCGCCGGCGTGGACTGGCAGCGCACGGACATCGACGCTTACGCCGAGACCGGCGGCGCCGGCCTGGCGCTGTTCGTGCCGGGTCGCAGCATCACCAGCCGGCGCGGCCGCCTCGACGCCTCGCTGGCGCGCAATGTTTCCGCGGACTGGGGCGTCTGGCAGCCGATGGCACGCCTGGGCTGGCGACGCGAGTTCGCCAACCCCGCGCGGCCGCTGGGCGTGCGCTTCGTGGGCGATGCCAACGGCACCGCGGTCGTGTTCGAGACCGATGACGCCGACACCGGCTGGGCCGAGGCCGGGGTGGGCGCGGTGTTCGTGTTCACCGGAGGGCATTCCGGCTTCATCGAATACCGCCAGCGGCTGGGCCATGACTTCCTGCAGGAGCGGCTGCTGGCGCTGGGCTGGCGCATCGAGCTGCCCTGAGCGCCCCCCGGGCGGCCTTTCCGGGCGGTTCACGCCCGGCGGGTATAATCGCCGCCCAACCGGCCCGGACGGGCCCACGCGGACGCAGAAGAATGGCACAGCCGATGATGAAGGCGCTGGTGAAGCGCCACGCCGAGAAGGGCATCTGGATGGAACAGGTGCCGGTGCCCACGCCGGGCCCGAACGAGGTGCTCGTCAAGCTCGAGAAGACCGCGATCTGCGGCACCGACCTGCACATCTACAAGTGGGACGAGTGGAGCCAGCGCACGATCAAGCCGGGCCTGGTGATCGGCCACGAGTTCGTCGGCCGCGTCGTGGGCATGGGCCCGGGCGTCACCGGCTACAAGGAAGGCGACCGCGTCTCGGCCGAAGGCCACATCGTCTGCGGACACTGCCGCAACTGCCGCGCCGGCCGCCAGCACCTGTGCCCCAACACCGTGGGCATTGGCGTGAACCGCGACGGCGCCTTCGCCGAGTACATCGTGATGCCGGCCTCGAACCTGTGGCCGATCCCGGACAGCATCCCGTCCGAACTGGCCGCGTTCTTCGATCCCTACGGCAACGCCGCGCACTGCGCGCTGGAGTTCGACGTGGTCGGCGAGGACGTGCTGATCACCGGCGCCGGCCCGATCGGCATCATCGCCGCGGGCATCTGCAAGCACATCGGCGCGCGCAACGTGGTGGTCACCGACGTCAATGACTACCGCCTCAAGCTGGCCGCCGACATGGGTGCGACCCGCGTGGTGAACGTCTCCAAGCAGTCGCTCAAGGACGTGATGAAGGACCTGCACATGGAGGGCTTCGACGTGGCGCTGGAGATGAGCGGCAACCCGCACGCCTTCAACGACATGCTCGACTGCATGTACAACGGCGGCAAGGTCGCCCTGCTCGGCATCCTGCCCAACGGCGCCGGCATCAACTGGGACAAGGTGATCTTCAAGGGCCTGGTGCTGCACGGCATCTACGGCCGCAAGATGTACGAGACCTGGTACAAGATGACCCAGCTGGTGCAGTCGGGCTTCCCGCTGCAGAAGGTGCTGACCCACCAGGTGCACATCGACGACTTCCAGCGCGGCTTCGAACTGATGGAGTCCGGGCAGTGCGGCAAGGTGGTCTGCAGCTGGGGCTGAGCCGCCGGTTTCCGGGGCCGCAATGAAAACGGGGCGCCTCGCGGCGCCCCGTTTCCTTTTGCACTGGCGATGCGATCAGCCGCCGATCGAGAACGTCAGCACGAAGCGCTCCTCGGCGGCGCCGCCGAAGTTGAAGTCGCCCTCGCTGTCGGTGTCGTAGTAGCCGATGGCGGCGTTCACCGGGCCGAAGTCGCGGTTGAAGCCGACCGACCAGTCCATGTAGTCCTCGAGGCCGGTCGAGCTGCCGAACATGCTCTTGCCCAGGCTGACGTCGAAGCCCACGCCGTTGCCCATGTCCCAGCTGCCGGCGGCGCCGAAGTAGTGGCCCTTGGCGCCGAGCGCGTAGACGTCGTTGGTGTAGCCGTACGAGAACGTGAGCGTCTCGTCCCAGCTCAGGCTGGTGATCAGCTCGTTGTAGTCGCTGTTGCCGAAGTCGTTGTCTTCGCCGATGTAGTTGTAGCGGACGAGCTGGACGTCGAAGTTCCAGCTGTCGCTGAAATCGGTGCTCCAGCCGACGTAGGTGTCGATCTCGAGGTCGGGGCCGCCAGTGCCGAAGTCGACGTTCGAACCCCAGACGCCGACGTAGAAGCCGGAGTCGAAGTTCAGGTCGGCGCCGAGCTGCAGGGCCGGCTCCTCGTCGGTCTGCGACACGCCGCGGAAGACGTAGTCGCTGGTGAGGGCGGCGTTCCAGCTGTAGATGGACGATTCGTCCTCGGCGGGTGCCGCGTCCTCGCCCATCTCGTCCTGGGCGGAGGCCAGCATCGGCAGCGCGATCAGCGCGGCGGCGAGCGCAAGCGAAAGCTTCTTGTGGTTCATCGGGAAGTCCTCTGTTTTCTTGGGGCGAAGTGCAGCGGTTGTGGTCTTCTTTGTTGCTATATCCGTCCGTTTCGGATTCCCGGCCGGGGTGTTGAAAATAATGGCCGCAGTGTCTCCCAGCCCGGCGGGACAGGCATGCCGCAATGCAGCATAGCGCCGGGCCGCGGCCCGGTCGACGCCCCGCGTGGCCGCCCCGGAGCGGGGTCGGGTTCGGAACCCGACCCCGCTCCGGGGCCTTGCCGCGGCCGGGCCTGACCGGGGACGCGCTGAATCCGGATAATGGCGTCCTTACCCGCCCGACGAGCCCCCTTCCCCATGTCCGACGCCGCCCTCGCCCGCTACGCCGCCGAACTCGACGCCATCCGTGACCAGGGGCTGTTCAAGGCCGAACGCATCATCACCGGGCCGCAGTCGGCCGAGATCACCCTGGACGACGGCCGCACCGTGCTGAACTTCTGCGCCAACAACTACCTTGGCCTGGCCGACAGCCCCGAGGTGATCGCGGCCGCCAAGGACGCGCTCGACACCCACGGCTTCGGCATGGCCTCGGTGCGCTTCATCTGCGGCACCCAGGACCTGCACAAGGAACTGGAGGCGAAGATCGCCGCGTTCTTCGGCAAGCAGGACACCATCCTCTATGCCGCCTGCTTCGATGCCAACGGCGGCCTGTTCGAGCCGCTGCTGGGCGAAGAGGACGCGATCATCTCCGACGCCCTCAACCACGCTTCGATCATCGACGGCGTGCGCCTGTGCAAGGCCAAGCGCTACCGCTACGCCAACTCGGACATGGCCGACCTCGAGAAGCAGCTGCAGCAGGCGCGGGCCGACGGCGCGCGGACGATCATGATCACCACCGACGGCGTGTTCTCGATGGACGGCTTCATCGCGCCGCTGGACCAGGTGGTGGCGCTGGCCCGCAAGTACGACGCGCTGGTGCACATCGACGAATGCCACGCCACCGGCTTCCTGGGCGACACCGGCCGCGGCAGCGCCGAGGTCAAGGGCGTGCTGGACGGCATCGACATCATCACCGGCACCCTGGGCAAGGCGCTCGGCGGCGCGCTCGGCGGCTTCACCACCGGCCGGCGCGAGGTGATCGAGCTGCTGCGCCAGCGCTCGCGTCCGTACCTGTTCTCGAACTCGCTGCCGCCGCACGTGGTGGCCGCGGGCAGCAAGGTCTTCGACATGCTGGCCGCCGCCGGCGACCTGCGCGCGAAGCTGCAGGCGAACACCGCCTACTTCCGCGAGCGCATGGCGGCCGCGGGCTTCGACCTCAAGCCCGGCGTCCACCCGATCGTGCCGGTGATGCTGTACGACGCGCCGCTGGCGCAGAAGTTCGCCCAGCGCCTGCTCGAAGAAGGCATCTACGCGATCGGCTTCTTCTTCCCGGTCGTCCCCAAGGGCCAGGCCCGCATCCGCACCCAGATGAGCGCCGCCCACACCCGCGAGCACCTTGACCGCGCGATCGCTGCCTTCACGAAGGTGGGCCGCGAGCTGGGCGTCATCGGCGGGTGAGCCGCGCGCGCAAGCGCCTGCTGGTGTTCGGCGGGCTGCTGCTGGCGTGGCTGGCGCTGCTGCGCTGGGGGAACGACGTCGCGATCGCGTTCGAGGACGACGCGCCCAGCCGCAGCCACGGCACGCCCGGCAACGGGCGGCTCGAGAACGGCAAGCGGCTGCCCAGCCGGGGCGACAATTTCCGCGCCTATTCCTCGCTGGGCACCTTGATCGGGCGCAATGCGATGCACCACGCCGTCCGCGATTCGGTGGTGGACGCCTACGCTGCGCTCGCATCGTCGCGCCCCGACACGCGCTACGTGTATGCCGAGACGGGCTGGCCCTCGGGCGGTCGGTTCCGGCCCCATCGCACCCATCGCAATGGCATGGCGGTCGACTTCCATGTGCCGGTGACCGGCGCCGACGGCCGGTCGCGCTGGCTGCCCGCCTACTCCTGGAACCAGTGGGGCTATGGCCTGGAGTTCGACACCGACGGACGACTGGGTGGGCTGCGCATCGACTTCGACGCGATCGCCGCGCACCTGCTGGCGCTCGATGAGGCGGCGCGGGGGCATGGCCTGCGCATCGAGGTCGTGATCTTCGACCCGCCGCTGCATGCGGCGCTGTTCGCGGCCGAGGGCGGCGATCGCCTGCGCCAGCGCGTGCGCTTCAGCCCGCGGGCCGCGTGGGTGCGGCACGACGAGCACTACCACGTGGTGTTCGCGCCGGCGCGCTAGCCGCGGATGCGCGCCATCGACAGCGCATCCACGAACGAGCCGTCGCGGAAGGCGTAGTCGCGGTGCCGGCCCTCTTCGACGAAGCCGTGGCGGGTGTACAGGGCGATGCCGGCGGCGTTGTCGGCGTAGACCTGCAGCTCGAGGCGCCGCAGATGCAGCCAGCGGTCGGCCAAGTCGATGGCCGCCGACAGCAGCGCGGTGCCGACGCCGCGGCCCTGCCAGTCGTCGCGCACGCCCATGCCGAGGTCGCCGACGTGGCGGCGCCGCGGATGGGTGCCGGCATACAGGCCGAGCTGCCCGACGACCTCGTCGCCGGCGCAGGCCAGCAGGATGTGTGCGTTCGGGTCGACCGCCTGCAGGCGCTGCCGCCACAGGTCCAGCGAGGGGAACGGCAGCTGCAGGGTCCCGGCCTGGGCGCGAGGCGCCGCGTAGATGGCCTGCACGGCAGCGAAGTCGTCGGGTTCGGCGCGGCGGATGGTGATCGGCGGGGTCATGGCTTCAGCGGGTCGCGGGAGGGGCGAGCCCCGATACTTCCGCAGGCGTGAGCTCGCGCCAAGCCCCCTTGGGCAATTCGCCCAGCGCGATGCCGCCGATCGCAACCCGGACCAGGCGCAGCACGCCCAGTCCGTGGGCGGCCAGCAGGCGGCGGATCTGGCGGTTGCGGCCTTCGTCCAGGACGATTTCCAGCCAGGCGTTGCGGGTGCCGCTGCGCAGCACCACGACCGACTTGGCGGCCAGCGGCTCGCCCTGGTCCACGACCCCCGCCACCAGCGCCTGCAGAAGCGCCGCGTCGGGGATCGCGTCGACCTGCACGTGGTAGGTCTTGTCCAGGCCCTGCTCCGGATCGGTGATGGCAGCGGCCCAGGCCGGGTCGTTGCTCATAAGCAGCAGCCCTTCGCTGGCCTGGTCGAGCCGGCCCACCGGCGCCAGCCAGGGCAGCCCGCTGCCGGCGAGGCAGGCGTAGACGGTGTCGCGCTGGCGCTCGTCGCGCGCGGTGGTGACCAGGCCGCGCGGTTTGTTGAGCGCGAGGTAGACGCGGGCACTGGCGCCGAGCGGAGCACCATCCACCGTGACCCGGTCCAGGCCCTGGCGCACCGGATGCTCCGGGTCGGCCACGGGCCGGCCGTTCACCGCGACGCGGCCGGCGCGCACCCATTCGGCGGCCTGGGTCCGAGAACAGAGCCCGGCCTTGGAGATGACGCGCGCCACACCGTGGCGCACGGTCGCCGACGAACGCTGGGAAGAGCGCGATTGCATCCGCGCAGCATGGCGCATGCGTAGTCAACACGGCTAGTCTTGGCGCGTGGCGACGGCCCGCGCGACCCGCCGGTTCACCGACCCATCACCGCTGGAAACCGACCATACCGCCATGCCCGACCGCTCCTCCGACGCCCTGCCCGCCTGGCGCCGCGCCCTCCGCGCGGCCGCCCTGTGGTTCGACACCTCCGCCGCGCCGGCCGACGGCGAGGACCCGGACCGCATCGACTGGCTGCGCGTGGTGCCCTTCATCGCCCTGCACCTGGCTTGCCTCGCGGTGTTCTGGGTCGGGTTCTCCTGGTTCGCGCTGGGCGTCGCGGCGGCGCTGTACGCGGTGCGCATGTTCGCCATCACCGGCTTCTACCATCGCTACTTCTCGCACAAGGCCTTCCGCACCTCGCGGCCGGTGCAGTTCGTGTTCGCGGTGCTGGGCGCCGCGTCGGTGCAGCGCGGCCCGCTGTGGTGGGCGGCGCACCACCGCCACCACCACCGCTTCGCCGACACCGAGCACGACATCCACTCGCCGCGGCACGGGTTCTTCCGAAGCCACATGGGCTGGTTCCTGACCCGGCGCGGCTTCGCCACCAACCTCGACGCCATCAAGGACTTCGCGCGCTTCCCCGAGCTGCGCCTGCTCGACCGGTTCGACATCCTGGTGCCCGTACTGCTGGCCGGCGGCCTGTATGCGCTGGGCGCATGGCTCGAAGGCGCGCAGCCGCAGCTGGGCACCAGCGGGCCGCAGCTGCTGGTGTGGGGCTTCTTCGTGTCCACCATCGTCCTTTTCCACGTCACCGTGACCATCAATTCGCTGGCCCACCGCTGGGGTACGCGGCGCTTCGCCACCCGCGACGACAGCCGCAACAACGCGCTGCTGGCCCTGCTCACCTTCGGCGAGGGCTGGCACAACAACCATCACCATTTCCCGGGTTCGGCGCGCCAGGGCTTCGCCTGGTGGGAGTTGGACATCACCTACCTGGTGTTGCGAACGATGGCGCTGATCGGCCTGGTGCGCGACCTGAAGCCGGTGCCGGCCAACATGCGTTCCGCGCGCCCGGAATCGGCATGAAGATCGCAGTCATCGGCAGCGGCGTGGCCGGCATGGGCGCGGCCTGGCGGCTTTCGCGCGAACACGAGGTGGTGCTGTTCGAGCGCGAGGCGCGGCTTGGCGGTCACACCCATACCCATTCGGTCGTGCAGGGGGAGCGCACGTTCGCGGTGGACAGCGGCTTCATCGTCTTCAACGCCGACAACTACCCACTGTTCTCGCGAATGCTCGACGAGCTCGGCGTACCCTCGCAGCCCACCACCATGAGCTTCTCGGTGCAGGACGCGCGCAGCGGGCTGGAATACAACGCCACCGACTTCGACAGCCTGTTCTGCCAGCGACGCAACCTGGTGTCGCCGCGCTTCTGGGGCATGGTGCGCGACATCCTGCGCTTCTACCGCGAGGCGCCGGCACTGCTGGCGTTGCCGGGCGACGGGCCGTCGCTGGGCGACTACCTGCAGGAGAACCGGTACTCGGCGATGTTCATCGAGGACCACCTGGTGCCGATGGCCTCGGCCCTGTGGTCGTCGCCGGCCGAGGGCATCATGGGCTTCCCGGCGAAGTACCTGGCGCGGTTCATGGACAACCACCACATGCTGCAGGTGCAGGGCCGGCCGCCGTGGCGGGTGGTGTCGGGCGGCTCGTCGAGCTACATCCGCGCGCTGGAGAAGGACTGGTCGGTGCAGGTGCGGCTCTCGACGCCGGTGCGCCGGGTCGACCGTGACGCCGACGGCGTCGACGTGCACACCGATGCAGGCATCGAGCGCTTCGACCAGGTGCTGCTGGCCTGCCACAGCGACCAGGCCCTGGCCCTGCTGGCCGACCCCAGCGCGGCCGAGACCGAGGTGCTGGGCGCCATCCCCTACCAGGCCAACGAAACCGTGCTGCACACCGACGCCCGCCTGCTGCCGACCCGCCGCAAGGCCTGGGCGGCCTGGAGCGCTTACGTGCCGGCCGAGCCGGGCGCGGCCTGCACCGTCAGCTACTGCATGAACCTGCTGCAGGGCATCGATTCGCGCGACCCGTTCGTGGTCACGCTCAACCGCAGCAAGGACATCGACCCCGCCAAGGTGCTGGCGCGGATGCGCTACCAGCACCCGGTCTACACCCACGCCAGCGTCGCCGCGCAGTCGCGCCGGGGCGAGATCAACGGGGTCAATCGCACCTGGTACGCCGGCGCCTACTGGGGCTTCGGCTTCCACGAGGACGGCCTGCGCAGCGGCATCGAAGTCGCGCGCGCACTGGGCGCCTCGTGGCCCTGAATTCCGCCATCTACGAAGGCTGGGTCCGGCACCGCCGCTACGCGCCGCGCCCGCACCATTTCCGCTACCGGATGTTCCAGCTCTACCTCGACCTGGCCGAACTGGATCGGGTGTTCGCGGGCCGCTGGTTCTGGTCGGTGGGTCGCCGCAACCTGGCCCAGTTCCGGCGCAGCGACTACCTGGGCGATCCGGCGGTGCCGCTGGACACCGCCGTGCGCGACCGGGTCGAGGGCGTGCTGGGCCGGCGCCCCGACGGGCCGATCCGGCTGCTCACGCACGGCCGCTATTTCGGCGTGGTGATGAACCCCGTGAGCTTCTATTACGGCTTCAAGGCCGACGGCGAGACCCTCGACTGGATCCTGGCCGAGATCACCAACACGCCCTGGAACGAGCGCCACGCCTACCTGCTGCCGGTGGACCGCGCCGAGCGCCGGGGTGACGCCCTGCACTGGGGCTTCGACAAGGCCTTCCACGTTTCCCCGTTCATGGCCATGCAGCGCCGGTACCGGTGGGCCTTCCAGGTGCCCGGCGAGGGCCTTCGGGTGCACATGGACGTCCTGGACGGGGAGGCGCGCGAGTTCGACGCCACCCTGGTGCTGGACCGTCGACCGATGGACGCGCACACGCTGGCTTCATGCCTCGCGCGGTATCCATTCATCACCGTGAAGGTCGCGGCCGCCATCTATTGGCAGGCCACCCGGCTCTGGTTCAAGCGCATTCCGTTCCACCCGCATCCCGAAAGCCACACCCGGAGTTGATTGATGAGCAGTCCCGCCGAAACCCTGGCCAGCGCCACCGAGGCCTCGGGCCGCTACGGCGCCCTTGACCGGATGCTGCGCAAGCGACTGCTGGCCACCCTGGACGGGCTGGCCGGGGGTGAGGTGACCGTGCGCGACGGGCTGGGCACCGAGACACTGGGTGAAGCCGGCACGGGCCTGTCCGTGAGCCTGGACATCCTGGACCCCGGCTTCTACCGGGCGCTGGCCGCCAACGGCTCGGTCGGCGCAGGCGAGGCCTACATGGATGGCCTGTGGCGCTGCGACGACCTGGTGGGGCTGGTACGCCTGCTGGTGATCAACCGCGACCGCCTGGATGCCATGGAAACCGGCCTGGCCCGGCTCGGCGGCGTCGCCATGCGCACCCTGCACGCCTTCAACCGCAACACCCGCGGCGGCAGCCGCCGCAACATCGCGGCGCATTACGACCTCGGCAACGACCTGTTCAAGCTCTTCCTCGACGACAACCTGATGTACTCCTCGGCGATCTTCGCCGGGCCGGAGGAGTCGCTGGAGTCGGCGCAGCGCCGCAAGCTCGAGCGCATCTGCCGCAAGCTGGACCTCAAGCCGACCGACCACCTGGTCGAGATCGGCACCGGCTGGGGCGGCATGGCCCTTTATGCCGCGAAGAACTTCGGCTGCCGGGTCACCACCACCACGATCTCGCGCGAGCAGCACGCGCTGGCCACGGCGCGCATCGCCGAGGCAGGGCTGTCCGACCGCGTCACGGTGCTGCTGGAGGATTACCGCGACCTCTCCGGCGAGTACGACAAGCTGGTGTCGATCGAGATGATCGAAGCCATCGGCCACCAGTACCTCGAGACCTATCTCGACAAGTGCGCGTCCCTGCTCAAGCCGGACGGCCTCGCGCTGATCCAGGCGATCACCATCGAGGACCACCGCTACGAGCAGGCGCTCAAGTCGGTGGACTTCATCAAGCGGTACATCTTCCCGGGCAGCTTCATCCCCTCGGTGAGCGCGATCACCGGCGCCGCGGCCCGCGCCAGCGACCTGCGGCTGGTCAACCTCGAGGACATCGGCCCGAGCTACGCCACCACGCTCAACCACTGGCGCCAGCGCTTCATGGCGAAGCTAGACCAGGTGCGTGCGTTGGGCTACGACGAGCGCTTCATCCGGATGTGGGAGTTCTACCTCTGCTACTGCGAGGGCGGCTTCATCGAGCGCTCGATCGGCGACGTGCACCTGTTGTTCGCGCGTCCGGGCAACCGTCGCCCGCAGTACCTGCCCGCCCCCGAGGCCACCTGACATGAACCGGGCACTGGCCAACGTCGCGAACGTGGTGGGCTACCAGGCCGTGTGGCTGGCGAGCGTCGCCGGCGCAGGCGCCGGCATGGTCTGGGCCGGGCCGGTGGCGGCACTGGTGTTCGTCGCGGCCACGCTGGCGTTCGGCGGGCGGCGCGCGCAGGACCTGCGCCTGCTGGCCGTGGCGCTGCCGCTGGGCATCCTGCTCGACACCGCCTTCGCCGCCTCCGGCTGGCTTCGCTACGCCGAGCCCTGGCCCTGGGCCTGGGCCGCGCCAGCCTGGATCTGGTCGCTGTGGGCCGGATTCGCGATGACACTCAACCACTCGATGGCCTTCCTGCGCGAGCGGCCGGTCGTGGCGGCACTGCTGGGCCTGTTCGGCGGGCCGCTGGCCTACTGGGCGGCGGCGGGCGCCTTCGACGCCGTCAGCTTCGGCGCGCCGGTGGCTTGGGTGATGGGCGCGCTCGCGCTGGGCTGGGCGGTGGTGCTGCCGGCCCTGTTCGCGCTCGATGCGCGACTGGCTCCGCCGGTGCCGGACAAGGCGCTGGCGTGAACTGCTGGCAATCCCTCGGCATCATCTGGCTGGCCTCGGCGCTGGCAATGGCGGCGCTGTGGGCCTTCTCGATGCGGGTCCGGAACGTCGGCTACGTGGATGTCGGTTGGGCCGGCCTGATGGCGCTGGCCGCGCTGTTCGCCGGCATCGTCGGCGAGGGCGCGCCACTGGTGCGCGGCCTGGTGGCCATGTTCGGCAGCGTCTGGGGCGCGCGGCTGTGCCTGCACCTGCTGCACCGCGTGCTCAACGAAGAGGAGGACGGCCGCTACCGCGCCCTGCGCGAAACCTGGAACGGCAGCCCGGCGCGCTTCTTCGCCTTCTTCCAGCTGCAGGCGGTGGTGGTGGCGCTGTTCTCGCTGCCGTTCATGGCGGCGGCCGCCAATCCGGACTACCAATTCAGCGCCTGGCTCTTGCTGGCGATCGCCGTGTGGCTGGTGTCGATGGCCGGTGAGTCGCTGGCCGACCGCCAGCTCGCGCGCTTCCGTGCCGAGCCCGCGAACCGCGGCAAGACCTGCCGCGAGGGGCTGTGGGCGTGGTCCCGGCACCCGAACTACTTCTTCGAGTGGCTGCACTGGTTCAGCTACGTGCTGCTGGCCGTGGGCAGCCCGCTGTTCTGGTTCTCGCTGGCCGGGCCCGTGGTGATGTTCGCCTTCCTCTACCGCGTCAGCGGCATCCCGTGGACCGAGGCGCAGTCGCTGCGCTCGCGCGGCGAGGACTATGCCGCCTACCAGCGCGAAGTCAGCGCCTTCTTCCCCTGGCCCCCGCGCCGAAATCCCTGAAACCCCCGGAGTCCCGAATGTCCCTGATCGACCTGTGCGAGCGCGGCCTGCTGCCCGATGCCCTCACCCGCCTCGGCATCCGCCGGCTCAGCGCCCAGCGCCTGCGCGACGAGGGCGCGCACGACCTGGAGGCTGCCGACCAGCGTTTCCGCCGCCTGCTCGACGAACTGCGCCGCAGCCCGATAGCGATCGAAACCGCCGCCGCCAACGAGCAGCACTACGAAGTGCCGACGCGGTTCTTCGAGCTGTGCCTGGGCAAGCGGCTGAAGTATTCGAGCTGCTACTACCCCAACGGCGACGAGGACCTCGACACCGCCGAGGAAGCGATGCTGGCGCTGTACGGCGAGCGCGCCGAGCTGGCCGACGGCCAGCGCATCCTCGAGCTCGGCTGCGGCTGGGGCTCGCTGACGCTGTGGATGGCGCAGCGCTTCCCGAACGCGCGCATCACCGGCGTCTCCAACTCGCGCACCCAGCGCGAGCACATCCTGGCCCAGGCCGCGCGCCGCGGGCTGGGCAACGTCGAGATCATCACCTGCGACGTCAACCAGCTGGAGCTGCCGGAACACCAGTTCGACCGCGCGGTGTCGATCGAAATGTTCGAGCACATGCGCAACTACCAGCACCTGCTGGGCCGGGTCTCGCGCTGGCTGGTGCCGGGCGGCAAGCTGTTCGTGCACATCTTCTGCCACCGCAGCCTGATGTATCCGTTCGAGACCGAGGGCGAGGACAACTGGATGGGTCGGTATTTCTTCACCGGCGGCCTGATGCCCTCCGCCGATACCCTGCTGCACTTCCAGGACGACCTGGCGATCGAACAGCGCTGGCTGCTTTCGGGCCGCCACTACGAGCGCACGGCGAACCAGTGGCTCGAGAACCAGGACCGGAACCGCGACGAGGTGATGGCGGTGCTGACCGAGGCCTACGGCGCCGCCGAAGCGGCGCGCTGGCACCAGCGCTGGCGGATGTTCTGGATGGCCTGCGCCGAACTGTTCGGCTACTCAGGCGGCAACGAGTGGGGCGTGGCCCACTACCGCTTCAGCACGCCGAAGTAAGGCGCTCGCTTCAGCACTTCTGGGTGGCGGTGACCTTGCAGCCGGTGGCCGCCGGCGCAGGGGCTGCGGTAGCCGTGGCGCTGGCCGGACCCGGCTTGCCGGTGGCCACGCGGATGCCCTTGGCCTTCATCCAGGCGTCGAACTCCTCGGCGGTCATGCGCCGGCCGTTCTGGCTCATGTCGAAACGCCAGGGCGAGTTGTCGTGCTCGGTCTTGGGCTGGTAGGCCGGGGCGCTGGCCGGCGCCGACGCGGTGGCCGGGGCCGCCTGTTCGCGCGCAGCGACCTGCTGCGGCGCCGGCTTGCGGGCACGCGCGATGAAATCGTTGACGTTGACGCAGGCCGACAGCGCCGGCGGCGCCCGGTACATCTCGGGCGCCGGCACGGTGGCCGGCACGGGCGGCGCGCTGGCGGTGCCGCAGGGTGCGGTGGCGGCGCTGGCGATGGCCGGCAGGAACAGGGAAACCAAGAGGATGCTGCGGATCATCGGGCACCAGCGGAAGCGGGGGGTTGCGGAAGCTTAGGTGTGACGCAGGTCGCACGCAATCGGCGAAAACGTGCGGCGGTTCACAAAACACATCCAGACCCCGGCAAAAAGAGAAGCCCGGCACTGGGCCGGGCTTCGGGTGTTGCCGTGGAGACTGAAGGATCAGTTCTGCACGTTCAGCTCGGTGCGGCGGTTGCGCGCACGGCCTTCGGCGGTGTCGTTGGTGTCGATCGGACGGCTCTCGCCGAAGCCGTTCGGACCCACCAGGCGGCTCGCGTCGATGCCGTTGTTGGTCAGGTAGCTGTACACCGTGCGGGCGCGACGCTCGGACAGGCCCTGGTTGTACTGCTCCGAACCGACCGAGTCGGTGTGACCGGCGACTTCAACCTTCAGCTGCGGGTACTTGGCGAGGATCGACACGGCCTCGGCCAGGATGGCCTCGGCGTCCGGACGCAGGGTGTCCTTGTCGAAGTCGAAGTTCACGCCCTTCAGGTCGATGGTCAGCTGCACCGGGCAGCCGTCCGGACCGATGGCCTGGCCAGCGGCGGAGTTCGGGCACTTGTCGTCGCAGTTGTTGATGCCGTCGCCGTCGTCGTCGAGGTCGGCGCAGGTCTGCTGCGGGACGACCGGCGCCGGGGTCGGCTCGACCGGGGCGGCCAGGTTGCCCAGCTTCACCAGGACGGTCAGGCCGGCCAGGAGGTCGTTGAACTGGCGGTCATTCGGAGCCACGATCGAGCTGTCGTCGAACGAGATGCGGTTGGCGATTTCGCCGCGCAGCGAGTAGCGGTCCCAATTGCCCTGCACGCCGAGGCCGACCTGGGCGGTCAGGTTGGTGTCTTCGCGCTGGCCCGGGGAGGTCGGGAGCGGGAAGGCATCGAACTCTTCCTCGGACTTCTGCGCGCCGACGCCGAAGCGCAGGAACGGGTTCCAGCTGCGGCCTTCCTTGATGAAGTGGTAGCGCGCGTCGATGGTGGCGCCGTACTGGCTGAACAGCAGTTCGCGGCCGTTGAAGTTCGGGTTCTGGTAGTTCACTTCACCGTCGATCGACCAGTTCGGCGAGATGAACTTGCCGAAGCCGAGGGTGTAGTACAGCGGATCGGAGGTGCCGCGGTCGTCGTCCTGGAAGTTCAGGCCGGCGCCACCGGACAGGTACCAGCGATCATCGAAATCCTGCGCAGCAACGGAATGCGCCATGGTGGCCGCGGCAAGCAGGGCGCAGCACAGTAGGTTCTTCTTCATGACTTGGCTCCAGTTAAAACTAAGGGGGGTGAATTCAAAAACGGGGGCGAAAATGCGCCGCCACCTGGGCACGACTCAATGCTGGCTGTTCTTGAGTTAACGGGAATCTAACATTTAATCGCCCGCCGAGCAAGCTTGCCCTTCACAACGTGAACAAATCCACAAAGCGATGGATCGGGGTTGCCTCGAATCGCGACGTGTCGCCGGTAAGTGACAGTATTTGCTCGACTTTCCGTCCCGGCAGCTGGCCACGGGCAGCCGATTCGAACTTCTGCAGGAGCGCCGGGATCCCCTCCCCTCGCCGCTCGCGGTGGCCGATCGGCATGTCGATCGAGACCTTGCCGGTGCTGGTGCCGTCCTTGAAGAACACCTCGACGGCATTGCCGATGGTGCGCTTCTCTGGGTCGGCGTAGTCGCGGGTGAAGGCGGGGTTCTCCCGGACCTTCATGCGGGCCCGCAGGGCGTCGATGCGCGGGTCGGCCGCCACGGCATCCGAGTAGTCCTCGGCGTCCAGACGGCCGAACAGCAGCGGCACCGCCACCATGTACTGCAGGCAGTGGTCCCGGTCGGCCGGGTTGGCCAGCGGGCCGGTCTTGTCGATGATGCGCAGCGCCGCCTCCTGCGTCTCGATCTCGATACGCTCGATCTGGTCGAACCGGCCGGCGACCTTGGGATGCAGCTGCATGGCGCACTCGACTGCGGTCTGGCCGTGGAACTCGGCCGGGTGGCTGACCTTGAACAGCACGTTCTCCATCACGTAGCTGCCAAAGGGGCGGTCGAATTCGAAGGGTTTGCCGCCGAACAGGACATCGTAGAAGCCCCAGGTCTTCGCGCTGAGCGCGCTCGGGTAGCCAACGACGCCCTTCACGGCGTTCAGCGCATGGGTCACCGCCCGGCGGCAGGCGTCGCCCGCGGCCCAGCCCTTGCGGGGGCCGGCGTTCGGCGCATGCCGGTAGGCGCGCAGTGAGCCGCCATCCAGCCAACTGTTGCTGACCGCGCTGATGATTTCCTCCTTGCCGCCCCCCAGCAGGTGGGTGGCCACCGCGGTGGACGCCAGCCGCACCAGCAGCACGTGGTCCAGGCCAACGCGGTTGAAGCTGTTGAGCTCGGCGTAGGTGCCCTGGATCTCGTGGGCCTTGATGGCGGCGGTGAGCACGTCGCGCACCGTCACCGGCTTGCCGTGCTCGCGCTCGGCCTTGCGGCTGAGGTAATCGGCCACCGCGAGGATGGCGCCGAGGTTATCCGAGGGATGCCCCCACTCAGCCGCCAGCCAGGTGTCGTTGAAGTCGAGCCAGCGGACCTGGACGCCGATGTTGTAGGCCGCCTGCGCCGGGTCGAGCTCGAAGGAGGTGCCGGGGACGCGGGCGCCGCCGGGCAGGCCGGCCCCCGGCACGATCGGCCCGAGGTGCTTGACGCATTCGGGGTGGCGCATGGCCAGCATCGCGCATGCCAGCGAGTCGAGCAGCATGTAGCGCGCCGTCGTGTAGGCCTCGGAGGAGCCGATGTAGTAGTCGGTGACGTAGTTGGCGATGTCCACCATCGCCTGGTCCGGCTCGGGGCGCTGTGCGGAGCGGATGTCTTGCTGGCTCATGGGGCGGCAGTCCGTACGTGCGTGGCGTGTGATGGAGTTTGCCAGAAGCCGGCTGCTGTCGCCGACCCTTCGCCAGTGAACGCAGCGGCGCGCCCGGAGCGGACGCCTTCGCGCCGCGGCCGGGATCAGGCCGCGCGCGGTGCCAGGAAGCCCACGATGTGGTCCAGCACGTCCCCGTCCCGCAGCACGTCGCGATGCCCAAGGCCCCGGGTCGCGTGCAGCTCGCCGCGGGTGGCCCGGGCGATGCGCTCGGCGTCGGCGAAGGGGATGATGCGATCGTCGCGGTCATGGACCACCAGCACCCGCTGGGCCAGGCCGTTGGCAACCAGGTCGATGTCGAGAGCCTCGGGCGCGACGCCCGTGCGCGAGTGCATCTTCGCGAAGAATCGGCGCCGCGCCTCCTCGGGCAGCCCCAGTGCGCGGCTCATGCGCGCCAGCACGCCGACCAGGCCCGCCGGCGCGGCAATGGCGACGCCGCGCGCCGAGTCGAGGCCACGACTGAGGGCATAAAGCGCGGATGCGCCACCCATGGAGTGTCCCACCACGGCATGCAAGGGACCGACTTCGGCGGCCACTTCCTGCAGCGCGTCGGCGAAGACCACCGGGTCGGCCTCGGCACCCGGCGAGCGGCCGTGGGCCGGCGCATCCAGCGCAATCAACTGATAGCCGCGACGGGCCAGGCGCTCGCCCAGTCCGCGGAACTGCGCGGCCCGGCCTTCCCAGCCGTGCAGTGCCAGCACCGTGGGGCCACCGTGACCCCAACGCAGTCCCGCCAGCCCGAAGCGGAAGGTCACCGGCATGGCGCCCTCCGGGTCCGGGCGGCGGCGGCGGCCGATGGGCCGGGTCGCGAGGCGCCTGGCCATTTCGGCAGCCAGGTCCGGAAACAGGTTGCCCAGCAGGCGGCCGAGCGGACGAATCAATTTGGCATTCATTGGGGGCACCGTTATTGGTTTCGCTATAAAACCAATCGCAGTTTGCCGTATCTGGTTGCATTATGCAACCATCTCGTCTAGCCTGCGCCCATGAAGCGAACTTCCTATGCAGACATGCCCTGCCCCATGGCCCAGGCCCTGGAACGGGTCGGCGAGTGGTGGAGCCTGCTGATCCTTCGCGAGTGTTTCGGGGGCGTTCGTCGTTTCGGCGATTTCGAACGCCGGCTGGGCATCGCCAAGAACGTGCTCAGCGCCCGGCTCAAGCACCTGGTCGAGGCGGGGGTACTGGAGCGTCGTGCCTCGAAGGAGGACGCGAGGGAGATCGAGTACCGGCTGACCGAGAGCGGCAAGGACCTGGCGCCGGTGCTGATCGCACTGGCCCAATGGGGCGACCGCTGGATCTATGGCGGCAAGGCCCCGGTCCGCTTCGTGAACCGCCATACCGGCGCGCCGCTGGCGGACCTCGGCCTGCGCGACGACAACGGTGAACGCCTGTCCCTGCGCGACCTGCAGATGCAGCGGGTCGGCGAAGAAGGCAAGGAATGAACCCTTTCCGCCGCGTCTTGTCCGCGCCGTCCGTTACGGGCAAGGTGCGGGACTCCACCGCCACGCGCCGCCAGCCATGACCGCCACGTCGTACCCGCATCTCTTCCAGCCGCTCGACCTCGGCTTCTGCACGCTGCCCAACCGGGTCCTGATGGGTTCGATGCACACCGGCCTGGAAGACCATGCCCGCGACTTCCCCAAGCTCGCCGCGTATTTCCGCGAGCGCGCCGAGGGTGGCGTCGGCCTGATGGTCACCGGCGGCATCGCGCCGAACCTGGTCGGCTGGCTCAAGCCCTTCGCGGGCAAGCTCAGCTGGCCGTGGGAAATCCACAAGCACCGCATCGTCACCCAGGCCGTGCACGCCGCCGGCGGCAAGATCTGCATGCAGATCCTGCACGCCGGTCGCTACGCCGCGCATCCGCTGCTGGTTTCGGCGTCGAAGATCAAGGCGCCGATCAGCCCGCTGACGCCGCGCGCCCTCACCGCCTGGGGCGTCGAGCGCCAGATCAAGGCCTTCGTCAACACCGCCCGCCTGGCCCGCGAGGCCGGCTACGACGGCGTCGAGGTGATGGGCTCGGAGGGTTACCTGATCAACCAGTTCCTGTCGGCGCGCACCAACAAGCGCACCGACGCCTGGGGCGGCACGCCGGAGAAGCGCATGCGCTTCGCGGTCGAGATCGTGCGCCGCATCCGCGAGGCGGTGGGGCCGGACTTCATCCTCATCTACCGGCTGTCCATGCTCGAGCTGGTCGAGGGCGGCTCCGACTGGGACGAGATCGTGCTGCAGGCCAAGGCCATCGAAGCCGCCGGCGCCACCATCATCAACACCGGCATCGGCTGGCACGAGGCCCGGGTGCCCACCATCGCCACCTCGGTGCCACGCGCGGCCTTCGCCGGCGTCACCGCCAAGCTCAAGCCGCACGTGGCGCTGCCCCTGGTCGCCACCAACCGCATCAACATGCCCGAGGTCGCCGAGGACATCCTTGCCCGCGGCCAGGCCGACATGGTCTCGATGGCCCGGCCGCTGCTGGCCGACCCGCAGTGGGTCAACAAGGCGCGCGCCGGCCGCCGCGACGAGATCAACACCTGCATCGCCTGCAACCAGGCCTGCCTGGACCACGTGTTCGTGGCCAAAAAGGCCAGTTGCCTGGTCAACCCCCGCGCCTGCGCCGAAACCGAACTCAACTACCTGCCCGCGGCAACGCCGCGCCGAATCGCGGTGGTCGGCGCCGGCCCGGCCGGGCTTGCCTGCGCCACGGTCGCCGCCGAGCGCGGCCACCGGGTCACGCTGATGGACGCCTCGCCGCGGATCGGCGGCCAGTTCAACCTGGCCAAGACCATCCCGGGCAAGGAGGAATTCCACGAGACCCTGCGCTACTTCGACAAGCGCCTGCAGCTGACCGGCGTCGAACAGCGCCTGGGCGCGGCGGTGGATGCGGAACACCTGCTGGCCGGGGGCTTCGACGAGATCGTGCTGGCCACCGGCATCCGGCCCCGCAAGGTCGCCTTCCCGGGCAGGGACCACCCCAAGGTCGTCAGCTACCTCGACGTGCTTGGCGGGAAGGTGGTGCCGGGCCAGAAGGTCGCGATCATCGGCGCCGGCGGCATCGGCTTCGACGTGGCCGAGTACCTGGTGCACGAAGGCGAGTCGCCGACCCTGGACACGGGGCGCTGGCTGGCCGAATGGGGCGTCGCACCGGATTTCGAGGGCGCCGGCGGCCTGGCCAAGCCCAAGCCCGAAGCCCCCGCCCGCGAGGTCTGGCTGCTGCAGCGGAGCCCGGGCAAGCCGGGCGCGAAGCTGGGCAAGACCACCGGCTGGATCCACCGCTCGGCGCTCAAGGCCAAGGGCGTGCAGGCGCTCGGCGGGGTCGAGTACCTGGGCGTCGACGACAGCGGGCTGCGCATCCGCGTGGACGGCCGGGAGCAAGTGCTGCCAGTGGACCACGTGGTCGTCTGCGCCGGCCAGGAGCCGCTGCGGGCGCTGTTCGACCCGCTGGTGGCGGCAGGCAGGCAGCCGCATCTGATCGGTGGCGCCGACGTTGCCGCCGAGCTCGATGCCAAGCGCGCCATCGACCAAGGCAGCCGTCTCGCTGCGGGTTTCTAGGCCGGCCAGCGGCCATTTCGGCGGCCGGCTTGAGTAATCACTCCAAATAAAATCAACGGGTTGTGAATACCCGTTCAGCTGGAGTTCGGGTTCCGGCCGTACCATGCGCGTCGGAACCGGCTCCCGTCCCCAGGACCCGCCGGCCAGATACGGCCCCCCAGCGCATGGCTTGGCGGGGTTTCCGGACGGCGCCCAACCTTCGACGCCCCGACCGGAATGCGAGCCTCGCTCGTCCATCCCCAAAACGCCAGGCCGCATCCCTCCCCCCGTCCCGTTGGAGATTCCAACAGGCGACCCGCCGCAAGGCGGACGGTGGAGTGCGGCGCAACGGAGCAAGGAGTTCCGCCATGAAGTTGTCCTTCATCCTGTGGCTTGCCCAGGTGCTGCCCCAACCCGCCGCCGACCCGCTCTGCCTGGCGACGACCATCTACCTAGAAGCCCGCAACCAGTCCGAACTGGGCCAGCGTGCCGTCGCCGAGGTGGCCTTGCGCCGCCGGGACAGCGGCCGCTGGGGCGAGTCGGTCTGCGAAGTGGTGACCGCCCGCAAGCAGTTCGCGCCGACCATCGTCCATCCCGGCCTGCGGATGAAGAACCTCGAGGCCTGGGAAAAAGCCGTGGAGGTCGCGTTCGAGGCCCAGCACGACTGGCGCCAGCCGGCCGGCCAGCGCAATGAGGTCGTCCCGGGCGCCAGCCACTTCGCCGCCCTCGACCTCGCCAATCCGGCCTGGGCCACCGCGCCGCGGGTGGCCACCATCGGCGACCACACCTTCTTCCGGGTCCAGCGGCTGACGCCGCCGACCGTGACCATGTCGGTGCCGACGGCGGCCACGCCCGCTGGCCCGCACGCGAGCCAGCGCCTGGCCCCCTGAACGAAAACGGGGTCAGGTTCCGAACCTGACCCCGCTCCCCCCACTTCTTTTGGTCAGCGCTTGTCGATCGCCACGAAGGCGCGGTCCTCGGGACCGGTGTAGTTCGCGCTCGGGCGGATGATCTTGCCGTCGATGCGCTGCTCGATCACGTGCGCCGACCAGCCGCTCGTGCGGGCGATCACGAACAGCGGGGTGAACATCGCGGTCGGCACCCCCATCATGTGGTAGGCCGAGGCGCTGTACCAGTCGAGGTTCGGGAACATCTTCTTGAGGTCCATCATCAGCGTCTCGATGCGCTCGCTGACGTCGAACAGCACCTGGTTGCCGCCTTCCTTGCAGAGCTTGCGGCTGATGTCCTTGATGATGGGGTTGCGCGGGTCGCCGATGGTGTAGACCGGGTGGCCGAAGCCGATGACGATTTCCTTGCGCTCCACGCGGGCGCGGATGTCGGCCTCCGCCTCGTCGGCGCTGCCGTAGCGGGCGATGATCTCCATCGCGACTTCGTTGGCGCCACCGTGCTTCGGGCCGCGCAGCGCGCCGATGGCGCCGGTGATGCAGCTGAACAGGTCCGAGCCGGTGCCGGCGATGACGCGCGCGGTGAAGGTGGACGCGTTGAACTCGTGCTCGGCGTACAGCACCAGCGACTGGTCGAGCGCGCGCGCGTGCGAGGCGCTCGGCGGCTCGCCGTGCAGCAGGTGCAGGAAGTGGCTGGCGATGGTGTCGTCGTCGGTCTCGACGTCGATGCGGCGGCCGTTGCGGGTGAAGTGCCACCAGTACAGCAGCATCGAGCCGAAGCTGGCCATCAGCTTGTCGGCGATGTCGCGGGCCTCGTTCACCGGGTGGCCGTCGCGCTCGGGCAGCACCACGCCGAGCACCGAGCAGCCGGTGCGCAGCACGTCCATCGGGTGCGCGTTGGCCGGCACCAGCTCGAGCGCGTCGGTGACGATCGCAGGCAGGCCGCGCAGGCGCTTGAGCTTGGTCTTATAGGCCGCCAGCTGGCTGGCGGTGGGCAGCGTGCCGTGCACCAGCAGGTGCGCCACTTCCTCGAAGCCGGCCTTCGTGGCCAGGTCATGGATGTCGTACCCGCGGTAGTGCAGGTCGTTGCCGCTGCGGCCGACGGTGCACAGCGCGGTGTTGCCGGCGGCGGTGCCGCTCAGGGCCACCGACTTCTTGGGCTTGGGCAGGGTGGATTCGGTCATGGCTCAGTCTTCCTTCTTTTCCTCGGCGAACAGCTGGTCGAGCTTGTCTTCGTAGGCGTGGTAGCCCAGGAAGTCGTAGAGCTCGGCGCGGGTCTGCAGGGTGTCGACGATGTTCTTCTGGGTGCCCTCGCGGCGCACGGTCTCGTAGAAGTGCAGCGCGGCCTTGTTCATGGCGCGGTACGCGCCGCAGCAATAGAGCGCGATGTCCACGCCGGCGTCGCGCAGTTCCCCGGTGGTGAAGAACGGCGTGGAGCCGAACTCGGTGAGGTTGGCCAACACCGGCACCTTCACCGCGGCCTTGACCTTGCGGTAGTCGTCCAGCGAGCGCATGGCTTCCGGGAAGACCATGTCGGCACCGGCCTCGACGTAGGCCACGGCGCGCTCGATCGCGGCGTCCAGGCCCTCGACCGCGGCGGCATCGGTGCGCGCCATGATCACGAAGCCCGCGTCGGTGCGAGCGTCCACGGCGGACTTCACGCGATCGACCATCTCCTGCGTCGAGACCACTTCCTTGCCCGGGCGATGCCCGCAGCGCTTCTGGCCGACCTGGTCCTCCATGTGCACCGCGGCGACGCCGATGCGCTGGAAGTTCCTGATGGTGCGGCCGATGTTGAAGGCGCCGCCCCAGCCGGTGTCGATGTCCACCAGCAGCGGCATGCCGGTGGCATCGACGATGCGGCGCGCGTCGGTGAGCACGTCCTCCATGGTGCTGATGCCAAGGTCGGGCATGCCCAGTGAGTTCGCGGCGACGCCGCCACCCGACAGGTACAGCGCCTTGTAGCCGGTGCGCTTGGCCATCATGCCGGCGTACGCGGTGATGGCGCCCATCACCTGCAGCGGGGATTCTTCCCTGACGGCGGCGCGGAAGCGCGCGCCGGCCGAGTTCATGTCAGTCATTTCGTTTCCCTCAATCGCGAAGGCGACCCGTGGGTCGCCTTCGCGGTGCCGTCAGAGCAGGTGGGCGACGCCGGCGCGCTCTTCCTCGAGCTCGGCCAGGGTTTTGTCCATCATGGTGCGCGAGTACTCGTCGATCTCGAGGCCCTGCACGATCTCGTACTTGCCGTCCTTGCAGGTCACAGGGAAGCCGTACATCACGTCCTTCGGGATGCCGTAGCTGCCGTCCGACGGGATGCCCATCGTCGCCCACTTGCCGTTCGTGCCGAGCACCCAGTCGTGGATGTGGTCGATGGCGGCGTTGGCGGCCGAGGCCGCGGAGCTCAGGCCGCGGGCCTCGATGATCGCGGCGCCGCGCTTGCCGACCTTCGGGATGAAGGTTTCGCGGTTCCAGGCTTCGTCGCCGATCTTGTCCTTGAGCGAACCGCCGGCCACGGTGGCGAAGCGGTAGTCGGGGTACATGGTCGGGCTGTGGTTGCCCCAGACCACCAGCTTCTCGATGCCGGCCACGTCGACGCCGGCCTTGATGGCCAGCTGCGACAGCGCGCGGTTGTGGTCCAGGCGCAGCATCGCTGTGAAGTTGCGCGGGTTGATGTCCGGCGCCGACTTCATGGCGATGTAGGCGTTGGTGTTGGCCGGGTTGCCGACCACCAGCACCTTGATGTCGCGCGAGGCCACGGCGTTGATGGCCTTGCCCTGCACGGTGAAGATCTCGGCGTTCTTGAGCAGCAGGTCCTTGCGCTCCATGCCCGGGCCGCGGGGCATGGCGCCGACCAGCAGGGCGACGTCGGCGTCCTTGAACGCGACCATCGGGTCATCGGTGCCGACCATGCCGGCCAGCAGCGGGAAGGCGCAGTCCTCGAGCTCCATCATCACGCCGCGAAGGGCGGCCTGGGCCTTCTCCATCGGCAGCTCGAGCATCTGCAGGATCACCGGCTGGTCCTTGCCCAGCATCTCGCCCGAGGCGATGCGGAACAGCAGGGAGTAACCAATCTGGCCGGCGGCGCCGGTGACGGCAACGCGAACGGGGGTTTTCATGACAGCTCCTTACGAAAGTTCGGCGAAGAATTCCTGGATGCGCTGCAGGCCCTTGGGCAGCTGCTCGGTCGGGCAGGTGTAGCTGATGCGCAGCGCGCGCGGCTCGCCGAAGGCCGAGCCGGGAACGCAGGCCACGCCCTTGGCTTCGAGCAGCACGCTGCAGAAGTCGACGTCGTTGGCGATCTTCACGCCCTTGTGCGACTTGCCGAAGGCGCAGCTGATGTCGGGGAACACGTAGAACGCGCCCTGCGGCTTCGGGCAGACCACGCCGGGGATCGCGTTCAGCGTGTCGACCACCCTGTCGCGCTTGGCCTGGAACTCGGCGCACTTGCCCAGCGGCACGTCCTGCGGGCCGGTCAGCGCGGCGACCGCGGCGGCCACGACGACCTCGGGCAGGTTGGTGATGTGCGTCGAGTTGAGCACCGTCATCGCCTTGGCCACCGATTCCGGGCCGGCCATGAAGCCGACGCGCCAGCCGGGCATGCCGTAGGTCTTGGACAGCGAGTCGACGAAGATCACGCGCTCGCGCAGCTCCGGGCGGGCCTGCACGAAGTTGTGGTAGCCCAAGCCGTCGAACACCATCGTGTTGTAGATGTCGTCGGTGATGACCCAGGTGTCCGGGTGCTTCGCGACGACGTCGGCCAGCGCCGCGATTTCCGCGCGGGTGTAGACCATGCCGGTCGGGTTGTTCGGGTTGTTGAACAGGAACACCTTCGGCTTGGTCGCCAGGGCGGCATCGAGCTGGGCCGGCGTGAGCTTGTAGTCCTGGCTGGCCGGGCACGGCAGCGCGAGGATCTTCGCGTTCAGCACCTCGGCGATGTCGGCGTAGGTGGTCCAGTACGGCACGGCGTAGGCGATGGTGTCGCCTTCGTCGAGCAGGGCCTCGGCCAGGTTGTAGAGGATGTGCTTGGCGCCGATGCCGGTGGCGCAGTGCAGGCGCGTGTAGCCGGTGAGGCCCAGGCCCTCGAGGTGGTGCAGGAATGCGTCGAGCAGGGCGTCGGAGCCGCGGTTGCTGCCGTACTGGCCGCTGTCCTTGGCCAGCGCCTCGCGGGCGGCGGCGTAGACGTGCTCGCCGGGCAGGAAGTTGGGGACGCCGATGGAGAAGCTGACGATGTCGCGGCCTTCGGCCTTGAGCTTCTTGGCCTTGTCGGCGACGGCCATGATGGCGCTGGGCTTGGCACGGCCCATGCGCTTGGCAAGCTGGGGCATCGCAATCCTCGCAGGGGTTGTGGCGGGGCGGAAAAACCCCGGAAGGATACCACGCACGCCCACCCCGACGCCCCCGCCCGGGCTTGCCCTGCGCAGACTTTCGGGCATGCTGGCGCCAGGAGGAACGCCATGGCCCCGACCCGTCGCACCCGCTGGCTGCTCGCTTGGGCACTCGCCCTGTGGCTGCCCCTGCAGGCCCTCGCCTACGACCAGAACCGGGTCGCCACCGATGACGCCGGGCGTCCGCTGCGGATCCAGGGCAGCGTGGTGGTGGTGGAGCCGGACATCGAGCTCACCGAAGTCACCGCCGGTGGCCTGCAGGAACCCCGGCGGGAATGGTCCGAGGCGGCGCGCCGGCACTTCCCGGCCGCGGTCGCCCGCCTGCTCGACGAAGGCGGCACGGCCCGCCAGCCCGACTTCGACCTGCCCGACGACCTGGCGCCCGACTCGCGCCTGGGCCAGGTGGTGCGGCTGAACGAGGCGGTGGCCACCAGCATCGCCGTCTACACCCGCAGCGGTAGCTACCTGGCCACCAAGGACCGCCGCCTCGACTGGACCCTCGGCCCCGGCGTGGAGACCCTACGCGAGGCCACCGGCGCCGACTATGCGCTGTTCACCTACATCCGCGACAGCTACGCCAGCAGCGGCCGCAAGGCCATGCGCGTACTGGGCTTCCTGGCCGGCGCGGCGATGGGCAGCTACGTCGACATCGGCGGCGGCCAGCAGGTGGGCGTGGCCACCCTGGTCGACCTGCGCACCGGGCAAGTGGTGTGGTTCAACCTCATGTCCAACCAGTCCGGGGACCTGCGCGATGCGCAGGGCGCGGAAGAAACCGTGGCCGACATGCTGTCGGGGCTGCCGCTGTGAACCGACGCCCCGCCCTGCTGCTGGCCACGCTGCTGGCCCTGGCCGCACCCGCGCTCCTGGCCGTGGAATCGGCCCGCCCGGGCCAGCGCCCGGCCGCCGGCAGCGACGAGGACGAACTCTGGTACGCGATGGACCGCGCCGAGCGCGACCTGCAGCAGCACCCGAGCCTGGTGCGCGATCCGGCGCTCAACGCCTACGTGCGGGGCGTGGCCTGCCGGGTCGCGGCCGACCATTGCGGCGACATGCGCGTCTACATCGTCGAGCAGCCGTGGTTCAACGCCTCGATGTCGCCCAACGGCATGATGATCGTTTGGACCGGCGCCCTGCTCCGCTTCCAGGACGAGGCCGAGCTCGCGCTGGTGCTGGGCCACGAGTTCGCGCATTTCCGCCAGCGCCACTCGCTCCAGCAGTGGCGCCGGGCCAAGCGCAGCTCGGCCTTCCTCGGCTCGTTCGGGCTGTTGGCCTGGGGCGGTGGCGCGGGTGCCGCAGGCTACCTGGCCAACATCCTGGGCGCGGCGAGCATGTACCAGTTCTCGCGCGACGCCGAACGCGAGGCGGACCGCATCGGCTTCGCGGTGGCCACCGGCCAGGGCTACGACGCCCACGCCGGGGCGCGGCTGTGGCAGCGCATGAAGGACGAAGAAGACGCGCGCCGCTACGGCAAGCCGGTGCCGGTGTTCGCCAGCCACCCCAAGACCGCCGAGCGGCTCGAGGACGTGCGCAGCGCGGCGGAGGCCAGCGGCCAGGCGTCGGGCGACTCCGGCCGCGAGGCCTACCGCGAAGCGGTGCGACCCTTCCTCGCGCACTGGCTGGAGCTGGAGCTGTCGCGCCGCATGTACGACTCCTCGGTGCGCGTGATCACCGACCTGCGAAAGCACGCGGAGCCCGAGATGCAGGCCACCTACGCGTTCTACGAAGGCGAGGCCTACCGGCGGCGGGGCGACGAGGGCGACCTGGCCCGCGCCCGTGCGCTTTACGCGGAAGCCATCGCCCTGCCCTCGCCGCCCGCGGCCGCGCACCGCGAGCACGGCCTGGCGCTGCGGAACGATGGCCGCCGCGCCGAGGCCGCCACCGAGCTGCGCCGCTACCTCGAGCTGGCGCCGGCGGCCGAGGACGCCGCCTTCGTCCGCCAATACCTTGCCGAACTGGAGGCCTCGCCATGATTCGATTCCCGCTGCGATGCGCGGCGATGGCCCTCGCCGTGCTGCTGTTGGCCGCCTGCGCCAGCGGCGGCGCCGGCGGGAGGCTGCAGGAGGCCGGCAATGCCCGCGTGTTCGACCTGGCGCTGGACACCGGGCTGGACTGGGCCCGCCTGAAGGCACCGCGTCAGGAGCAGTGGACGATCGACGGCGCGCCGCTGAACCAGCTGATCGTCATTTCCGGCATCAGGCCCGGCGAACACGTGTTCCTGGGCGCCCGGGAGCGGCGCAGCCGCCCCGACGGCCCCTGGTTCCGCAAGGGCATGCGGCCAGACGAGGTGCGCGACATCGTGCTCGACGGCCTGCGCGGCGGCGGCTGGGCGAACGTGCGCGGCAGCGCGCTGCGGCCGGCGAACTGGGGCCCCACGCCGGGCCTGCGCTTCGACCTCGCGCTCGATAACCCGGGCGGGCTGCAGTACCGCGGCATGGCCACGGCCGCCGAACGCGACGGCCGGCTGACCCTGCTGGTGTGGATCGCCCCGGCCGAGCACTACTACGGCCGGGACGCGGAGGCGGTGTCGCGGATGTTCGACAGCCTGCGCTTCGTCAAGTGAAGCGCGGCCGGGGCCTTGCGCCCCGGCCGGTGGCCTGGCCTCAGGCCTGGGCGTCGAGCGTCTTGTTCCACTCGCCGACGCGGGCGGCCTGGCTGGCCAGCAGCGGGGCGGCGTCGCCCTCGATCTTGACGCTCTCGATCTTGTCGCCGCCGCGCACGGCGTCCACCACCTGCTGGTCGCCGGCGCCGATCACTTCACCGAACACGGTGTGCTTGCCGTCCAGCCACGGCGTGGCGACGTGGGTGATGAAGAACTGGCTGCCGTTGGTGCCCGGGCCCGCATTGGCCATGGACAGCACGCCGGGCTTGTCGTGGCGAAGGTCGGCGCGGCACTCGTCCTCGAAGCGGTAGCCCGGGTTGCCGGTGCCGGTGCCCTTCGGGCAGCCGCCCTGGATCATGAAATCGGGGATGACGCGATGGAAGCTCAGGCCATCGTAGAACCCGCGCTGGGCGAGGTTGACGAAGTTGGCGACGGTCAGCGGCGCCTTGTCGGCGTGCAGCTTGATGCGGATCGGGCCGCGGCTGGTGGTGAAAACGGCGGTCAGGGACATGGATTGCTCCGGCGTGGGTGGCCGGGCGGGGCCCGGCGGGCTGACTAGGATGCCACAGGCCTGTCGGCACCGGCGCGCCTGAACAGGCATTCAGCAACGGTTTACCGCTATAATCGCCGGCTTCCTTCAGCCACGAGCAGCGCGCCGCCAGGCGTCCATCCGCATGTCCATCGAAAAGCTCCGCAACATCGCCATCGTCGCCCACGTCGACCATGGCAAGACCACCCTGGTCGACCAGCTGCTCAAGCAGTCCAACACCCTGGGCGAGCGCCAGCAGCTGGCCGAGCGCGCGATGGACAGCAACGACCTGGAAAAGGAGCGCGGCATCACCATCCTTTCCAAGAACACGGCGATCCGCTGGACCTCGCCGGCCGGCGAGGAATACCGCATCAACATCGTCGACACCCCGGGCCACGCCGACTTCGGCGGCGAGGTCGAGCGCGTGCTGTCGATGGTCGATTCCGTGCTGATCCTGGTCGACGCGATGGACGGCCCGATGCCGCAGACGCGCTTCGTGACCCAGAAGGCCTTCGCGATGGGCTTCAAGCCGATCGTGGTCATCAACAAGGTCGACCGCCCGGGCGCGCGCCCGGACTGGGTGCTGAACCAGACCTTCGACCTGTTCGACCGCCTCGGCGCCACCGACGAGCAGCTCGACTTCACCGTGGTCTACGCCTCGGGCCTGAACGGCTACGCCGGCATGGACGAGTCGGTGCGCTCGGGCGACATGACCCCGCTGTTCCAGACCATCGTCGACAAGGTGGCGCCGCCGCCGGTGGACGAGGAAGGTCCGTTCCAGATGCGCATCACCTCGCTCGACTACAACAACTACGTCGGCATCATCGGCGTGGGCCGCGTGCAGCGCGGCACCATCCGCACCAACCAGCAGGTGTCCGTGGTGGCGCGCGACGGCAAGGTGCGCAACGCCAAGGTGCTGCAGGTGCTCGGCTTCATGGGCCTGGAGCGCCACGAGGTGAAGGAAGCGCGCGCCGGCGACATCATCGCCATCTCCGGCATCGAGGGCCTGGGCATTTCCGACACCGTGTGCGACGTGTCCACGCCCGAGCAGCTGCCGGTGCTCACCGTCGACGAGCCGACGATCAGCATGACCTTCCAGGTCAACGACTCGCCCTTCGCCGGCAACAAGGACCGCAGCGGCGGCAAGTTCCTCACCTCGCGCCAGCTGCGCGACCGCCTGATGCGCGAGACCCAGCACAACGTGGCGCTGAAGGTCGAGGACACCGCCGACGCCGACAAGTTCAAGGTCAGCGGCCGCGGCGAGCTGCACCTCTCGATCCTGATCGAAACCATGCGCCGCGAGGGCTACGAGCTGGCCGTGTCGCGCCCCGAGGTCATCATCAAGGACATCGACGGCGTGAAGTCCGAGCCGTTCGAGTCGCTGGTCGTGGACCTCGAGGAGCAGTACCAGGGCGGCGTGATGCAGCGCCTGGGCGAGCGCCGCGCGATCCTCCAGAACATGGAGCCGGACGGCAAGGGCCGCGTGCGCATCGACTTCATCATCCCGGCCCGCGGCCTGATCGGCTTCCAGACCGAGTTCCGCACGATCACCGCCGGCACCGGCCTGCTCTTCCACGTCTTCGACCACTACGCGCCGAAGCAGGAAGGCGAGATCGGCCAGCGCCAGAACGGCGTGCTGATCTCCAACGGCACCGGCCCGTCGCCGGCCTACGCGCAGATCGCGATGCAGGAGCGTGGCCGCCTGATGGTCGAGCCGGGCGAGGAGATCTACGAAGGCCAGATCGTCGGCATCCACTCCAAGGACAACGACCTCACGGTCAATGCCCTGCGCGGCAAGCAGCTGACCAACTTCCGCGCCTCGGGCACCGACAAGGACGAAGGCCTGATCCCGCCGGTGAAGTTCTCGCTCGAGCAGGCGCTGGAGTTCATCGACGACGACGAGCTGGTCGAGATCACCCCGGTCGCCATCCGCCTGCGCAAGAAGTTCCGCACCGAGAACGACCGCAAGAAGGCCTCGCGCGGCTAAGCGCAGGCCCCACCGCCCGAGCCCACGGCCATGACGGCCGAACTGTGGCTGCTGACCGCGTTGGCCGGCTTCGCCGCCGGCCTGCTCGACAGCATCGTGGGCGGCGGCGGGCTGATCCTCACGCCCGCCATGCTCAACCTGCATCCCGGCCTGAACATCCTGCAGGCCATCGGCACCCAGCGCACCAGTTCGCTGCTGGGCACCAGCGTCGCGGCCTGGAACTATTTCCGGCACGTGGTCGTCGAACGGCGCATCGTGGTTCCCGCCCTGGTGTCCGCCCTCGCCTTCTCGGCGGTCGGCGTGCAGTTCGCCAAGCGCAGCGACCCCGAACTCCTGAAGATGGCGGTACTGGTGGTCTGCGTGCTGCTGGCCATCTACACGGTCCTGCGCAAGGACCTCGGCCAGAAAGAGGAGCGCCGGTTTCCCCCGCATCGCGAGGCCTGGGCCGCCGTGGCGGTCGGCGGCGCCTGCGGCTTCTACAACGGCCTGATCGGCCCGGGCACCGGCACCCTGATGGTGTTCGCCTTCGTCAGCGTGATCGGCCTGGACTTCCTGAAGTCATCGGCCGTGTCCAAGTCCACCAACGTCGCCGCCGACCTCAGCTCCTGGACGGTGCTGGCGCTGTCGGGCTACGTGGTGTGGCTGCTGGCGATCCCGCTGATCATCGGCAACATGCTCGGCAGCTACGTCGGCAGCAAGCTGGCGATCCGCCAGGGCGACCGCTTCATCCGCATGGTGTTCCTGGCGGTGGTGCTGGCGCTGGTGGCGCGGCTGGCCTGGGGCGTGTTCTTCACCTGAAGCGCATTGCGGCGTGCGGCGACGCACCCGATACTCGGATGGCGGTGCGCCCTGCCCGCGCTCACCGGATCCCGCCATGCGCCGTCTGCCCGCCCTCGCCCTGCTCCTGACGCTCGCGGCCTGCAGCGGCCCGCCGGCGCCGGCGCCCGGCTCGAACCGCGCCCCGGAGCCCGCGACCACGGGCCCGGACATCGTGGAACTGGACATCGCGCAGGCGCAGGCCCGCATGGCCTCGGGCGAATTCAGCTCCGAGGCACTGACCCGCGCCTACCTGGCGCGCATCGATGCCATCGACCGCGCCGGCCTGAACCTGCGGTCGGTGATCGAGACCAACCCCTCGGCGCTCGAGGACGCCCGCGCACTCGATGCCGAGCGCGCCGCCGGCCAACTGCGCGGCCCGCTGCACGGCATCCCGGTGCTGCTCAAGGACAACATCGACGCGGTCGGCATGGCCAACAGCGCCGGCTCGCTGGCGCTGGCGGAAAACCGCCCCGGCGACGACGCCTACCTGGTCACGCGGCTGCGGGAGGCTGGCGCGGTGATCCTGGGCAAGACCAACCTCAGCGAGTGGGCGAACTTCCGCTCCACCCGCTCCAGCTCGGGCTGGAGCTCGCGCGGCGGCCAAACCCGCAACCCCTACGTGCTCGACCGCAACCCCTGCGGCTCCAGCGCCGGCACCGGCAGCGCCATCGCCGCCAGCCTGGCCACCGTCGGCGTCGGCACCGAGACCGACGGCAGCATCATCTGCCCGTCGGCGGTGAATGGCCTGGTCGGCCTGAAGCCGACCGTCGGCGTGGTCAGCCGCGACGGCATCATCCCGATCTCGATCTCGCAGGACACCGCGGGCCCGATGGGCCGCAGCGTGGCCGACGTCGCCGCGCTGATGAATGCGCTGGCCGGCATCGACGAGGCCGACCCGGCCTCGCACGCGGCCGCCGGCAACCTGCCACCCGACTACACCGCCAGCCTGGACACCGGCGCCCTGGCCGGAAAGCGGCTGGGCGTGCTGCGCCAGGCGATGGGCTACCACCCGGGGGTGGACGCGAACGTCGAGGCGTCGATCGAGGCCCTGCGCGCCGCGGGTGCCGAGGTAGTGGACGTGCGCATCGACACCTTGGGCCAGTGGGGCGCCGATGAACTGCAGGTGCTGCTGTACGAGTTCAAGGACGGCCTGAATGCGTACCTCGCCGGCCGCGAAGGCGTACCGGGATCACTGGAGGCGCTGATCGATTGGAACGAGGCGAATGCGACCAAGGCCATGCCGTGGTTCGGGCAGGAGCGGTTCCTGCAGGCCCAGGCCAAGGGCGGGCTGGACTCGCCCGACTACCTGCGGGCGCGCGACCGCATCCGCCGGCTGGCGGGCGAGGACGGCCTGCTGAAGGCGCTGGACGGCGATCGGCTGGACGCCATCATCGCGCCGGCGACGTCGCCGGCCTGGCCGACCGACTGGATCAACGGCGACCATTTCACCGGCGCCGGATACGGCGCCGCGGCCGTCGCAGGCACGCCCAGCCTGACCGTGCCTTCGGGCAACGTGCAGGGCCTGCCGATCGGGCTGGTGTTCATGGGTCGGCCCTACAGCGAGCCGGAACTGCTGGCGATGGGCTACGCCTTCGAGCAGGCCACCAAGGCGCGCAATCCGCCCCGCTACCTGCCAACGCTGCCGCTCTGAGACGGCCGGGGCTCAGGCTCCGGACAGCACCAGCTCCAGCAGCTCGCCGATCGTCCGGTGCGCCTCCAACGGGTGGCGCAGGTGCAGTTCGTGCCGGATCCGGTAGAGGTTGCGCCGCCCGTCCCGCTCCTTGACCAGCGCGCCGGCCTTCTCGAGGTCGGCCACGATCCGCTGCACGGCCCGTTCGGTGATGCCCACCCGCGTGGCGACCTCGCGCAGGGTCGCCCCCGGCGCGGAGGCCAGGGCCACCAGCACGTGGGTATGGTTGGACATGAAGGTCCACCCGGCGGCGAGCCCGGGGTCGTTGACCGGCGGGTCAAGATCTGATTCTATATTCACGACTTTCTTTTCGTGCATTGGAGTTCATATGTCTGCGCTCGCCCGTGATGCCCTGGCTGCCCCGCTCCCCGCCCGCACCGTGGCCGTCGCCCATGGCGACGGCATCGGCCCCGAAATCATGGCGGCTGCGCTGCGCGTACTGAGCGCCGCGGATCCCGCCCTCACTTTCCACGAAGTGTCGCTGGGCCTCAAGGCCTACCAGGCTGGCCATGCCGCCGGCTTCGACGGCGACGCCCTCGAGGCGATCGCGACGCACGGCGTCCTGCTCAAGGCGCCGCTGACCACGCCGCAGGGGGGCGGCTTCAAGAGCGTCAACGTGAGCCTGCGCAAGACCCTGGGGCTGTTCGCCAACGTGCGGCCTTGCGTTGCCTACCACCCCGCCCTGCCCGCCCCCCATCCGGGGATGGACCTGGTGGTGGTCCGCGAGAACGAGGAAGACACCTACGCCGGCATCGAACACCGCCAGACCGACGAGGTGGTGCAGTGCCTGAAGCTGGTCACGCGGCCCGGCTGTGAGCGCATCGTGCGGCATGCCTTCGAGTATGCAGTCGCGAATGGGCGCCGGAAGGTCACCTGCATGACCAAGGACAACATCATGAAGCTGACGGACGGCCTGTTCCACGCCGTCTTCGAAGAGATCGCACCGCAGTATCCGGGCATCGCGACCGAACACATGATCATCGACATCGGCACGGCGCGGGTGGCCACGCGCCCGCGCGACTTCGATGTGATCGTGACCCCCAACCTCTATGGCGACATCCTGTCCGACGTGGCGGCCGAGGTCGCGGGCTCGATCGGGCTCGCGCCTTCGGCCAACATCGGCTACGGCGCGGCGATGTTCGAGGCGGTGCACGGCTCGGCGCCGGACATCGCCGGGCAGGACATCGCCAACCCCTCCGGCCTGCTGCTGTCGGCGGTGATGATGCTGGTGCACCTGGGCCGCGGCGAACCGGCCACGCGGATCCACAACGCCTGGCTGCGAACGCTCGAGGATGGCGTCCTGACCGGCGACGTGGCGGCCGCGGGCAACGTGCGGCGGGTTGGAACCCAGGCCTTTGCCGACGCCGTGGTCGAGCGACTGGGCCAGGCGCCGGTACGCCTGCGTGCCGTGCACTACCCGGGACGCACGGAGGCCCGCACCGACTCGCCAGTGCGCCAGCTTACGCAACTGGCGACACCGCCGGCGCATAAGCAACTCGAGGGCGTCGACGTGTTCCTGCACTGGGATGCCCCGGGGCGTTCGCCAGCCGCGCTGGGCGAGCGCCTGCAGCCGCTGGCTGCCCCGGACTTCAGCCTGGAGCTGATCACCAACCGCGGCGTGAAGGTCTATCCGCAGGGCAATGCGCGCACGCTCTGCTCCGATCATTGGCGCTGCCGGTTCCGGGCGCCGGCCGGGGTCTCGCCGCTGGCCGTGGCGGCGCTGCTCCAGCGCGCCGCCGAGGCCGGCCTCGACGTGATCAAGACCGAGAACCTGTACCGCTTCGACGGCAAGCCCGGCTACTCCCAGGCGCAGGGCGCCTGAGCCGCGGGCGTGTCCGGCCCGGCACTAGGCCTGGGCCGGGCGCGACAGCTGGCCCTGCTTGCGCACGATCAGCATCGCGATCTCGAGCGACTGCTCGTAGTTCAGGCGCGGGTCCACTGTCGAGCGGTAGGCGCGCTCGAGGTCGATGTCGGTCAGGTCGCGCGCGCCACCGGTGCATTCGGTGACGTTTTCGCCGGTCAGCTCCAGGTGCACGCCGCCGAGACGGGTGCCCGCGGCCGCGTGCAGCTCGAAGCTGGCTTCGACTTCGCCGCGGATGTTGTCGAAGCGACGCGTCTTGAAGCCGTTGCTGGTGCTTTCGGTGTTGCCGTGCATGGGATCGCAGATCCACAGCACGCGGCGGCCCTCCTTGCGGATGGCATCGAGCAGCGGCGGCAGCTGGCTGGCGACCTTGGCCGCGCCCATGCGATGGATATAGCTCAGCCGGCCCGGCTCGTTCTCGGGATTGAGCACGTCGGTGAGGCGCAGCAGCTGGTCGGGCGTGACCGAGGGGCCGATCTTCACCGCGATGGGGTTACGGATGCCGCGGAAGTACTCGGTGTGCGCCCCGTCGAGCGCGGCCGTGCGCATGCCGATCCACGGGAAATGGGTGGAGAGGTTGAACCAGCCCCACTGGCGCGGCACCTGGCGCGTCAACGCTTCCTCGTAGGGCAGCAGCAGCGCTTCGTGCGAGGTGTAGAAGTCGGCGCGGTTGAGGTTGTGCAGCGCTTCGCCGGCGATGGTCTCCATGAAGCGCACGGCATCGCCCACGGCCGCGACCATCTTCTGGTACTCGTCCGACAGCGGCGAGTGGCCGACCCAGCCCAGGTCCCAGTACTCGGGATGGTGCAGGTCAGCGAAGCCGCCATCGACCAGGGCGCGGACGAAGTTCATCGTCATCGCCGAGCGGGCGTGGCCCTTCACCATGCGGCGCGGATCCGGCGTGCGCGCCTCGGCGGTGAATTCGGGCTGGTTGATGAAGTCGCCGCGGTAGCTGGGCAAGGTCATGCCGCCCCGCTCCTCGGTGTCGGCCGAACGCGGCTTGGCGTACTGGCCGGCAAAACGGCCGACGCGCACCACCGGCAGGCGCAGGCCATGGACGAGCACGAGGCTCATCTGCAGCAGCACCTTCAGGCGGTTGGAGATCAGCCCGGACTCACAGTCGGCGAAACTCTCGGCGCAGTCGCCACCCTGGAGCAGGAAGCGCTTGCCTTCCTGCGCCTCGGCGAGCTGCTTCTTGAGGGCCAGGATTTCCCAGGAGGTGACCAGCGGCGGCAGGCGGCCCAGTTCGTCCTGCACCTGCGCGAGCGCGGCGGGATCCGGATAGGTCGGCTGCTGGCTCGCAATGCGGCCGCGCCAGCTGGCCGGCGTCCAATCGCCGGGCACTGACACGGGCTGCAGGTTGCGATCGCTGGCGCTCATCGGGGTTCCGTCTTGTAGTGGGAAGGAAATCATGCCACAGCGCCGTGTCGGCCATGTCAGGACGCTGTGTTGGTGGGTGCTCGCCGCGGGACGCGCGGACCGGCGGGAGCGGCGTCTCAGGCGCGGCGGCGAAGCGCGGCCCAGAGCGCGCCCAGGCCCAGGCCGATGAACCAGACCAGGGTCCATGCCGGCATGGAGACGCCAAGGAAGGTCCAATCGACCTTGGCGCACTCGCCGGAGCCGGCCAGCACCTTCGACAGCGCATTCATCGGACCCATCGCCTCGACCATGTAATCCAGGCCCATGCTGCTGCACAGCGGCACTTCGCTGGGCGGCAGCGACTGCAGCCACACGTGGCGCCCGGCGATGCCGGCGCCGGCGCCCGCCGCGATGAACGCAAGCGCGCCGTAGATACCACGACCCAGCCGGCCACGCGGCGAGTGCAGGCCGCCGACCAGGAATACCAGCCCCAACGCTGCGAACGCGATGCGCTGCAGGATGCACAGCGGGCACGGCAGCATCAGCATGCCGAACTGCACGTAGAGCGCATATCCGATGAGCCCGAAGCAAAGTACGAACCCGGTGAGGTACTGCGCGCGGAAGGACCAGGCGAAGGGGTTGGCGGTCATCTCGGGATCCGGTGTCGGGTGGACTCAGGTTACACAGACCGCGCGGGCGCGGAGAAGTTTCGGAGGCCTGAAACGAAGACCCCGGCCGGAGCCGGGGTCTTGGTGTCTTGCGTCTGCCGCTGCCTTACTCGGCGTCGGCCGCCGCCTGCGGGCGGTCCACCAGTTCGACGTAGGCCATCGGGGCGTTGTCGCCCGGACGGAAGCCGCACTTGAGGATGCGCAGGTAGCCGCCGGGACGGGCCTGGTAACGCGGGCCCAGCTCGACGAACAGCTTGCCGACCGCTTCCTTGTCACGCAGGCGGGACATGGCCAGGCGACGGTTCGCCACGCCATCGGTCTTGCCGATGGTGATGAGCGGCTCGGCGACGCGGCGCAGTTCCTTGGCCTTGGGCAGGGTGGTACGGATCAGTTCGTGCTTGATCAGGGACGCAGCCATGTTGCTGAACATCGCTTCGCGATGCGCGCTGGTACGGCTGAATTTGCGTCCGGAGTTCTGGTGGCGCATGGTCGTGGTTCCTTAGTGAATTACCGGGCTCAGCCCAGCATGCCCTGCTGCAGGCCGGCCGGCGGCCAGTTCTCCAGCTTCATGCCGAGGGACAAGCCGCGCTGTGCCAGCACTTCCTTGATCTCGGTGAGCGACTTCTTGCCCAGGTTCGGGGTCTTGAGCAGCTCGACCTCGGTGCGCTGGATCAGGTCGCCGATGTAGTAGATGTTCTCGGCCTTGAGGCAGTTGGCCGAACGCACCGTCAGTTCCAGGTCGTCGATCGGGCGCAGCAGCACCGGGTCGATGCCCGTGGCGGACGGCTTGGCGGCGCTGCGGTCGCGCTGGGTGAAGTCGCCGAACACCGACAGCTGGTCCGTGAGGATGTCAGCGGCCGTGCGGATGGCGTCTTCGGCGTCGATCGTGCCGTTGGTCTCGATCTCGAGGACCAGCTTGTCCAGGTCGGTGCGCTGCTCCACGCGGGCCGCTTCCACGGCATACGCGACGCGGCGGACCGGCGAGAAGGTCGCGTCCAGCACCAGTCGGCCGATCGCACGGGACTCTTCGTCCGGGCGGCGGCGATCGGCGGCAGGCTGGTAGCCGAAACCGCGCTCGATCTTCAGGCGCATGTTCAGCGCCGTGTCCTTGGTGAGGTGGGCGATCACGTGGTCGCCGTTCAGGATCTCGACGTTGTGGTCGGTCTTGATGTCGGCGGCGGTGACGATGCCCGGGCCCTTCTTCTGCAGGGTCAGCGTGGTGTGGTCCACGTTGTGCATGCGGATGGCCACGTCCTTGAGGTTCAGCAGGACTTCGAGCACGTCCTCCTGCAGGCCCTCGACGGTGGTGTACTCGTGCAGCACGCCATCGATCTCGACTTCCGTGATGGCGAAGCCGGGGATCGAGGACAGCAGCACGCGACGCAGGGCGTTGCCCAGCGTGTGGCCATAGCCGCGCTCCAGCGGCTCGATGACCACCTTGGCGCGGTTGGAACCGAGTCGTTCAATGTGCGGGCCGCGCGGACGCAGCACCTGGGTGGCGGTAACCGTCATGGTCAAGGTGTCTCCTGGGAGGATTACTTCGAGTACAACTCGACGATCAGCGCTTCATTGATATCCGAGGGCAGGTCGGCGCGATCCGGGACGGCCTTGAAGACGCCGGCGAACTTCTTCGCATCGACTTCGCACCAGCTCGGGACCAGGTCCATCTGCTGGGAGAGGTTGACGGCTTCCTGGACGTTCAGGTGCTTCTGCGCCTTCTCGGTCAGGGTGACGGCGTCGCCGGCCTTGACCTGGTAGGACGGCAGGTTCACCGGCTTGCCGTTGACCAGCACGCCCTTGTGCGACACCAGCTGGCGGGCCTGCGGACGGGTGACGGCGAAGCCCATGCGGTACACGACGTTGTCGAGGCGCTGCTCGAGCATCTGCAGCAGGGTCTCGCCGGTGTTGCCCTTCTTGCGGGCAGCCTTGGTGTAGTACGAGCGGAACTGACGCTCCAGCAGACCGTAGATGCGCTTGACCTTCTGCTTCTCGCGAAGCTGGGTGGCGTAATCGGACAGCTTGCCCTTGCGGGCAACCGGGCCGTGCTGGCCGGGCTTCTGCTCCAGCTTGCACTTGGAATCGATCGCGCGAGCGGGCGACTTCAGGCTGAGGTCGGCGCCTTCGCGGCGGGCGAGCTTACAGGTGGGACCAATGTAACGAGCCATTTATATAGTCTCCAGTTCCCGTTAGACGCGGCGCTTCTTCGGCGGCCGGCACCCGTTGTGCGGGATCGGGGTGACGTCGATGATGTTGGTGATCTTGTATCCGACCGCGTTCAGCGAACGCACGGCCGACTCGCGGCCCGGGCCGGGGCCCTTGATACGGACTTCCAGGGTCTTCACACCGTAGTCGAGGGCGGCCTTGCCGGCCTTTTCGGCGGCCACCTGTGCGGCGAACGGGGTCGACTTGCGGGAACCGCGGAAACCCGCGCCGCCCGAAGTGGCCCACGACAGCGCATTGCCCTGGCGATCGGTGATGGTGACGATGGTGTTGTTGAAAGAAGCTTGGACGTGGGCGATGCCGTCGGTGACGACTCGCTTGATCTTCTTCTTGGTCTTGACTGCCGGCTTGTTCATTGGCTGCCCTTACTTCTTGATGGCTTTGCGCGGACCCTTGCGGGTGCGGGCGTTGGTCCGGGTACGCTGACCGCGCATCGGGAGGCCGCGACGATGGCGCAGGCCGCGGTAGCAGCCCAGGTCCATCAGACGCTTGATCGACATGCCGACTTCACGACGCAGGTCGCCTTCGACGATGTACTTGGCCACTTCGGCGCGGATGCGCTCGATTTCCGGCTCGGACAGGTCGCGGATCTTGGTGGCCTGGGCCACGCCAGCCGCGTCACAAACAAGCTTCGACCGGGTACGGCCGATGCCAAAGATACTCTGCAGGCCCACCCAGACATGCTTCTGGACAGGCAGGTTGACACCCGCAATGCGCGCCATCAGGCGTTCTCCAACTTAAAATTGAGCGCAGTGAATCACGAAGTATAACAGGGCTTGGGGTTCAGTTGTAGCCCCCCGGGTCCAGGGACCCGGGAAACCCGGCATGGGGAGTGTGCCCATGCTCCGGCGACAAGCTGGCAACTGCCCTCCCCCTTCCCGGGGTCGGGCGCCCCGCGCTACTCCAGCGCAGGAACGGTTACCGGCTTATCCGCGCGCCAAGCCGCCGCGCGGACCGCCCATCAATGGTGCTCAGCCGCGGGTGAGACCGCGACCGCCACCTTTCAGATTCGCTTTCTTCATCAGGCTCTCATACTGATGCGACATCAGATGGGCCTGGATCTGGGCGGTGAAGTCCATCACCACCACGACCACGATCAGCAGCGAGGTGCCGCCGAAGTAGAACGGGACCGACCAGAAGCCACGGATGACCTCGGGCAGCAGGCAGACCAGCACCAGGTAGAGCGAGCCGATCAGGGTCAGGCGGGTCAGCACGCCGTCGATGTAGTCGGCGGTGGCCTTGCCCGGACGGATGCCCGGGACCAGGGCGCCCGACTTCTTCAGGTTGTCCGCGGTTTCCTGGGAGTTGAAGACCAGGGCGGTGTAGAAGAAGGCGAAGCCCATGATCAGGCCGCCGTAGAGCAGCATGTGCAGCGGCTCGCTCGGCGCCAACGCCTGGCTAAGGCCCTGAAGCCAAACGTTGAGGTTGTCGCGCCACGCCACGCCGGTCGGCTCGCCGGTCTGGCCGAACCACTGGACCATGGTCGCCGGGAACATGATCAGGCTGGAGGCGAAGATGGCCGGGATCACGCCCGCCATGTTCAGCTTCAGCGGCAGGTGCGAGTTCTGGTTCATGTAGGCCTGGCGGCCACCCTGGCGACGGGCGTAGTTCACGGTGATGCGGCGCTGGCCGCGCTCCATGAACACCACGAAGTAGGTGACGCCGCCCACCAGGGCCAGGATCACCAGGACCGCGAACCAGCTGAGCTCGCCGCTGCTGACCTGTTGCACGGTCGAGATGGCCGCGCCGGGCAGGCTGGCGACGATGCCCGCGAAGATGATCAGCGAGATGCCGTTGCCGATGCCGCGCTCGGTGATCTGCTCGCCCAGCCACATCAGGAAGATGGTGCCGGCGGTCAGGGCCACGATGGCGGTCAGGATGAAGCCCGGGCCCGGCGCGTACACCACGCCCGGCTGCTGCTGCAGCATGCTGGCGATCGAGCCGGCCTGGACCACGGCCAGCACGACGGCGCCGATGCGCGAGTACTGGGTCAGCTTGCGCCGGCCGCTTTCGCCTTCCTTCTTCATCGCCTTCCAGGGCTCGTAGATCTGGCCCATGAGCTGCACGATGATGGAGGACGAGATGTACGGAATGACGTTCAGCGCGAACAGGCTGAAGCGGTTCAGGGCGCCACCCGAGAACATGTTGAACATGTCCACGATGGTGCCCTGCTGGGCCTCCATCAGTTCCAGCATCCGCTGCGGATCGATGCCCGGCACCGGGATGTAGCTGCCGATGCGGTAGACGATCAGCGCAAGGATCACGAAGACCAGGCGCTGGCGGAGCTCGGTGAACTTACCGAGCCCACCCAGGGCGCTTGCGGCGGACGTGGACTGCGTCAAGGCCTTACTCCGTCACGCTGCCGCCGGCCGCTTCCACGGCGGCCTTGGCACCGGCCGTCGCGAGCAGACCCTTGAGCACGAACTTCTTGGTGACGTCGCCCTTCTTGACGACCTTGGCCTGCTTGGCGTTGGCCGGCACGAGCTTGGCGGCGCGCAGGGCGGCGAAGTCGATCTCGCCGGCCTCGAGCTTGTCGAGCTGGTACAGCAGCACTTCGGCGGTGTCGTTCTTCAGCTTCGAGCGGAAGCCGACCTTCGGCAGGCGCTTGTAGATGGGCATCTGGCCGCCTTCGAAGCCGGCCTTGATCTTGCCCTTGCCGGCGCGCGCGAACGAGCCCTTGTGGCCGCGACCCGCGGTCTTGCCGAGGCCGGAGCCGATGCCGCGACCGACGCGGACGCGATCCTTGCGGGCGCCGTCGGCGGGCTTGAGGGTATTGAGCTTCATATGGTTTCTCCTTGGCTCGCTCAGGACTCGACGCGAACCAGGTAATGCACCTGGTTGATCAGGCCGCGCACGGACGGGGAGTCCTTGAGCTCGCGGACATCATTGAGCTTGTTCAGGCCGAGGGCCTTCACGGAAAGGCGGTGGCGGGCCTGGCAGCCACGGAGGCCCTTCACCAGGCGAACCTTGACGGTCTTCTCAGCCATTGAGGATCTCCTCGAGCTTCTTGCCACGCTTGGCGGCGATGCGCGCCGGCGAGGTGGTCTCGGTCAGGCCCTTGACGGTGGCGCGGACCAGGTTGATCGGGTTGCGCGAGCCGACGGCCTTGGCCAGCACGTTCTTCACGCCGACCGCTTCGAGCACGGCGCGCATGGCGCCGCCGGCGATCACGCCGGTACCTTCCGAGGCGGGCTGCATGTAGACGCGGGCGGCGCCGTGGCCGGCCTTGACCGGGTGCCACAGGGTGCCTTCGTTGAGGTCGACCTGGACCATCGCCTTGCGGGCGTATTCCATCGACTTCTGGATGGCGACCGGCACTTCACGCGCCTTGCCGTAGCCGAAGCCGACCTTGCCGGCACCGTCGCCGACCACGGTCAGCGCGGTGAAGGTGAACTGACGACCGCCCTTGACGGTCTTGGAGACGCGGTTGACGGCGACCAGCTTCTCGATGAAGCCGTCGTCGCTTTCCCCGCGATTGCGATCGCGCTCGTTGCTGGACATAGGGATTCCTGGGTTTGCTTACGGCATTCGCCGCTTATGGTTGTGGTTGGTACTGGAAACGCAAGCCCGAAGGCCTTTCAAGCCCGAAGGCTTAGAACTGCAGGCCACCCTCGCGGGCGGCGTCGGCCAGGGCCTTGATGCGGCCGTGGTAGCGGTAGCCGGAACGATCGAACGCAACCTTGTCGATGCCCGCGGCGAGCGCCTTGGCGGCGATCGTGCGGCCGACCTTGGCGGCGGCTTCGAGGTTCTTGCTGCCCTTGAGGCCGTCCATCACGTCGGCCTGCACGGTGGAGGCCGAAGCCAGCACCTTGGAGCCGTCGGCGGTGAACAGCTGGGCGTAGATGTGCTGGCCGGTGCGCAGCACCGACAGGCGGGCGACGCCGAGCTTGCGGATGTGCGAACGCGTGGTCTTGGCGCGACGCAGACGGGCGATGTTCTTGTCCATGGTATTTACCTCGAGGAAGCGGAAGCGCCCAATTAGGCCTTCTTGGCTTCCTTCATGATGATCTTCTCGCCGGAGTAACGGATGCCCTTGCCCTTGTAGGGCTCCGGCTTGCGGTACGCGCGGATCTTGGCGGCAACCTCACCCACCTGCTGCTTGTCGGCGCCGGAGACCAGGATCTCGGTCTGGGTCGGCGTGGACAGCGTGATGCCCTCGGGCGCCACGTACACAGTCGGATGCGAGAAGCCCAGGCTCAGGCTCAGGTCCTTGCCCTGCATGGCGGCGCGGTAACCGACGCCGACCAGCTCGAGCTTGCGGGTGAAACCCTCGGACACGCCCTGGACCATGTTGGCCAGGATGGCGCGGGCGGTGCCGGCCATCGGGATGTTGTCGGCATGGGCGGCGGACAGCTGCAGCACGCCGTTCTCGACGGCGAACTCGACACCGGCCGGCTTGGCCAGGCTCAGGCTGCCCTTCGGGCCCTTGACCGTGACCTTGTCGGAGGTGGCGTTGAACTCGACGCCCTTGGGCATCTGGATCGGCTTCTTGGCAACGCGGGACATGGGTGCGTTCTCCTTAGGCCACGAGGCAGATGACTTCGCCGCCCACGCCCGCAGCGCGGGCCTGGCGATCGGTCATCAGACCCTGGGAAGTGGAGATGATGGCGACGCCGAGGCCGGCGAGCACCTTCGGCAGGTCGTCCTTGCCCTTGTACTGGCGCAGGCCCGAACGGGAGACGCGCTCGAGGCGCTCGATCACCGGCTTGCCTTCGTAGTACTTCAGGGAGACTTCCAGCTTGGCCTTGGCGCCCTCGCCGCTCACGCGGAAGTCACCGATGTAACCCTCGGACTTCAGCACGGTGGCAATGGCCAGCTTCATCTTGGAGGCAGGCATGGAAACCTGCGGCTTGCCGACGGCGAGCGCATTCTTGATGCGCACCAGCATGTCGGCGATAGGATCAGTCATGCTCATTGATTGTTACCTTCTTGGTTTCAGGAGCACCGATATCCGCGAGTCCCCCAGGGGGGGACCGGCGATTACCAGCTGGCCTTGCGCAGGCCGGGGACGTCGCCACGCATGGTGGCTTCGCGCAGCTTGTTGCGGCCGAGGCCGAACTTGCTGTACACGCCGCGCGAGCGGCCGGTGAGTTCGCAGCGGTTGCGGACGCGGCTCGGGCTCGAGTCGCGCGGCAGCTTCTGCAGCTTGGTGGCGGCGTCCATCTTCTCCTCGAAGGAGGAGGTGACGGAGCTGATGATCTTCTTGAGCTCGGCGCGCTTGGTGGCGTGCTTGGCGACCAGCTTCTTCCGCTTGATGTCGCGGTTAACCATCGACGTCTTGGCCATGATCTATATCCTCGAAATCAGTTGCGGAACGGGAAGTTGAAGGCCTGCAGCAGTGCCTTGGCTTCTTCGTTGGTCTTCGCCGTCGTGGTGATGGCGATGTCCATGCCGCGCATGGCGTCAACGGCATCGAAATCGATCTCGGGGAAGATGATCTGTTCCTTGATGCCCATGTTGTAGTTGCCGCGGCCGTCGAACGAACGACCCGACACGCCGCGGAAGTCACGCACGCGGGGCAGCGAGATGTTGATCAGGCGGTCGAGGAACTCGAACATCTTGGCGCGGCGCAGGGTCACCTTGCAGCCGATCGGCCAGCCGTCGCGGATCTTGAAGCTGGCGACGGAGACACGGGCGTTGGTGGTGATCGGCTTCTGGCCGGCGATCTTGGTCATGTCGGCAACGGCATTTTCCAGGATCTTCTTGTTGCCCACGGCCTCGCCCACGCCCATGTTCAGCGTGATCTTGGAGATGCGGGGAACCTGCATGACGTTCTCGTAGCCGAACTGCTCCATGAGCTTCGGGACCACGGTTTCCTTGTAAAACGTTTCGAGACGGGTGCTCATGACATCATTCCTTAGGCGTCGATCGCCTCACCGCTCGAGCGGAACACACGCACTTTGCGTCCATTCTCGAGCACCTTGAAACCAATCCGCTCACCCTTGCCCGAGGCCTGGTTGAACAGCATGACGTTGGAGATGTGGATCGGCGCCTCGCGCTCGACGATGCCGCCGGCGACGTTCGCCTGCGGGTTCGGCTTGGTGTGGCGCTTGATGATGTTGGCGTTCTGCACGATGACCTTGTCACCGGCAACACGCACGACCTCACCCTTCTTGCCCTTGTCGGCGCCGGCGATGATGATCACCTGGTCGCCCTTGCGGATACGGTTCATTGTCCTGTTTCCTTCGCTCAGATCACTTCGGGAGCGAGCGAGACGATCTTCATGAACTTCTCGGAGCGAAGTTCACGGGTCACGGGCCCGAAGATGCGGGTGCCGATCGGCTCCTGCTTGTTGTTCAGCAGCACGGCGGCGTTACCGTCGAAACGGATCAGCGAACCGTCGGCCCGGCGCACGCCGGAACGGGTGCGGACGACGACGGCGTCGTAGACCTCGCCCTTCTTGACCTTGCCGCGCGGGATGGCGTCCTTGACGGTCACCTTGATGATGTCGCCGATGTGGGCGTAACGGCGCTTGGAGCCGCCGAGCACCTTGATGCACATCATTTCCTTGGCGCCGGAGTTGTCGGCGGCCTCGAGGTAGCTCTGTACCTGGATCATTTCTGGCCTCCTTACTTCACGGCGCGCGTGATGATTTCCACCACGCGCCAGTTCTTGGTCTTCGAAAGCGGACGGCACTCGGACACCCGGACGACGTCGCCTTCGTTGCAGGCGTTCTCTTCGTCGTGGGCGTGGAGCTTGGTCGAGCGCCGGATGTACTTGCCGTACAGGGGGTGCTTGACCTGGCGCTCCACGAGGATCGTCACGGACTTGTTCATCTTGTTGCTGACGACGCGGCCTTCGACCGTGCGCGTCTGGTTGGCATTATCGCTCATGGCTCGCCCTTACTTCTTATCGGTCAGCAAGGTCATCGTCTGCGCAATCTCGCGACGGACCAGCTTGATTCGGTGGGGGGCGTTGAGCTGACCGGTGGCCTTCTGCATGCGGAGCGCGAACTGCTCCTTGTGCAGGTCCAGCAGGTGGTTCTTCAGCTCGGTCGCCGACTTTTGACGCAGTTCCTTGAGTTCCATATCAGCGCACCGTCCGGGTCACGAAAGTGGTGGTGACCGAGAGCTTCGCGGCCGCCAGGCGAAACGCCTCGCGAGCGGTGGCTTCGTCGACACCCTCGATTTCATAGATCACGCGGCCGGGGGCGATCTGGGCCACCCAGTACTCGACGTTGCCCTTACCGGCGCCCATTCGGACTTCGATCGGCTTCTTCGTGATCGGCTTGTCGGGGAACACGCGGATCCACATCTTGCCGCCACGCTTGACGTAACGGCTGATGGAACGACGCGCGGCCTCGATCTGGCGAGCGGTCAGCTGGCCGTGCGAGGTGGCCTTCAGGCCGTACTCGCCGAAGCTGACGGCGGCGCCGGCCCAGCTCAGGCCGTCGTTACGGGACTTGAAGACCTTGCGGTACTTGGTTCGCTTGGGTTGCAGCATGGCGGCTTACCTCATTTCCTTCGCAGGACGGGCCGGGCGCTCGGTGCGCTCTTCCACTTTCTCCTGGCCAACCTGGCTGAAATCGAAAATCTCGCCCTTGTAGACCCACACCTTCACGCCAATGATGCCGTAGGTGGTGAGGGCTTCGGCAAAGCCGTAGTCGATGTCGGCGCGGAGGGTGTGCAGGGGCACGCGGCCCTCGCGGTACCACTCCGAACGCGCGATCTCGGCGCCGTTGAGGCGGCCGGCGACGTTGACCTTGATGCCCAGCGCGCCGAGGCGCATCGAGTTGCCGACGGCGCGCTTCATGGCGCGGCGGAACATGATGCGGCGCTCCAGCTGCTGCGCGATCGACTCGGCGACCAGCTGCGCGTCGAGCTCGGGCTTGCGCACCTCGGAGACATTGATGTGCGCCGGGACGCCCATGATGTCCGAGACTTCCTTGCGCAGCTTCTCGATGTCCTCGCCGCGCTTGCCGATCACCACGCCCGGGCGGGCGGAGTGGATCGTGACGCGGGCGGACTTCGACGGGCGCTCGATCAGGATCTTCGAGATGCCGGCCTGGGCAAGCTTCTTGCGCAGCATCGCACGGACCTTGAGGTCGGACGTGAGGTACTGGGCGTAGTCGCGCTTGTTGGCGAACCACTTGGAATTCCAGTCCTTGGCGATGCCCAGGCGGATTCCGGTCGGATGAACTTTGTGACCCATATTCTTCGTCCCTGCCTTACTTGCCCGAGCCCACAACCACAGTGATGTGGCTGGTGCGCTTGAGGATGCGGGTGCCGCGGCCCTTGGCGCGGGCCATGAAGCGCTTCAGGACGGGACCCTCGTCGACCATGATGGTGGCGACCTTGAGCTCGTCGATGTCAGCGCCGAGGTTGTTCTCGGCATTCGAGATGGCGGACCACAGGACCTTACCGATCAGGTGGGCGGCCTTCTTGTCCGAGAACTTCAGCAGATCGTGGGCGCGGGAGGCCTGCATGCCACGGACCTGGTCGGCGACCAGGCGGGCCTTCTGCGGCGAGATCCGGGCGGTGCGGAGGATGGCTTTCGATTCCATGGTCATCTCCTTACTTGCCGGACTTCTTGTCGCCGCCATGACCCTTGAAGGTCCTGGTGAGGGCGAACTCGCCGAGCTTGTGACCCACCATGTTCTCGTTCACCAGGACGGGGATGTGCACCTTGCCATTGTGGATGGCGATGGTGAGCCCGACCATTTCCGGCGAGACCATGGAACGACGCGACCAAGTCTTGATCGGCTTCTTGCTGTTGCCCTGGGCGGCCTCCACCTTCTTGACGAGGTGGTGGTCGATGAAGGGACCTTTCTTAAGAGAACGTGCCATGGCCTATCAACCCCTGCGATCGCGCACGATGAACTTCTGGGTGCGCTTGTTCTTGCGCGTCTTGTAACCCTTGGCCGGCGTGCCCCACGGGGACACCGGGTGCGGGTTGCCCTGGCCAGCCTTGGCCTCGCCACCACCGTGCGGATGGTCGACGGGGTTCATGGCGGCGCCGCGGACGGTCGGCTTGACGCCGCGCCAGCGCTTCGCACCGGCCTTGCCCAGCTTCTCGAGGTTGTGCTCGACGTTGCCGACTTCACCGATGGTGGCGCGGCAGTCGGCCGGCACCTTGCGCATCTCGCCGGAGCGGAGGCGGAGGGTGGCGTAGCCGCCGTCGCGGGAGATCAGCTGGGCGCCGGCGCCAGCGGCGCGGGCCAGCTGGGCGCCCTTGCCCGGCTTCATCTCGACGCAATGCACGGTCGAACCGACCGGCATGTTGCGCAGCGGCAGGCTGTTGCCGGTCTTGATCGGCGCATCCTTGCCGGCGATGACCTGGTCGCCCTGCACCAGGCCCTTCGGGGCGATGATGTAGCGGCGCTCGCCATCGGCGTAGCACAGCAGCGCGATGTGCGCGGTGCGGTTCGGATCGTACTCGACGCGCTCGACGCGGGCGGGGATGCCCTCCTTGTCGCGCTTGAAGTCGATCAGGCGGTAATGCTGCTTGTGGCCACCGCCGATGTGGCGGGTGGTGATGCGGCCGTAGTTGTTACGACCGCCGCTCTTGCTCTGCTTTTCGACCAGCGATTCCAGCGGGCCGCCCTTGTGCAGGCCGGCGGTGGAGACGCGCACCATGGCGCGGCGGCCAGGCGAGGTCGGCTTGAAAGTCTGTAGTGCCATGGGTAATGCCTCAGGCCTTGGCCATCACGTCGATCGACTGGCCATCGGCCAGGCGAACGTATGCTTTGCGCCAGTCGCCGCGACGGCCGGCGCGCTGACGGAAGGTCTTGCTCTTGCCCTTCACGTTCAACACGTTGACCGCTTCGACCTTGACGTTGAACAGCGACTCGACGGCGGACTTGACGTCGGCCTTGGTCGCAGTCGTCGCCACTTCGAAGACGTACTGGTTGCTCTGCTCCTGGATGCGCGCAGTCTTTTCAGACACGCGCGGCGCGCGGATCACGCCGAGGATCTTGATGTTGCTCATGCCAGCCACTCCTCGACCTTCTTGACCGCTTCGGCGGTCATGATCACGTACTCGGCACCGACCAGGGCGACCGGATCCAGGCCCTGGACGTCGCGGACCTGCACGTACGGCAGGTTGCGGGCGGCCAGGAACAGGGCGTCGGAGCCGTCCTCGGTGACGATCAGCGGACGGGCGATGCCCATCTCGTTCAACTTGGCGACCAGCGCCTTGGTCTTGGCCTCGGCGACGTCGAACGCATCGACGACCTTCAGGCGACCCTGGCGGTTGAGCTCGGAGATGATCGCGCAGACCGCGGCGCGGTACATCTTGCGGTTCACCTTCTGGGCGAAGTTGCGCGGCTTGGCGGCGAACGTAACGCCACCACCGACGAAGATCGGGGCGCGGTAGTCACCGTGGCGGGCACCGCCGCCCTTCTGCTTCTTGAACTTCTTGGTCGTGCCGGAGACTTCCGAGCGCGTCAGCTGGGCCTTGGTGCCTGCACGGCCGGCGTTGCGGAACGCAACCACCACCTGGTGCACCAGATCCTCGCTAAATTCGCGACCAAACACGGCGTCGGAGACCGACAGCGGCTTGGCGCTTCCAATAACGGCGAGTTCCATTACTTACTCCTCAACCTTTGCTCGTCGGACGGACGACGACGTCGCCGCCCGGCGCACCGGGAACGGAACCCTTGACCGCGATCAGGCCGCGCTCGGCGTCGACCTTGACCACTTCGAGGTTCTGCATGGTCTGGTTCTCGGCACCCATGTGGCCGGACATCTTCTTGCCTGGGAACACGCGGCCCGGCGTCTGGCGCTGGCCGATGGAGCCCGGCGAGCGGTGCGACAGCGAGTTACCGTGGGTGGCGTCGCCCATCTTGAAGTTCCAGCGCTTGATCGTGCCCTGGAAGCCCTTGCCCTTGGTGACGCCCGCGACATCGACCATCTGGCCCACGGCGAAGATGTCAGCCTTGATCTCGGCGCCGACCTCGTAGTTGCCCGCGTCCTTGTCGGCGATGCGGAACTCCCACAGGCCACGGCCGGCCTCGACCTTCGCCTTGGCGAAGTGGCCCGACAGCGGCTTGTTGACCAGCGCGGCGCGCTTGGTGCCGGCAGTGACCTGCACGGCGGTGTAGCCGTCGTTCTCGACGGTCTTGATCTGGGTGATGCGATTCGGGCTGGCCTCGATCACGGTCACCGGGATGGAACGGCCATCCTCGGTGAAGATGCGGCTCATGCCCGCCTTGCGGCCCACGATTCCAATGTTTTTGGTGGTCATGGTCGTTGCCTCAGGTCAGCTTGATCTGGACGTCGACGCCGGCCGCGAGCTCGAGCTTCATGAGCGCGTCAACGGTCTTGTCGTTGGGGTCGACGATATCCAGCACGCGCTTGTGGGTGCGGGTCTCGTACTGGTCGCGTGCGTCCTTGTCGACGTGCGGCGACACCAGCACGGTGTAGCGTTCGATCTTGGTCGGCAGCGGGATCGGGCCGCGCACCTGCGCGCCGGTCCGCTTGGCCGTCTCCACGATTTCGGAAGCCGAACGATCAATCAGGCGATGATCGTAGGCCTTGAGCCGAATCCGGATCTTCTGGTCCGCCATGGCGAATTCCTTGTTTCGGTAAAGAGCGTCGGAATCAGGGGCTTTGCGCCCTGGTTCCCGTGGAAAACAAACTCGGCGGACCATGTCTGGTCCACCGAGCAAGAAAGTATAGCTTGTGTTAAACCACCCTGTAAAGGGTTGTTTCACACAGCTTCGACCGTCCTGGCCGCGAACACGAGGGGCGTCCTGCCCCTCATTTCGTATGTGGGCCGCCCCTGAGGCCGACCGAGCCGCGCACTATACGCTTACTTGATGACCTTGGCAACCACGCCGGCGCCGACGGTGCGGCCACCCTCGCGGATCGCGAAGCGCAGGCCCTCGTCCATCGCGATCGGCGCGATCAGGGTCACCACCATCTTCACG
>NZ_JALHQI010000007.1 GCF_022842045.1 Arenimonas sp. | reverse complement strand
CAGCGCGGCGGCCAGCGCCGCGCGCCGCGCCGGGCCGAGGCCAAGCGCATCCACGTGCGCCGCGGGCAGGGCGGCGAAGCCGGATTCGAAGGATTGCAGCAGGGCGCTCATGCTCAGGCCGACGCCCCCGGCGCGATCCGGTCCTTCACCCAGGCGTAGCCGTGCGCCTCGAGCTCCAGCGCCAGCTCCGGGCCACCGCTCTCGACGATGCGGCCGTCGGCCAGCACGTGCACCACGTCCGGCTTGATGTAGTCGAGCAGGCGCTGGTAGTGGGTGATCACGAGGAAGGCGCGCTCCGGCGAGCGCATCAGGTTCACGCCGTCGGCCACCGCCTTGAGCGCGTCGATGTCCAGGCCCGAGTCGGTTTCGTCCAGGATCGCGAGCTTGGGCTCGAGCAGGGCCAGCTGGAAGATCTCGTTGCGCTTCTTCTCGCCGCCGCTGAAGCCCTCGTTGACGGCGCGGTGCAGCAGCTCGTCCTTGAGGTGGAGCACGGCCAGCTTCTCGCGCACGCGCTTGAGGAACTGCATCGAGTCGAGCTCTTCCTCGCCGCGCGCCTTGCGCTGGGCGTTGAGCGCGGTGCGCAGGAAGTAGGTGTTGTTCACCCCCGGGATCTCGACCGGGTACTGGAAGGCCAGGAACACCCCGGCGGCGGCGCGCGCCTCGGGCTCCAGCGCCAGCAGGTCGACGCCCTCGAGCTCGACGCGGCCTTCGACCACCTCGTAGCCCTCGCGACCGGCGATGACGTTGCCGAGCGTGGACTTGCCGGCGCCGTTCGGGCCCATGATGGCGTGCACCTGCCCGGGCTTCACGTCCAGCGAGAGGCCCTTGAGGATGTCCTTGCCGGCGACGCGGACGTGGAGGTTTTCGATCTTCAGCATGGGTGTTGCATCCGTAGTTTTCGTTTGCCCCCTCTCCCGCTGGCGGGAGAGGGTTGGGGAGAGGGCATCGCGAGGTCGCCCTCTTCCGCCCTTCGGGCACCTTCTCCCGCAAGCGGGAGAAGGGAATCTTTCAGCCGACGGCGCCTTCGAGGCTGACTTCCAGCAACTTCTTGGCCTCCACCGCGAACTCCATCGGCAGCTCCTTGAAGACCTGCTTGCAGAAGCCATCGACGATCATCGACACCGCGTCCTCCTCGCCGATGCCGCGGCTGCGGCAGTAGAAGAGCTGGTCGTCGCTGATCTTGGAGGTGGTGGCCTCGTGCTCCACCGTCGCGGTCGGGTGCTTGACCTCGATGTAGGGGAAGGTGTGCGCGCCGCATTGCTTGCCGATCAGCAGGCTGTCGCACTGGGTGTAGTTGCGGGCGCCGGCGGCGGTCTTTTCCATCTTCACCAGGCCGCGGTAGGTGTTCTGGCCGCGGCCGGCGCTGATGCCCTTGCTGATGATCTTGGACTTGGTGTTCCTGCCCAGGTGGATCATCTTGGTGCCGGTGTCGGCCTGCTGGCGGTGGTGGGTGAGCGCCACCGAGTAGAACTCGCCGACCGAGTCGTCGCCCTTGAGCACGCAGCTCGGGTACTTCCAGGTGATGGCCGAGCCGGTCTCCACCTGGGTCCACGAGATCTTCGAGCGGTCGCCGCGGCATTCGCCGCGCTTGGTGACGAAGTTGTAGATGCCGCCGACGCCGTTCTCGTCGCCCGGGTACCAGTTCTGCACGGTCGAGTACTTGATCTCGGCGTCTTCCAGCGCCACCAGCTCCACCACCGCCGCGTGCAGCTGGTTCTCGTCGCGCTGCGGGGCGGTGCAGCCCTCGAGGTAGGACACGTGCGCGCGCTCCTCGCAGATGATCAGCGTGCGCTCGAACTGGCCGGTGTGGCCGGCGTTGATGCGGAAATAGGTGCTCAGCTCCATCGGGCAGCGCACGCCCCTGGGGATAAACACGAAGGAGCCATCCGAGAACACCGCGGAATTGAGCGCGGCGAAGTAGTTGTCGCCCACCGGCACCACGCTGCCCAGGTACTGGCGCACCAGCTCGGGGTGTTCCTTGATGGCCTCGGACATCGAGCAGAAGATCACGCCCTTCTCGGCCAGCTCCTTGCGGAAGGTGGTGCCGACCGACACCGAGTCGAACACCGCGTCCACCGCCACGCCCGCCAGCTTGGCGCGCTCGTGCAGCGGCACGCCCAGCTTGTCGTAGGTGTCGAGCAGCTCCTGCGGCACTTCGGACAGCGACTTGTACTTCGGGCCCTTCGGCGCGCTGTAGTAGCTCAGCGCCTGCAGGTCGATGGGCGCGATCTGCAGCTTGGCCCACTCGGGCATCGGCATGGTGAGGAAATGCCGGTAGGCGGCCAGCCGCCACTCGGTCATCCACTCGGGCTCTTCCTTCTTGGCCGAGAGCGCGCGGACGACGTCCTCGCTCAACCCGGGGAGGAAGGTGTCGGACTCGATGTCGGTGATGAAGCCGGCGTCGTACCGGCGGGACAGCTTCTCGACGATTTCCTGGTTCTGGATGGCCATCTCAGCCTCCTGCCGCCGCGAGCTGCAGCGGGATGGATTTGCGGACGGCCGACGGCGGGAGCATGTCGGCCAGGGTGATGCCGCCGAGCGCGTCGGCGATCACGTCGTTGATGCGGCGCCAGTGCGTCTGCACGCCGCAGTGGGCCTCGTGCTCGCAGTTGGAGTGCTCGCCGGAGCATTCGGTCATGTTGAGCGGGCCTTCTATGGCCTCGACGACCGCCTTGAGCGGGATCTCGTGGGCGGGGCGGGCCAACCGGTAGCCACCGTTGGCGCCGCGGAAGCTCTCGACCAGGCCGGCATGGGCCAGCGGCTTGAGCACCTTGGCGACCGTGGGGGCCTCGAGCCGCGAGCGTTCGGCCAGCTCGGCGGCGGAATGCACGCGCCCCGGCGCCTCGGCCAGGGCGACCAGGACGACGGTGGCGTAATCGGTGAGCTTGGTGACGCGAAGCATGGCGTCGGCCTGGCGGTTTGAATCAGGACCGAAATTGTACGCTTTGGCCCCGGCCGGCTCAATCCACGGCGCGTGAAGCCGTTCACGGGCCGGGTGCAAGGGGCCCCGGGGCCTCCGCGAACGGGCTGGGCTGCACGATCCGGCGGCATCAGGGACAATGCCGGTCCCCACGCCGCCCCGGATGTCCCTGCATGCCCAAGAAGATCGAAGCCCGCCAGTCCGCCATCCACGGCAATGGCGTCTTCGCCACCGAGGCGATCGCCAAGGGCGAGCGGGTCATCCGCTACAAGGGCCTGCTGCGCACCCACGCGGAAGTGGACGCGGTGTACGCCGACGAGGCCGATACCGGCCACACCTTCCTGTTCACGCTCAACGACAAGTACGTGATCGACGCCAACGTGGACGGCAACGACGCGCGCTGGATCAACCACAGCTGCGACCCGAACTGCGAGGCCACCTGGCTCGAGGACGGCAAGAAGAAGCGCAAGGACCGGATCTACATCGAGGCCATGCGCGACATCGCCGCCGGCGAAGAGCTGACCTACAACTACGGCATCGTGCTGCACGAGCCGCACACCGCGAAGCTCAAGAAGCTCTGGGCCTGCCGCTGCGGTTCCAAGCACTGCACCGGCACGATGCTGCAGCCCAAGCCCCCCGCCAAGAAGCGCTGACCACGCCGCCTCCTGTGGGAGGGACTTCCGTCCCGATGCTTTCCGGCCAGAAGCATCGGGACGGAAGTCCCTCCCACAGGAGGCGCGCTTGCCATGACTTACGACCCGCTCTTCGCGGCGCCAATGCGCCGATCATTCGCGCGTCGCTCCACCCGGGAACCCGCATGAAACTCGCTGCCTGCCTCGGCGCCCTGGCGTTCGCCGCCGCGCCCGCCTTCGCCGTCGAAGTCGATGGCCGCATCGATCCGTCCGAATGGGCCGGCGCCCGCCACATCACCGACTTCGAGATGGTGCAGCCACTCAACGGCGAGCCGGCGCGCCTGCGCACCGAGGCCTGGGTGCTGGCCACGCCGAACGGCCTGGCCGTGGCCTTCCGCAATCAACAGCCGGCCGACGTGCCGCGCACCACCCAGCGCACCCGCCGCGACGAGGGCGGGGCGCTGGACCGCGTCAATTTCATGGTGGATTTCGACGGCGACGGCCGCACCGGCTACGACTTCATGGTCACGGTGGGCAACGGCATCAGCGACGAGGTGATCACCAGCGAGCGCAACTTCAACACCGACTGGGACGGCCACTGGCACCACGCGGTGACGCAGGACGCCGATGGCTGGAGCGTCGAGATGCTGATCCCCTGGCACGTGGCGCCGATGGCGAAGCCGGCCGACGGCGAGCGCACCCTGGGCATCTACGTCGACCGCGTGGTCGGCAGCACCGGCGAGCGCTACGGCTGGCCGGGCATCAGCTTCCAGCGGTCGCGCTTCCTGTCGGAGTTCGCGAAGATCCAGGTGCCGCACTACGAGCAGGCGCTGCTGGCGGTCACGCCCTACGTGGTCGGCGTCAGCGACATCGCCAACGGCGGCACCGATTTCGATGCCGGCGCCGACCTGTTCTGGAAGCCCAACGGCCAGTTCCAGCTGTCGGCGACGCTGAACCCGGACTTCGGCCAGGTCGAGAGCGACGACCTGGTGGTGAACTTCGGTGCGGTCGAGACCTTCTTCGGCGACAAGCGGCCCTTCTTCACCGAGAACCAGGGCCTTTTCGACGTGCCCTTCGGCGCGGGAAACAGCCGGCTGCTGTACACGCGCCGCATCGGCCAGTTCGCCGACGTGGACGCCGCGGTGAAGCTCAACGGCAGCCTGGGCCAGGTGCGCTACGGCGTGCTGGCGGCCACCGAGGACGGCGACCTCGGGCGGGATTTCTTCGCGCTGCGCGCCACCCGCGACTTCGGCGCCCAGGACCTGGGCGGCATGCTGACCCGCGTGGACGTGCCCTTCGCCGACCGCGAGGCGACGGTGACTTCCGTGGACCATCTCTGGTCGCCGACGCCGGCCTGGAACATCCGCTCGCAGGTGGTGGCGTCCAGTGTCCGCCAGGGCGGCACGCGCAGCGACGACAGCGGCTTCCAGGTCCGCGCCGACCAGGAGCTCGGCGACGGCTGGCGCCAGCAGGCCTACCTGCTGCACCTGGGCGACGAGCTGCAGCTCAACGACATCGGCTTCCTCGACCGAAACGATTTCAACTACCTGCGCTACGAGCTGGCGCGGCGCTACCCGAACCAGCCCGAGGCCTCGAAGTACGCCTCGCACGAATGGCGGTGGGCGGCGTCCACCCGGCGCAACGACAGCGGTCTGTCGATCGCCGAGGCCGCGGCGATCCAGCGCTACAGCGAGCGCCGCGATGGCGGCAATGAATTCTTCGACGTCACGGCCTGGTCTTCCGGCCACGATGACCTGATCACGCGCGGCAATGGCGTGGTCCGCGTGCCCGAAAAGGTCTACGCGTTCTACGAGCGCTCGCGTCCGCGCCAGGGTTCCTGGTCCTGGTACGGCAGCACCCGGCTCGCGGGCGATGGCCTGGAGGGGGCCTCCCGGCCCGGCCTCGAGTTCGACCTCGAGCCGACGCTGCACTTCAACGACAGCCTCGCGCTGGAACTGGGCGTTGGCGTGCAGCACCTGCCGGACTGGCTGCTCTGGCGCGGTGGCAACCGCCTGGGCAGCTACCGCGCCGACCTGGCGACGCTGGGCGCCAGCCTGCAATGGCAGATCGGCCACCGCCAGGAGCTGCGCGTGAAACTCGAGACCATCGCCCTCGACGCGCGCCTGCGCCAGGCCTGGGCCGTGCGCGCCGACGGCGAGCCGATCGCCACCGCCACGCCCGCCGACATCACCGACTTCAGCCTCGCCAACCTGGGCTTCCAGGTCCGCTACCGCTACGAGCTGGCGCCGCTGTCGGACCTTTACATCGTTTACGGCCGCGGTGGCCTGGACGAGCGCAGCGCCGGCCGCTCGCTGTCCGAGCTGCTCGGCGACGCCAGCTCGCTGGCCGACACCGAGCAGCTGCTCATCAAGGTCAGTTACCGCTTCGCCAACTGACCCGTCATCTCCTGTGGGAGGGACTTCAGTCCCGATGCTCCCGCCCGAAGAGCTTCGGGACTGAAGTCCCTCCCACAGGGGCGGGGGTGATGGGTAGCTGAACGGGTGGCAGAGCTCGCTTGCGGGTTGTCAATGATCCAAGTCTAATGTTTCAGAAATTTCTGAAACTTCGAGGCCGGTCATGGACCTTCCCCCGCTCAGCCAGTCCTTCGTGCTCCATTTCGGTGAAATGGGCAGCCGTTGGGGCATCAACCGGACCGTGGGGCAAATCTATGCCCTGCTGTTCATCTCGGCCCAGCCACTGACGGCCGACGAGATCACCGAGCGGCTGGGCGTCAGCCGCTCCAACGTGAGCATGGGGCTGAAGGAGCTCTCGTCCTGGCGGCTGGTGCGCCTGAGCCACCAGCCGGGCGATCGCCGCGACTTCTACGCCGCGCCCGAGGACGTCTGGGCCATCTTCAAGACCCTGGCCGAGGAGCGGCAGCGGCGCGAGGTGGACCCGACCCTCTCGATGCTGCGTGACGCGCTGCTGGAAACACCGGACTCGCCGGAGGAAAAGCACGCGCAGGCGCGCATGCGCGAGATGCACGACCTGATCGAGCAGCTCACCGAGTGGTTCGCCGAGGTGCGCAAGCTCTCGCCGTCCACGCTGGAGAAGCTGATGTCGCTGGGCGCCAAGGCCACGACCCTGCTGCAGTTCACCGACCGCATGCGGGGGGCGGCGCCGGCCAACGAGGAGAAGGCGTCGTGAGCGAACTCGACCCGGCCCTGCTGGCGCGCATCCAGTTCGCGGCCAACATCAGCTTCCACATCCTGTTCCCCACCATCACGATCGCGCTGGGCTGGTTCCTGCTGTTCTTCAAGCTGCGCTTCCTGCGCACCGGCAAGCAGCACTGGCTCGACGCCTACTACTTCTGGGTGAAGGTGTTCGCGCTCACCTTCGCGCTGGGCGTGGTCAGCGGCATCACCATGAGCTTCCAGTTCGGCACCAACTGGCCGGGCTTCATGGAAACGGTGGGCAACATCGCCGGGCCGCTGCTGGCCTACGAGGTGCTGACGGCGTTCTTCCTCGAGGCCAGCTTCCTCGGGATCATGCTGTTCGGCCGCAAGCGCGTGGGCGAGCGCGTGCACACCCTGGCCACCGTGCTGGTGGCGGGCGGCACCACCCTGTCGGCGTTCTGGATCCTGGCGCTGAATTCCTGGATGCACACGCCGGTCGGCTTCGAGATGATCGATGGCGTGGCGCATCCGACCGACTGGTTCGCCATCATCTTCAACCCGTCCTTCCCGTACCGGCTGGTGCACATGCTGCTGGCCTCGGGCCTGACCGCGGCCTTCCTGGTCGCCGGCCTGTCGGCCTACCGCTGGCTGCGCCGCGACCGCGCGCCGGACGTGATGGCCGCGATGCGCACCGGCGTGGCCGTCGCCGCGCTGCTGATCCCGGTGCAGATCTTCGTGGGCGACCTGCATGGCCTGAACACGCTCGAACACCAGCCGGCCAAGGTCGCCGCGATGGAAGGCATCTGGCAGGACGAGAAGGGCGCACCGGTGCTGCTGTTCGCGCTGCCCAACGAGGAAACGCGCAGCAATGACTACGCCATCGGCATTCCCAAGCTCGCCAGCCTGATCCTCACGCACTCGCTCGATGGCGAGATCAAGGGCCTGGACTCGTTCCCGGACGCGCACCCGCCGGTGGCGCCGGTGTTCTGGGGTTTCCGGGTGATGGTGGGCACGGGCCTGCTGATGCTGGCGGTGTCGTGGTGGAGCGCCTGGCGACTGCGCCGCCACGCCGAGCCCACGGTCTGGCAGGCGCGCGCGCTGCTGGCGATGACCTTCGCTGGCTGGATCGCGACGCTGGCGGGCTGGTACGTCACCGAGATCGGCCGCCAGCCCTGGCTGGTCACCGGCGTGCTGCGCACGGTGGACGCGATCTCGGCGACGCCGGCGCCGATCATCGGCATCAGCTTGACTGCTTACCTGCTGCTCTACGTCGCGCTGCTGTCGGCCTACGTCTCGGTGCTGTTCTACCTGGCCCGCCACCGCGGCAAACCCGACCACAAGCCGGCGGTCGCCGGCCTGCAGGAGGCCTGAGATGGAAACCGCACTCCCGGTGGTGTTCACCGCGCTGATGGCGCTGGCGATGCTCCTGTACGTCGTGCTCGACGGCTACGACCTCGGCGTCGGCATCCTGCTGCGCGGCGTGCCCGATGCCGACAAGGACCGGATGATCTCGTCCATCGGCCCGTTCTGGGACGCCAACGAGACCTGGCTGGTGCTGGGCGTGGGCCTGCTGCTGGTGGCTTTCCCGCTGGCGCATGGCGTGATCCTGGGCGCGCTGTACCTGCCGGTGGCGGCGATGCTGATCGGCCTGATCCTGCGCGGCGTCGCCTTCGACTTCCGGGTGAAGGCGCGGGCGGCGCACAAGCCGCTGTGGAACGGCGCCTTCTGGTCGGGCTCGGTGATCGCGGCGTTCTCGCAGGGCTACATGCTGGGCAGCTACGTGCTGGGCTTCCGCGACGACGCGGTGGGCGTGGCCTTCGCCGTGTCGATCGGGCTGGCGCTGTGCGCGGGCTACGCCCTGCTGGGCGCCGGCTGGCTGGTGCTCAAGGCCGAGGGCGAACTGCGCCAGCGCGCGCTGCGCTGGGCCTACGTGAGCCTGTGGCTGACCGGCCTGGGCATCGCGGCGGTGTCGGTGGCGACGCCTTGGGTGAGCCCGCGCATCTTCGAGAAGTGGTTCGCGCTGCCGCAGCTGCTGTTCCTGCTGCCGGTGCCGGTACTGACCGCGCTGGTGTTCGCCGCCACCGAAGGCGCGATCCGCCGGCTGCGCAAGGGCGAGAGCCGGCGCGACTGGATCCCGTTCGCGGGCGCGATCCTGCTGTTCGTGCTGGCCTTCGCGGGTCTGGCCTACAGCCTTTTCCCCTACCTTGTGATCGACCGGATCACGCTGTGGGACGCGGCGGCGGCCACGGGCTCGCTGAAGATCATGCTGTTCGGCGCCGCGATCACGCTGCCGATGATCCTGCTGTACACGGTCTACGTGTACCGCGTCTTCTGGGGCCGCACCGCCGAACTCAGCTACGAGTAGACCCCTGTGGAAGCGACTTCAGCGGCAGCTGGGGAGACGGGTGGCGGCGGGGTAGTTGGTGGCGCGGCACTGCCAGGACACGCGGCCGTCGGGCTCGATCGACGGGGTGAGGCGGATGACGCCGCCGCGGGACACGTGCGGCTTCATCGCGATCGCCACCACGCCCTGCGGCTGGATCGAGATCGCCGCGACCGAGGCGTCGGCGTACTGGTCCGGGTTGCCCAGCGACAGCTGGGCGAGGTTGCGCGGCCAGGCCTGGTTCGCTTCATAGAAGGCCTGCACGGCCGCCTGGATGTCGGCGGCGCGGGCAATGGCGTCGGCGGCCTGGCGCTGGGACGGCGGAAGCGCGGGGGCTTCCGGCGCGGCGGGCGCGGCCGGCTCGACCGGCTCGACCGGCGCGGCGGCCGTGGGCACTTCGCCGGCCGCGGGGACCTGGGCGAAATGCACGGACACGCGGTACGCGATCAGCGAAAAGATGACCGCGAACACCAGGGCGATGAACAGGTAGGCGGGCGATTTCATCCTTGGACCGTCAGGCGCGGCGGGACTGCCGCGCCTGCAGTCTACCCGCATGCGATGTTCAGTCCTCGTCGTGGTGCGGCCGCCAGGACTCCACCAGCTGCTTTTGCACCTGGGGTGGCACCGGCTCGTAGTGGCTGAACTCGAGGTCGTAGCGGCCGCGGCCGGCGGTGGCGCCCTTGAGTTCGGCGGCGTAGTCGGTGAGTTCGCTCAGCGGCACCTGCGCCTTCACCAGCACCTCGCCGCCGCGGCCGGCGTCGGTGCCGTGTATGCGCGCGCGCTTGGACGCCAGTTGGCCGGTGATGTCGCCCATGTGCGACTCGGGCGCCGCCACGGTCAGGTCCACGATGGGCTCGAGCACCTGCGGGCGTGCCTTCAGGATCGCGTCGAGGAAGGCCTTCTTGCCGGCCGCCACGAAGGCCACTTCCTTCGAGTCCACGCTGTGGTACTTGCCGTCGTACACCGTCACGCGCACGTCCTGGATCGGGTAGCCGGCCACCGCGCCACCGTGCAGCACCTGGCGCACGCCTTTCTCCACAGCCGGCAGGTACTGGCCGGGGATGGTGCCGCCCTTCACCGCATCCACGAACTCGAAGCCCTGTCCGCGCGCCAGCGGCTCCACCCGCAGGTAGACCTCGCCGAACTGGCCGGCGCCGCCGGTCTGCTTCTTGTGGCGGTGGTGGCCCTCGGCGGCGGCACCGATGGTTTCGCGGTAGGCGATGCGTGGCGGGCGCGTCGTCACCGCCACGCCGTAGCGGTCCTTGATGCGCTCGAGCATCACCCGCAGGTGCAGCTCGCCCAGGCCGCGGATCACGGTCTCGTTGAGCTCGGCGTGGTGCTCGACGTGGAAACCGGGGTCCTCCTCGGCCAGGCGGTGCAGCGCCGTCGCGAGCTTCTGCTCCTGTCCGCGGGTGGCGGCCTCGATCGCCAGCCCGAACATGGGCCTGGGGAAGTCCAGCGGATGCAGGCGGATGTCGTCCTCGTCGTGGCTGTCGTGCAGCACGGCGTCGAAGTGGATGTCGTCCACCTTGGCCACCGCGGCGATGTCGCCGGCCACGGCCTCGTCGATCTCGACGTGGTCCTTGCCCTTGAGCCGGAACAGGTGGCCGACCTTGAACGGCTTGCGGCCGTCGTCGATGAACAGCTGGCTGTCGCGCCGCACCGTGCCCTGGAACACGCGGAACACGCTGAGCTTGCCGACGAAGGGATCGTTGACGAGCTTGAACACGTCGGCGATCACGTGCGCCGCGGGGTCGGGCGTGGCGATGATGGGCTGGCCGTTCTTCTCGAACGGCGGCGGGTTGCCTTCCAGCGGGTTGGGCAGCAGCCGCTCGGCCAACTCCAGCAGCTCCGCCACGCCCGCGCCCGTGCGTGAGGAGGCGAAGCACACCGGCACCAGGTGGCCTTCGCGCAGGCACTGCTCGAAGGCATCGTGCAGGGCCTGGCCGCTCAGGCCTTCCTCGCCGACCTCGAGGTAGCGCTCCATCACCTGCTCGTTGATCTCGACCACCTGGTCGATGATGCGTTGGTGCGCCGTGGCCACCGGCCCGAGGTCGGAGTCGCCCTCGGGGTTGAAGAAGCAGTCCACCACGCGCTGGCCGCCGTCGGCCGGCAGGTTGATGGGCAGGCATTCGGGGCCGAAGGTCTCGCGGATTTCCTCGACCAGCTGCGCCAGGTGCCCGGGGTCGGCGTCGATGCGGTTGATCACCAGCAACCGGCACAGGTTGCGGGCCTTGGCGTAGTCCATCATCCGGCGCGTGCCGTACTCGATGCCGGTGGCGGCGTTGATGACGATGGCGACGGTCTCCACCGCCGAGAACGCCGACAGCGTGGGCCCGCGGAAATCCGCGTAGCCCGGCGTGTCGATCAGGTTCACGTGGATGCCGCCGTGGTCGATGCTGGCCAGCGCGGTGTTGAGCGAATGGCCGCGCGCCTTCTCCATCGGGTCGAAGTCGGACACGGTGGTGCCGCGTTCCAGGCTGCCTGCCGCGGGAAGGGCGCCGCCGGCATGCAGCAGGGCTTCGAACAGGGTGGTCTTGCCGGCGCCGGAGTGGCCTGCCAGGGCCACGTTTCTGATGTTTTCGGTTCGGTACGACATGAGGCCGTCTCTCCCAGGGTGATGGGTGGATAGGCCGTCATGGTCGGCGGCGCAGAGGCGCTGCCAGGTCGTTTATCGCGCGACCGCGCGTCGGTCATGGCGGGCCCCGGCGGGGCCGGGGAGGGCTAGCCTCCCTCCGACGCGGCGCCGGGTCAACCCGGGCCCGGGGGCGGGGGTAGACTGCGGGTCCCGGCCGCCCCCGCGGCCCGCCAACGGAGCATCGCCATGGGTTTCAAACGCCGCGCCACCGCCCACTGGGAGGGCGACCTCAAGACCGGCCAGGGCCGCATGAGCACGCCGCAGAGCGGCCTATTCGAGGGCACCCGCTATTCCTTCGGCACCCGCTTCGGCGACGAGAAGGGCACCAATCCCGAGGAGCTGCTGGCCGCGGCCCACGCCGGCTGCTATTCCATGGCGCTGGGCTTCATCCTGCAGAACGCCGGCTTCACCGCCACCCGCATCGATACCCAGGCCGAGGTGGCGATGGAGACCTCGCCCGGCCCGCATGCGGTCGGCGTGCACCTGACGGTGACGGCGACGGTGCCGGGCATCGACGCCGCGGCCTTCGCCGACATCGCCGCCAACGCCAAGGAGAACTGCGTGATCTCGAAGGCGCTGTCGCTGCCGGTCACGCTGGACGCGAAGCTTGTCTGAAGCCCGGCGCGCCGTCGTCCTCGTGCACGGCGCGGGCGGCGGCGGCTGGGAGTGGGACGCCTGGTCGCGGGTGTTCGCGGCCGGAGCTTGGCGCGTGTTCGCGCCCGACCTGCAGCCGGCCGCGGCGGGCCTGGCCGCGACGCGCCTGGCGGATTACCGCGCCCAGGTCGCGGACTGGCTGGCCCGCGCCCGCCGCGAGGCCGATCGGGTGGCGCTGGTCGGCGCCAGCCTGGGCGGCCTGCTGGTGCTGCTGGAAGGCGCGGATGCCGACGCCCGCGTGCTGGTGAACCCGATGCCGCCGGCGGGCCTGGCGGCCGAACCGTCCCCGGTCGTGGTTCCGTGGCGCCAGCGCGCGAGCCTGGCGGGCACGCGGCGCGCAATCCCCGAGGCCGACGCCGCGGCGGCGCTGTTCGCCTTCCGGCGCTGGCGCGACGAGTCCGGCGCGGTGATGGACGCGGCGCGCGCAGGCGTCGCGCTGCCCGCGTCGGATGCGCCGACGCTGGTGATGGCCTCTCGCGACGACGCCGACGTGCCGTTCCAAGCCAGTGCCGCCCTGGCCGCCTCGCTCGGCGCCGGCGTCGTGCCGCTGCCCGGCAGCCACGTCGCCCCGCTGCTGGGGCGCGACGCGCCCGCCGTCGCCACCCAAGCTGCCGCCTGGCTCGCTGCCGCCGTGGGAGGGAGTTCAGTCCCGATGCGTTTCGGCGAAAGGCATCGGGACTGAAGTCCCTCCCACAGGGGCAGTTGAATGGCTGGCAACGGAGGAGGCCAGGCCGGCGGCCAGCCCGGAAGGTTCAGCGCCGGTTGGGCGCGGCGGCCCGAGGATTCGCCCACGCCCTCCGGCGTCAGGAGCTGCCATGAACCGCCTCGTTCCCCGAACCCTCGTCCTCGCCGTGGCGCTGGCCGCCGGCGGCGTCAGCGCGCAGGACTACCACGCCCCGGATTACGGCTACGAACAGGGCTACGGCGACTACCGCGGCCATGACGACCGTGGCTACGCGTCCCGCGGCTCCGCCTACGACCTGGCCCGCGTCATCCGCGTCGAGCCCATCGTCGAGCGCGCACAGCCCGTCAGCCGCCGCGAGTGCTGGCGCGAGGCCTCGCCCGTGCAGGAGGTGCACGACTACTACGACCCGTACGCGAACCCGCGCTACGCCCGCCGCGATCCGCGCCGCCCCAGCGGCAGCGGCGCCGTGCTGGGCGCCATCGTCGGCGGCGTGCTGGGCAACAGCGTCGGCAACGGCGACGGCCGCCAGGCCGCGACCGTGGTCGGCGCCGTGATCGGCGGTGCGGTCGGCAACGACATGGAGCGCCGCAGCCGCGAGCGCGCCTACGGCCCGCACGACGCCCGCTACAACCCGGCACTGCGGGAAGTCGAGCGCTGCCGCATCGTCAGCGACTACCCGCGCGAAGGCCGCGTCGTCGGCTACCGCGTCGGCTATGAATACGCCGGCCGCGAGTTCGAGACGGTCACCGACTACCACCCGGGCCACGAGATCCGCGTCCGCGTCGACGTCACCCCCGAAGGCTGACCCCCTGTAGGAGGGACTTCAGTCCCGAAGCTTCTCGCGGACAAGCTTCGGGACTGACGTCCCTCCTGCAGTTCGTTGCGGCGCTGCAGATTTGCGCCGGACGGGAATGCTTGTAGGGTAGGGCCCTTCTCACGGGAGCCCGCCATGCGTCGTCTTCACCTCGTCCTTGCCCTTGCCGCGCTGCTGCCCGGCGCCGTAACCGCCAGCGACATCACCGGCCTGGTCAACGCGCGCATCCACACCGGCGAAGCGGACTGGCCCGTGCGCGCGGTGCTGGCCTGGGACGCGGAGGGACGCATTGTCCACGTCGGCGACGACGCCGAGGCACTTTCCGCGAAGTACCCGGGCATCAAACTGGTCGATGCCGGCGGCCGCGACGTGGTGCCCGGCCTGATCGACGCGCACGCACACCTGATGAACCTGGGCTTCGCGCTGCTGCGCGCCGACCTGGTGGACGCCGCCAGCAAGGAAGAAGTCATCGCCCGCCTGAAGGCCTTCGAGGCCACCCTGCCCGAGGGCGCCTGGCTGCTCGGTCGCGGCTGGGACCAGAACGACTGGCCGGGCAAGGATTTCCCCACGGCCGCCGACCTCGACGCCGCCTTCCCGGACCGCCCGGTCTGGCTCGAGCGCGTGGATGGCCATGCCGGCTGGGCCAACAGCGCCGCGATGCGCGCCGCCAAGCGCGACCTCGGCGGCGACTGGCAGCCCGAGGGTGGCCGCATCCTGCGCGCGGACGGCCGCGCCACCGGCGTCTTCATTGACACCGCCTCGGCGGTGATCGACGAAGTGGTGCCGGCGCCCGACGCCGCCCTGCGCGCCGAGGCGCTCGAGCGGGCGCTGGAGGCCGCGGTGAAGCACGGCCTCACGGGCGTGCACGACATGGGCGTGTCGCTGGCCGACCTGCGCCTGATGCGCGAATTCGCCGACGCCGACCGCCTGCCGCTGCGCATCCGTGCCTACGCCGACGGCGACTCGGCGTCGCTGGCGGCGCTGTGCCGCGCCGGCCGCGCCTACGAACACCCCAAGGGGCGCCTGGCCATGCGCGGCGTGAAGTTCTACGTGGACGGCGCGCTAGGCAGCCGCGGCGCCGCGCTGCTGGAGGACTACAGCGACGAGCCCGGCCACCGCGGCCTGCTGGTCACCGAACCGGCGGCCTATGCCGCCGCCGTGCAGAAGGCGCGCGACTGCGGCGTGCAGCCGGCCAGCCACGCCATCGGCGACCGCGGCAACCGCATCGTGCTCGATACCTACGCCAAGGTGCTCGGCGAGGCCGCGGGCACCGACCACCGCTGGCGCGTCGAGCACGCGCAGGTGGTGGCGCCGGCCGACATCCCGCGCTTCGCCACGCTCAAGCTGATCGCCTCGATGCAGCCCACGCACGCCACCTCGGACATGCCGTGGGCAGAAGCGCGCGTCGGCAAGGCGCGGCTGGAAGGCGCCTACGCCTGGCAGCGTTTCCGCGATGCCGGCGTGCCGCTGGCGCTGGGCTCGGATTTCCCGGTGGAATCGGTGGATCCGCGCCTGGGCCTGTATTCCTCGGTCACCCGCGCCGACCTCAAGGGCATGCCGGCCGGCGGCTGGCTGCCCGACCAGAAGCTCACGCCGCAGCAGGCGCTGGCCGGCTTCACCGCCGACGCGGCGCACGCGTCGTTCGATGAGAAGGCACTGGGCAAGCTGGTGGCGGGCTACCGCGCCGACTTCGTCATCCTCGGCGGCGATCCGCTGACGATCGCGCCGGCGCAGTTGCCCAAGCTCGAAGTCGTGTCCACCTGGGTCGACGGCAAGCCCGTCTACGAAAAGAAATAACGCCACCCTTTGGGAGGGAATGAAGTCCCTCCCACAAGGGGCGCGGGCTCAATCCCAGTCAAGTTCGCCGCGAACGACCGTCTGCACCTGGCCGCCCGACCAGACGTCGCCGTCGGCGTCCACGCGCAGCTCCAGGCGCGCATCGTGGCCGACTTCGCGGCCCTGGCTGACGACGTAGCGGCCGCTGGCGTGCGGCAGCGCGTCGCGCTCGTGCAGCCATGCCGCCAGGGTGGCGTTGGCAGCGCCCGAGGCGGCGTCCTCGACCTGGCCGGGCTGGCCGACCAGCGCGCGCACCACCAGGTCGTAATCGCGGCCCTCGCAGCGGGCGAACACGCACAGGCCCATCGCCTCGTGGTCGCGCGCCAGCGCGCTCACGGCGTCCCAGCGCGGCACCAGGCGACGCACCGAGGACTCGTCGCTCAGTTCGGCCAGCCACCAGCGGCGCCCGCCGTCCATCAGTACCGGCGGCAGTGCGCCGGCGGTGAAGCCTTCGAGTGCGGCGAACAGGCGCGGGTCGTCGGGCTGGCCGATCTCGAGCACGCGGGCCTTCGGCGCGCGCACGGCGAGCCGGCGGTCACGGCCGGTGCCGCGCACTTCGATCGGCAGCAGGCCGACGGCGCATTCCTGCACCAGCTGGCCGTCGCGCGGCGCAGCCAGGCCGGCGTCGAGCACGGCGTGTGCGCTGCCGATGCTGGGGTGCCCGGCGAAGGGCACTTCGCGGCGCGGGCTGAAGATGCGCAGGCAGTAGCTGGCCGCCGGCGTCGTCGGCGGCAGCACGAAGGTGGTTTCCGGCAGCCGCGTCCAGCGCGCGATCGCCTGCATCGCGGCGTCGTCCAGGCCAGCGGCGTCGAGCACGACGGCGAGTGGGTTGCCGTCGCCGGGTTTGGCGGCGAAGACGTCGAGCTGTACGAACTGGCGCGGCATGGGGCGTCCTGCCCGGGTGGGGGCGTGCAGGTTACCAGTCCAGCGTGCCGCGGATGACGGTCTGGGTGCAGCCGCCGATCCAGGCTTCCCCGTCCTTGTCCACGCTCACCTCGATCCGGCCGTCCCGGCCCACCTCACGACCCTGGCTCACCACGTAGCGACTGCCGAGCGCGGCCAGGGCGCCGCATTCGTGGACCCAGGCGGCGATGGCGGCATTGGCGCTGCCGGTGACCGGGTCCTCGGGAATGCCGTCGGCCGGGCAGAAGGCGCGCACCGCCAGCTGGTGGTCGCTGCCGGCCGCGGTGCGGCCGAACACCGCCAGGCCGACGGCGCCTGTGAGGTCGGTGAGCGCGGCGATGGCGGCCAGGTCAGGCGCCATCGCGCGCACGGCGGCATCGTCGGCCAGCTCCACTACCCACCAGGCCGGCCCGTTGTCGATCAGCGCCGGCGCCAGCGCGCCCAGGCGGGCCCGGCCAAGCGCCGCCGCCAGCGCGTCTTCGTGCGGTACGCGCAGCGGCCGCGGCCGGCCGCGCGGCGCACGCACGGCGATGCGGCGGGCCTGGCCTTCGCCAGACACCGTCATCGGGAGCAGCCCGGCCGCGCATTCCTGCACCAGTTGGCCGTCCACCGCCTGCGCCAGCCCGGCCTCGAGCACCGCGTGCGCGGTGCCGATGCTGGGGTGGCCGGCGAACGGCAGCTCCTGGCGCGGGGTGAAGATGCGCACGCGGTAGCTGGCCCCGGCCGCGACCGGCGGCAGCACGAAGGTGGTCTCGGACAGGTTGGTCCAGTTCGCGAAGGCCTGCATCGCCGCGGTGTCGAGGTCGCGGGCGTCGAGCACCACGGCCAGCGGGTTGCCGGCCCCGGGCCGGTCGGCGAAGACGTCGAGCTGGAGGAATTCACGGCGGCGCATGGGGGAAGCTCCGTTCTGCAGCGGGGGGAGGCCGGCGAGTCGTGGCGGCGGCGCCTTCGTTTACACTGGCGCACGCCGCGCGCAAGCGCCGCGCCCCCTCATCTTAAACCTTGAACCATGAGCCCATCCGCGCCCGCCGCCGGTGCCGACGCACCGGACTGGATCGTCCTGAAGTTCGGAGGCACGTCCGTGTCCCGACGCCATCGCTGGGACACCATCGGCCGCCTGATGAAACGCCGGGCCGAAGAGGAGGGTGCGCGGGTGCTGGTGGTGGTGTCGGCCGTTTCCGGCGTCACCAATGAACTGCAGGCCATCTGCGACGGCCACGCGGATGCGGCCGGCACCGACGCCCGGATCGCGGCGCTGGTGCAGCGCCACGAGGACTTTTGTCGCGAACTTTCACTCGACCCCGCGCTCGCGCTCGGCGAACGCCTGGCGGCCCTGCGTGCGCTCGGCGCCGACCCGCGCCGCGCCGCCGGCGGACTCGACTGGCAGGCCGAGGTGCTGGCCCAGGGCGAACTGCTCTCGTCCACGCTGGGCGTGGCGTACCTTCGTACGCAGGGCCTGGACGTGGGCTGGACCGATTCGCGCGAATGGATCCACGCGCGCCCGCTGCCCAACCAGACCGATTGGGCCAAGCGCCTGTCGGCCAGCTGCGACTACACCGGCGACGCCGGCTTGCGCACGCGCTTCGCCGCGGCGGGCCCGTCGCTGCGCATCGCCCAGGGCTTCATCGCCCGCGCCCCGGACGGCGGCACCGCCATCCTCGGGCGCGGCGGTTCCGATACGTCCGCCGCCTACTTCGGCGCCTTGCTGGGCGCGCGCCGCGTGGAGATCTGGACCGACGTGCCGGGCATGTTCAGCGCCAACCCGCGTGCGGTACCCGATGCGCGCCTGCTGTCGCGCCTGGACTACGAAGAGGCGCAGGAAATCGCCACCACCGGCGCCAAGGTGCTGCATCCGCGCTGCATCCATCCCTGCCGCGAGGCGCGGGTGCCGCTGTGGATCCGCGACACCGAGCGGCCGGACATGCCGGGCACGGTGATCGATTCCTCGGCCACCACGCTGCCGGGCGTCAAGGCGATCAGCTCGCGCCGCGGCATCGTGCTGGTGTCGATGGAAACCATCGGCATGTGGCAGCAGGTCGGCTTCCTGTCCGACGTGTTCGAGCGCTTCAAGGCGCACGGGCTGTCGATCGACCTGATCGGTTCGTCCGAGGCCAACGTCACCGTTTCGCTCGACCCCAGCGACAACCTGGTCAGCACCAACGTGCTGGACGCCCTGTGCGCCGACCTGGCGCAGGTGTGCCGGGTGAAGGTGATCGCGCCCTGCGCCGCGATCACCCTGGTCGGGCGCGGCATGCGCTCGATGCTGCACAAGCTGTCCGATGTCTGGGCCGAGTTCGGCCGCGAGCGCGTGCACCTGATCTCGCAGTCCTCTAACGACCTCAACCTCACCTTCGTGGTGGACGAGGGCCTGGCCGAAGGCATGTTGCCGCGCCTGCACGCGCTGCTGGCGCAGTCGGGCGCGATGCCGGTGAGCGAGGCCGCGGTGTTCGGCCCCAGCTGGCGCCGCATCGACCAGCCGGCGACGCTGCGCCCGCCCACGTGGTGGCAGCGGCAGTCGGGCCGCCTGCTGCACCTGGCCCAGGCCGGCACGCCGCGCTACGTGTACCACCTGCCGACGGTGCGCGAGCGGGCGCGCGAGATCGCCGGCGTGGCCGCGATCGACCGTCGCTTCTTCGCGCTCAAGGCCAATCCGCACCCGCGCGTGCTGCAGGCGCTCGAGGCCGAAGGCTTCGGGTTCGAATGCGTGTCGCGCGGCGAGCTGGAGCATCTCTACCGCGTGCTGCCGGCGCTGGCGCCCGACCGCGTGCTGTTCACGCCCAGCTTCGCGCCGCAGCGCGAGTACGCGGCCGCGCTCGGCAAGGGCGTGCACGTGACCATCGATTCCGCGACGCCGCTGCGCCAGTGGCCGGACCTGTTCCGCGGCCGCGACATCGTGCTGCGGCTCGACCCCGGCTTTGGCCACGGCCACCACGAGAAGGTACGCACGGGCGGCAAGGACGCCAAGTTCGGCCTGGCCGCCGAGGCGCTGCCCGAATTCCTCGACGCCGCGCGCGCCGCCGGTGCCCGCATCACCGGCCTGCACGCCCACATCGGCAGCGGCATCCACGACGCGCGCCACTGGCACACCGTTTACGCGCAGCTGGCCTCGCTGGCCGAGGGCATCGGCACGGTCGGTTTCATCGACGTCGGCGGCGGCCTGGGCGTGGCCTACGACCCGGAGGCCGAGCCCTTCGACGTCGCCGCTTACGCGGCCGCGCTGGCCGAAGTGAAGGCGGCCTACCCGCAGTACGCGCTGTGGGTGGAGCCTGGCCGCTACCTGGTCGCCGAGTGCGGCGTGCTGCTGCTGGCCGTGACCCAGGTCACGCGCAAGCAGGGCCTGCGCCGCGTCGGTGCCGATGGCGGCATGAACGCACTGCTGCGCCCCGCGCTGTACAACGCCTGGCACGAAATCGTGAACCTGTCGCGCCTCGACGATGCCGCCGGCGACGCCTGCGACGTGGTCGGCCCGATCTGCGAGACCGGCGACGTGATCGGCCGCCAGCGCCGCCTGCCCGAGGCCACCGCCGAGGGCGACGTGCTGCTGGTCGGCCACGCCGGTGCCTACGGGGCCGTGATGGCCAACCGCTACAACCTGCGCGAGCTGCCGCAGGAGGACGTGATCGATGACTGAGTTCGACCGCGGCGCCATCGGCGCCTTCCGATTCACCGGCTGCCAGTTCGACCCGGGGACGGGCGAGGCGCGGCTGGGCTATGCCTTCGACGACGGCCCGGCGATGGAGGAGGTCGTGCGCTTCCCGGGCGCACCGTTCGCGCTGGACGACGCGCGCGCGGAGGCCGTGCAGCGCGCGCTGCGGCTGCTGCACCTCATCGCCGGCGTGAGCTATTACAAGGCCGCGGTGCCGCCGCGGATCGTGATCGAAGGCGAGGGCATCGACGACGCCACCGCGGCGCTGCTCACCTCCATCTACGAGAACGGCCTTGGCGAGTTCGCCTACCGCAACGGCCTGCAGCTGCGCGGCAAGATCCACTTCCCGGTCGCCGGAACCGTAGGAGGGACTTCAGTCCCGAAGCTTTCCGGCGAAGCGCGTTCGGGACTGAAGTCCCTCCTATGGGGAGCGGCGCCGGCGGCGGGGCTGCAGCGCCACGCCATCGTCGCCATTGGCGGCGGCAAGGATTCGCTGGTGTCGATCGAGGCGCTGCGCGCGCTGGGCATCGACCAGACCGTGGCCTGGATCGGCAGTTCGCCGCTTATCCGCGCCTGCGCCGAGCGCACCGGGCTGCCGCTGCTCAACATCACCCGGACGCTGTCGCCGCGGCTGTTCGAGCTCAACCGCCAGGGGGCGCTGAACGGCCACATCCCGGTCACCGCGGTGAACTCGGCCATCCTCGCGCTGGCGGCGCTGCTGCAGGGCCACGACCAGGTGGTGTTCTCGAACGAACGCTCGGCCAGCTACGGCAGCCTGATCGTGTCCGATGACGGCAGGGTCACCAGCGAGGTGAACCACCAATGGTCCAAGGGCTGGGACTTCGAGCGCGATCTCGCCGCCTACCTGCACAGCCACGTCGCCGCCGACCTCCGCTACTACTCGCTGCTGCGGCCGTTCTCGGAGCTGGCCGTGGCGCGCCAGTTCGCCCGGCTCGACCGCTACGACCAGCATTTCTCCAGCTGCAACCGCAACTTCCACATCCTTGGCGAGCGCCCGGCGCAGCGCTGGTGCGGCGTCTGCCCGAAGTGCCACTTCGTGTTCCTGGCGCTGGCGCCGTTCATGCCCAAGCCGCGGCTGATGACCATCTTCGGCCGCAATCTGCTCGACGAGTCCGAGCAGGCGCCGGGCTACGACGCGCTGCTCGAGTTCCGCGACCACAAGCCCTTCGAGTGCGTGGGCGAGGGCCGCGAGTCCCGTGCGGCCATGGACGTGCTGGCCGACAGCCCGGCCTGGCGCGAGGACGCGCTGGTCAAGCGCTACGCGCGCGAGATCCGGCCGCAGCTGGCGCCGGAGGAGCGGGGGCTGGCGCCGCTGCTCGAAGCCTCGGATGATCACGGCATTCCTGGCGAGCTGTGGGGACCGCTGCGTGCGCATTTCGGAGCTTGAGGGCAAGCGGGTCGCGATCTGGGGCTACGGCCGCGAAGGCCGGGCCGCGCTGGCCGCGCTGCGCTGGCGGCTGCCGCGCCTGCCGGTGACCGTGTTCTGCTCGCCCGACGAGGCCGAGCCGCTGCGCGAGATGCAGGACCCGGCGCTGCGCATCGAGATCGCCGTGGACGCCGACGCGCTGTGCGAACACGACGTGGTGGTCAAGTCGCCCGGCATCAGCCCTTACGCTTCGCCTGCGGCCGACGCCGCCCTGCGCGGAGTGCGCTTCGTCGGCGCCAGCGGGCTGTGGTTCGCCGAGCCCACGGCCGGCAAGCGCGTGGCCGTCACCGGCACCAAGGGCAAGTCCACCACCACGGCGCTGATCGCCCACCTGCTGCGCGCCGCCGGCCAGCGCACGGCCCTGGCCGGCAACATCGGCCTGCCGCTGCTCGAACTGCTGGACGTACAGCCGCCGCCCGACGTCTGGGCGATCGAACTCTCGAGTTACCAGACCGGCGAAGCCAGCGGCATCGACGTGGCGGTGGTGCTCAACCTGTTCCCCGAGCACCTGGACTGGCACGGCAACGAGGCCCGCTACTACGCCGACAAGCTGGCGCTGGTGACCAAGGCGGCGCCACGCGTGGCCGTCTTCAATGCCGCCGACCCGGTGCTGGCGGAGCTGGAAGTGCCGCCCACCACCCGCGTGGCCTGGTTCAACCTGGCCGACGGCTGGCACCTGCGCGAGGGCAGCGTTTACCGCGGCGAGCGCGCGGTGCTCGACGCCCGCAGCCTGCCGCTGCCCGGCCGCCACAACCGCCTGAACCTGTGCGCGGCGCTGGCCGCGATCGAGGCCCTGGGCCTGGACGCGGTGAAGCTGGCGCCGGCCGCGCTGTCGTTCCGGCCGCTGCCGCACCGGCTGCAAACGCTGGGCACGCGCAATGGCGTCGAATCGGTGAACGATTCGATCGCCACCACGCCGCATGCGTCCATCGCCGCGCTCGACTGCTTCCGCGGCCGGCGCGTGGCGATCCTGGTCGGTGGCTACGACCGCGGGCTGGACTGGGGCGTGTTCGTCGAGCGCATTGCCGCCGAGCCGGTGGCCGCGGTGATCACCATGGGCCAGAACGGCCCGCGGGTTTACGAAAAGCTGCGCACGCTGGCGCTGGGCGAACGCATGGTGCTGGCCGAGGCGGGCGAGATGGAAGAGGCGGTGAAGCTTGGCCTGCAGTCGCTGGGCACCGACGGCGTGCTGCTGCTGTCGCCGGGAGCGCCCAGCTTCCCGCGCTACCTCGACTACGTCGCCCGCGGCCGCCACTTCGCCAAGGCCGCCGGCTTCGACCCGGACCAGATCAGCGCCATCCCCGGCCTGGGCGTGGCCTGACGCTCACGCGGCGCTTACCCCGCCGCGGCGGGGCCGGGACTATCATCCCGCCATCGCCAAGGAGGATCCGCCATGCGCACCCTGATCGCCCTCGCCCTGCTTGCCCTGGGCACCCACGCCACCGCCAAGCCCGTCGCCGAAGCCACCAGCTGGACCCACGACGGCATCACCTTCGACGGTTACCTGGTCTACGACCCGGAAGAAAAAGACCGTCGCCCCGGCCTGCTCATGGTGCCGAACTGGATGGGCGTCACGGACGCCGCGGTCGAGAAGGCCAAGCAACTGGCCGGCGACGACTACGTGATCCTGGTCGTGGACATGTACGGCCGCGGCGTGCGCCCGGCCAATGCCGACGAAGCGGGCAAGGCCGCCGGCGCCGTGTACGCCGATCGCGAGGCGTTGCGGGGTCGCATCAATACGGCGCTCGATACGCTCAAGTCGCTGGCCGGCCGGACGCCGGTGGACGTGGACCAGCTCGGCGGCATCGGCTTCTGCTTCGGCGGCGCGGTGGTGCTGGACCTGGCCCGCAGCGGCGCTGATGTCGCCGGCGTGGTCAGCTTCCACGGCAACCTCTCGACCTCGATCCCGGCCAAGGCCGGCGACGTCAAGGCCAGCCTGCTGGTGCTCAACGGCGCCGACGACACCTATGTGCCGGCCGAGCAGATCGCCGCCTTCCAGAAGGAAATGACCGACGCCAAGGCCGACTGGCAGTTCGTCAATTACTCCGGCGCCGTGCACTGCTTCGCCGAAGCCGACGCCAACAGCCCGGGCTGCCTGTACGAGCCCCGCGCCGCCAAGCGCGCCTACGCCGCCATGGAATCCTTCTTCGACGAGAAATTCGAAGACTGACGCTCACCGCGCCAGCCATTTCTCGATGGCGGCACGGTCGTGGGCGCGCAGGAGGGACTGGGCGCGGCGGCGGAGGCTGGCGTGGTCGGCGTCGCGGATGGCGCGGCGCACCTCCAGCAGCGTGGACGGGTGCAGGCTGAAGTCGCGCAGGCCCAGGGCCAGCAGCATCGGCACGTTGGCGGCCTCGCCGGCCATTTCGCCGCAGACCGCCACCGGGATGCCGTTGCGGCGGCCGTAGCTGAAGAGTTCCGCGAGCAGGCGCAGCATCGCCGGATGCCGCGGCGTGTACAGCGAGGCCAGCGACTCGTGGTTGCGGTCGACCGCCAGCAGGTACTGCACCAGGTCGTTGGTGCCCACCGACACGAAGTCCACCAGGTCGATGAAGTCGGGCAGGCCCAGCGCGGCCGCCGGCACTTCGATCATCGCGCCCAGCTCGACGAACGGACCCGTGGGTGCGCTTTCCGCCAGCAGCGATGCGCGCGCGGCCTCGAGCAGGGCGATCACGGCCTGCATTTCCTCGCGGCAGCAGATCATCGGCACCAGGATCCGCACCGGGCCGTAGGCCGAGGCGCGCAGGATGGCGCGCAGCTGGGTCAGGAACAGCGCCTCGTGCGCCAGCGACAGGCGCACGCCGCGCAGGCCCAGCGCCGGGTTGGGCTCGCTGCGCAGCGCCAGGCCACTGTGGTCGGCCTTGTCGGCGCCGAGGTCGAGCGTGCGGATGGTGACCACGCGGCCGGCCATGCCGAGCACCAGGTCGCGGTAGGCCAGGAACTGCTCGTCCTCGGTGGGCAGCTCGCGCCGCTGCAGGAACAGGAATTCCGTGCGGTACAAGCCGATGCCGTCGGCACCGAGGGAATGCGCCTCGGCGACGTCCTCGCGCGATTCCGCGTTGGCGTAAAGGCGGATGTCGACGCCATCCTGGGTGCGGGTGGGCTGGCGGCGCAGGCGGGTCAGCTGCGCCTGTTCCTTGCCGATCTCGGCGGCGCGGCGGTGGTAGCGCTTGAGGTCGGCCGGGCCAGGCTCGAGCACCAGCTCGCCGGTGGCGCCGTCCACCATCAGGGCATCGCCGTCGTTGGCCAGCGCCAGCAACTCGCCGGCGCCCAGCACCAGCGGCAGGTGCAGGCTGCGCGCCAGGATCGCACTGTGCGAAAGCGGGCTGCCGCTGGCCGCGACCACCGCCACCACGCCCTGCGACTGCAGTTCGGCCAGCTCCTGCGGCGCGACGGCATCGCAGACCAGGATTTCGCCGGACAGGCCGGTGGTGGCGTCGTCGCCGCGCCGCTGCAGCGCGGCGTGGACGCGGCCGATCACATGGTCGAGGTCCTCGCGCCGGCTGCGGAAATAGTCGTCGTGCATGCCCTCGAACACCGCGGCCAGCCGGTCGCGCTGGAGCTTCAGGGCGTAGTCGGCGGAGTAGCGGCCGGTGCTGACGAGGTCGTCGAGGCCGTGCAGCAGCTCGGGGTCGTCGAGGATCATCGCGTGCAGGTCGAGGAACTCGCCGACCTCCTGGGCCAGCGCGCCATGCAGGCGCTCGCGCAGGCCGTGCAGCTCGGCGCGGGCGGCGTCGAGTGCGCGGTGCAGGCGCAGGATTTCGTCGGGAACGTCCTCGGCGCGGATGCGCTGTTCCGTGACCACCAGCGCCTGGGGATGCCGGACGCGGACACGCCCGAGCGCGATGCCCCGGGACGCCGGCTGGCCGCGCAGGGCGCGCCGCATCAGCCGTCCTCGTCGAACCGGCGCTCGAACAGCGCCGAAGCCGCTTCCATCGCCGCCGCCTCGTCGTCGCCGTCCACGCGCAGCACCAGGCTGGCGCCGGGCGCCGCGGCCAGCAGCAGCACGCCCATGATGGACTTGGCGTTGACCTCGCGGCCGCGGCCGGTCAGCGAGGCCTGGCAGCGGAAACCGGACAGCAGCTGCACCAGCTTGGCCGCCGCGCGCGCGTGCAGGCCCAGCCGGTTCACCACCTTGAGTTCGCGTTCAAGCATCGTCGATCACCACGCCGTTGCGCGCACCGGCGGCGGCCGTGCGCGCGAGTTCGTCCAGGGCTTGTTCCGGGTAGTTCAGCGCGCGCAGCAGCATCGGCAGCGACAGGCCGCTGATGCGGTGGCAGGGCGTCCCCAGCCGGGAAAGTTTTTCCGCCACGCGGGCCGGCGTGGCGCCATACAAATCAACCATCAGCAGCACGCCGTCGCCGCCGTCCACCTTGCGCAGCGCGGCGCTGGCGGCGGGCAGCACCCCATCGGCATCCGCCTCCCAGGGCACGTCGAAGGCCTCGACCGACAGCGGCAGCGCGCCCACGAGCCGCCGCGCGGCCGCCAGCATGGGGCTGGCGACGCCTTCGTGGCTGACCATGAGGATTCCGACGGGCATGCCGGAACATTACCAGAGCTATTCGAGTTCGCGGTGGAAGGTGACGACGCCTTCGCGGCCCTGGTCGCGGAAGTGGCGGGCCAGGGTCTCGGCCAGGTAGACCGAGCGGTGGCGGCCGCCGGTGCAGCCGAAGGCAACCGTGAGGTAGCTGCGGGTCTCGGCCTCGAAGCGCGGGACCCAGGTGTCGAGGAAGGCCGTGACCTGCTGCCGGAATTCCTGCACCCGCGCGTCCCGGTCCAGGTGCTCGCGCACCGGCGCGTCGCGGCCCGAGAGCGGGCGCAGGCGGGCGTCCCAGTGCGGGTTGGGCAGCACGCGGGCATCGAACACGAAATCGGCGTCGGCCGGCAGCCCGCGCTTGTAGGCGAAGGACTCGAACAGCAGCGACAGGCCCTGGTGCGCGCCGACGCCGAGCTCGGTGATCACCTGCCGGCGCATCTGGTGCACGTTCATCTCGGACGTGTCCATCACCAGGTCGGCGATCGCCCGCAGCGGACGCATGCGCTCGCGCTCGAGTTCGATCGCGTCGGCCAGCGGCAGTCCGTCGTGGCTGAGCGGGTGCTTGCGGCGCGTGTCGGAATAGCGCTTGAGCAGCACTTCGTCGCGGGTGTCGAAGTACACCAGCTTGTAATCGAAGCCCAGCTCGCCGACCTCGGCCAGCCACTCCGGCACCCGGGTGAGGTCGGGCGTGCGGTTGCGCACGTCGATGCCCACCGCCAGCCGGTGCCGGCCACGGTTGTCGCTGGCCACCGAGCGCACGAACCGCGGCAGCAGTTCGGCCGGCAGGTTGTCGGTGCAGAAGAAGTCGAGGTCCTCGAGCGTGTTCAGCGCCACCGACTTGCCCGAGCCGGACATGCCGCTGACCACGATCAGCAGGGGGCGCGTGGCATCGCTCACGGCGCTTCCCCCTGCAGCAGGAACTCGCTGTGCCGGGCCAGGAAGGCGGCGGCCGGGTCCATGCCCTTGCTGCGCAGCAGGTGCAGGCGCACCGCCGCCTCGGCCAGCACGGCCAGGTTGCGGCCGGCGGCGACCGGCAATTCGACCACCGGCACCTCGAGGTCGAGCACCTTTCGGCTGGTGGATTCGCCGGTGATGCGCGCCATGGCCTCGGCCGAGGGGTCCTGCGCGCGCACCAGGTGCACGATCAGGCGCAGGTACTTGTTCTTCTTCACCGCGGTGTCGCCGAACATCTGGCGGATGTTCATCACGCCCAGGCCGCGCACTTCCAGCAGGTCCTGCAGCAGCTCGGGGCAGGTGCCGTCGAGCACGTCGGGCGCGATCTGGGTGAACTCGGGCGCGTCGTCGGCGACCAGGCGGTGGCCGCGGCTGATCAGCTCGAGCGCGAGTTCGCTCTTGCCCAGGCCCGAGTCGCCGGTAACCAGCACGCCGATGGAGTAGATCTCCATGAACACGCCGTGCAGCGTCAGCCGCGGCGCCAGCGCCCGCGCCAGGTGGTACTGCAGAAGGTTCAGCAGTTCGAAGCCGCGGCGCGGCGAGGTCCAAAGCGGGGTGTCGGATTCCTCGGCGGCGTCGCGCAGGTCGGTCGGGCAGTTCTGGTTCTGGGTGATGACCATCGCCAGAGGCCGCGCGTCCATGATCTTCTGCAGCACTTCCCAACGGTTGCGCGCATCCAGGCCGTCGAGCCAGGCGAGTTCGGCCGAGCCGATGATCTGGACCTTGTTAGGGTGGATCACGTTGAGGTAGCCGGCCAGCGAGGGCCGCCGCGAGAGGTGCTCGCCGCGCTCGATGACGCGGGCGTCGCCGCGCTGCCCGGCCAGCCAGCGAAGTTCGAGCCGCTCGCCCAGCTCGTCGAACAGCTCGCGGGCGCGCAGGCGGTCGGTCATGTCAGGCGGCCGCCGGGTGCGCGGCCTGCCACTCCGAAAGCAGCGCGTAGAGCGCGGCCGAATCGGGCGCCTGGCGCAGGCGCTGGCGGAACTCGGCGTCGCCGAACATCTCGGCCAGGTTGGCCAGCAGCATCAGGTGCTGCGTGGCGAAATGCTCGGGCACCACCAGCGCGAACACCAGGTCCACCGGCTGGCCGTCCGGGGCATTGAAGTCCACGGGTTCGGCCAGGCGGAGGAAGGTGCCGGTGGCGGTGGCCAGGCGGGCGCTGCGTCCGTGCGGGATCGCGACGCCGTGGCCCAGGCCGGTGCTGCCCAGTCGTTCGCGGCCGCACAGGCCGTCGTAGATGCCGCGTTCGCTCTCCCCGTCGGCGCCGTCGGCCAGCAGCGCCGAGAGTTGCTCCAGCAGGCGCTTCTTGCCGCTGGTGGTGACGTTGGCCTTGACGCGGGCCGGGGAGAGCAGGTCCAGCAGGTGCATGGCGATGTCAGCCGAAGCTGTCCGAACGGGCGGCGGATTCGCCGCGGTGGTGGTCGGTCATCTTCTCTTTCTGCTTGATCACCAGGCGGTCGAGCTTGTCGGCCAGCAGGTCGATGGCGGCGTACATGTCCGGCGCCACGGCCTCGGCGTGCAGGGTCTTGCCGGTGGTGGCCAGCGTGGCCTCGGCCTTCTGGTCGAGCTTGTCCACCGAGAGGATGACCCGCGTGTCGAGGTGGTGGTCGAAATGCCGCGCGACGCGCGCGAGCTTGTCCTGCACGTAGTCGCGCAGGGCCGGGGTGACGTCGATCTGGTGGCCGCTGATGTCGATCCGCATGGTCACGATCCTCCTGTTGTTGTCACGCACAGCAAAACATGGCCAAGGGCAACGCACCGTGACCGATGTCAAAAGGGGTGGGGAACTTTTCGCCGCGGCGGCGGGGACGGGCAGTCGCCATCGTAAGGGGCCTCAGGCCAGGCGTTGCCGTTCGTTGGAGGCGGAGATGTTCATCGCTTCGCGGTATTTTGCCACGGTTCTCCGGGCCACGGGGATGCCTTCGCCCTTCAGGATCTCGGCCAGGCGCTGGTCGGACAGCGGGGAGCGCGGGTTCTCGGCGTCGATCAGCTTGCGCAGCATGGCCTGGATGGCCGTGGCCGAGGCCGCGCCGCCGTGCTCGGTGGCAATGCCGGAGCTGAAGAAGTACTTGAACTCGAAGGTGCCGCGGGGGGTACGCAGGTACTTGCGGGTGGTGGCGCGTGAAATGGTGGATTCGTGCAGGCCCAGCTCCTCGGCCACCTCGCGCAGGGTGAGCGGGCGCATGGCCACGTTGCCGTGGTCCAGGAAGCCGCTCTGCTGGCGGACGATGGCCTTGGCCACTCGGGTCAGGGTGTCGGCCCGGGTCTCGAGGCTCTTGATCAGCCAGCGGGCCTCCTGCAGTTGGCCGCGCAGGTAGCTGTCGTCCTCGCGGCTGGCCTTGCCGATCAGGCGCTCGTAGTGGCGGTTGATGCCCAGGCGCGGCTGGCTGCCCGGGGCCAGGGCCACCTTCCAGACGCCGCCCTGGCGGTAGGCGATCGCGTCGGGGGCGATGTATTCGGCGTCACCGCCGCCGATCTGGGCGCCGGGCTTGGGGTCGAGCGAGCGCAGCAGGGCCACGGCCTGGTCCATGGCCTCGGCCGGTTGCTGCAGCTGGGCCGCCAGCTTGGCGGCGCCGCCCCTGGCGAGCGCGTCGAGGTGCTTGCCGCAGACCTCCTGGGCCAGGGCCAGGCCGGGGGTGTCCCCGCTCAGCAGGCGCAGCTGGACGCACAGGCACTCGGACAGGGTGCGGGCGCCGGCGCCAACCGGGTCGAAGTGCTGGATGATGTGGAGAACGGTCTCGATCTCCGCCTCGCTGGCGGTGATCTCCGGCAAAAGCGCGGCCTGGATGTCGGCCAGCGGGCCTTCGAGGTAGCCGTCGTCGTTGATCGCTTCGACCAGGGCCTGGCCAATGGCGATGTCGCGCGGGCCCAGGTGGCTCAGCTGCAGCTGCCAAAGCAGGTGGTCATGAAGGCCCACCGGCGCGGCGGCGGTGAATTCCTCATGGTCGTCGTCGCCCGTGCCGCGGCGCTCGCTGCCGCCGGCGCTGGACTCGAACCAGTCGGGCTGCTCGCCCGGGTCGAACTCGCCGCTGTCGGGGCTGTCGCCGGCATCCTCGCCCGAGGGCGCGTCCGCGGGCCGGTCGCCGTCGGGCGCCGTGAAGGCGGGTTCGGCGTCTTCTTCACGCTCGAGCAGCGGGTTGGATTCCAGCGCCTGGTTGAGTTCGGCCTCCAGCTCCATCGCCGATAGCTGCAGCAGCCGGATCGCCTGGCGCAACTGGGGCGTCAGGGACAGCTGCTGGCCGAGCCGGGTCTGGAGGGTGGGCTTCATGGCACTCCGCGGGGGGACCGCGCGCCCGGCCTCAGAGGCGGAAGGAGTCGCCCAGGTAGACCCGACGCACGTCGGCGTTGGCCAGGACCTCGTCGGGAGACCCCTGCGCGAGGACCCGGCCGGCATTGAGGATATACGCCCGGTCGCAAATGCCCAAGGTCTCGCGCACGTTGTGGTCGGTGATGAGCACGCCGATGCCGCGCTGCTTGAGGTGGCGGACGATGCGCTGGATCTCGCCGACCGAAATGGGGTCGACGCCGGCGAAGGGTTCGTCGAGCAGCATGAACCGGGGCGCGGCCGCCAGTGCGCGCGCGATCTCGACGCGGCGGCGCTCGCCGCCCGACAGGCTGGCGCCGGCCTGGCCGGCGACGTGGGCGACCTGCAGTTCCTCGAGCAGGGCGGCCAGCTCGCGTTCGCGCGCGGCGGCATTGAGTTCGGTGCGCAGCTCGAGCACGGCGCTGATGTTGTCGGCCACCGAGAGCTTGCGGAATACGGAAGCTTCCTGCGGCAGGTAGCCGAGGCCGCGGCGCGCGCGCTCGTGCATCGGCAGCGCGGTGATGTCGTTGCCGTCGAGCAGGATCTGGCCGGTGTCGGTCGCGACCAGGCCGACGATCATGTAGAAGCAGGTGGTCTTGCCGGCGCCGTTCGGGCCCAGCAGGCCGACCACTTCGCCCGGGCGAAGCGACAGCCCGAAGTCGTGCACGACCTGGCGCGACTTGTAGCTCTTGGCCAGTCCCGCCGCGGTCAGCATCAGTTGGCCGGGGCGGTCTTGGGCAGGATGCGGAGGGACACGCGCTGGCCGTCGCCGCCGCCGTCGAGGCGGCCGGTGTCGACGTTGTACTTGATGGTCTCGCCGCGCAGGTTGCCGCGCGGCTGCTCGATCACCACGCCGCCCGTGAGCACCATCACTTCGCTGGCGAGGGTGTAGGTGACCTGGCGGGCGCGCGCATCCATCGGCTCGCCGGTGTCGGAGACCTGGCGCAACCGCGCCGGGGCGCCGGTAAGGACGATGCGGTCGATGTCGCCGGCGCGGCGGTGCACTTCGGCGCGGTCGGCGTCCACCTCCAGGCTGCCCTGGCGGATCTTCACGTTGCCCTCGAGCACGGACACGGCGTCGTCGCCGAGCAGGGCGTCGGTGCGGTCGGCATCGATGTCCATGGGCTGGCTGCGGTCGGTGGACTTGGCCAGGACCTGGTCGGAGGCGGCCAGGCAGAGGATCAGCAGGCTAGTTGCGGCGGGGCGCATAGTGTCCTTTGACATCGTTCAGCAGCTGGAAACGCTTGGCCGTCATGTCCACGTCGAGGCCGGTGCCCACGAGTATAGAGTCGCCGTGGGTGACGGTCACTTGCCCGGCGGTGTCGGCCCGGTCCACGTCCGGCAGCACCCGCAGGCGCTCGGTGGCGAAGCGCACGCGCAGGCCGGCCTCGGAGGGCGGGCCGACCATCTCGACCTGGCGCAGCAGGTGCACCTGGTCGGCGCCCGGGCTGACCCAGGCGGCCTCGGAGCTCGCCTGCCAGCGCCCGCCCTGCGAGGCGGGGAAGGAGAAGCGCGGCTCGACCAGGCTCAGGCTCTTGCCGCCGACGTCGCGCTGCAGGTAGGGCCCGCGCACGGTGAAGGACTCGCGGCCTTCCTTGTCCAGCGTGGTCAGCTCGTAGTCGCGCAGCACGTAGTCGGAGCGCTGGGGCACCTGCACCGGCGGCACCTGGCGCTGGCTCCACTGCCACACGGCCAGGCTCACCAGCACCAGCGCCAGCAGGCCAAGCACGGCGTTGATCCAGGCCCGGCTCATTCGATGCCGAAGCGCGCGAGCACGGCGGCGCGCAGGCCGCGGGCCTCGAGCAGCAGGTCGCAGAGTTCGCGCACGGCGCCCTCGCCGCCGCGGGCGCGCGACTGCCAGTGCACGCGTTCGGCGACCCAGGGATGGGCGTTCGCCGGGGCGGTGGCCAGGCCGGCCAGCGCCAGCGCCGGCAGGTCGGGCAGGTCGTCGCCCATGTGCGCGGTTTCCGCGGCGCCGACGCCCAGCTGCGCGCACAGCATGCGCAGGGTGGCGGCCTTGTCCTTCACGCCGGTGTGCACGTGCGCGATGCGCAGGTCGCGGGCGCGCGCCAGCACCGCGGCGCTTTCGCGGGCGGTGACCAGGGCGACGGTGATGCCATGGTCTTCGAGCAGGCGCAGGCCCTGGCCGTCGAGCACGTGGAAGGCCTTCGATTCCCTGCCGTCGGCGTCGTAGTGCAGGCGGCCGTCGGTGAGCGTGCCGTCCACGTCGAAACAGGCCAGGCGGATGCCGGCGGCGCGGGCGCGGAGGTCGCTGTCGGGAAGGATCATCGCCGGATCAGACCACGCGGGCGCGCAACAGGTCATGAATGTTCAGGGCGCCGACGACCCTGCGATCGGCGTCCACGACGACCAGCGAACTGATCTTGAACTCCTCCATCAGGTGCGCGGCCTCGACCGCCAGTGCGTCGGCGCCGATGGTCTTGGGCGTGCGGCCCATCAGCTTCGACACCGGCGTGGCGTGCAGGTCGGTCTGCTCATCATCGAGCGCGCGGCGCAGGTCGCCGTCGGTGAACACGCCCTGCAGCACGCCGGCGGCATCGACCACCGCGGTCATGCCCAGGCGCTTGCGGGTCATCTCGAGCAGGGCGGCGGTGGTGCTGGCGTCGGCGTGCACCGAGGGCACCGCGGCGCCGGTGTGCATGATGTCGCGGATGTGCAGCAGCAGCTTGCGGCCCAGGCTGCCCGCCGGGTGCGAACGGGCGAAGTCCTCGGCGGTGAAGCCGCGGGCCTCGAGCAGGGCCACCGCGAGCGCGTCGCCCAGCACCAGCGCCGCGGTGGTGCTGGAGGTCGGGGCCAGGCCCAGCGGGCAGGCCTCGGCCGGCACGCTGGCGTCCAGGTGCACGTCGGCCAGGCGGGCCAGGCTGGAGGCGGGGCGGCCGGTCATGGCGATCATCAGGTTGCCCTGGCGCTTGAGCGCCGGGACGATGGCCAGGATCTCGTCGGATTCGCCGGAGTTGGACAGGGCCAGCACCAGGTCGGCGTCGGTCACCATGCCCAGGTCGCCATGGCTGGCCTCGCCAGGGTGCATGAAGAAGGCCGGGGTGCCGGTGGAGGCCAGGGTGGCGGCGATCTTCTTGGCGATGTGCCCGGACTTGCCCATGCCGGTGCAGACCACGCGGCCGCGGCAGGCCAGCATCAGCCGGCAGGCCGCCGCGAATTCGGCGCCGATTCGGGCGTGCAGGGCGGCCAGGGCTTGGGCCTCGACGTCGATGACGGCGCGGCCGCTGGCCACCAGGGCGGCGTCGGTGACCTTCGGGGCCTGGGCGGGATCGTTCATGCAGGGGGCGTTGGGGGTATGATGCGGGGCCTCATTGTAAGGCCTGCGCGCCAGCCGCGCCCCGTCCGCCATGACCCCCGACATCATCCAGAACCTGATCGAAACCGGCCTGCCCGGCGCCCGCGCCCGCGTGTTGGGCGACGACGGCGTGCATTTCGAGGCCACCGTGGTCTCGGAAGCCTTCCGCGGCAAACTGCCGCTGGCCCGCCACCGCCTGGTCTACGCCACCCTTGGCGACCGCATGGGTGGCGAGATCCACGCCCTCGCGCTGCGCACCCTGACTCCCGAAGAAGAAGAAAAATAAGACATGGCCAAGATCGTGATCACGGGCGGCGAGCCGCTCAACGGCGAGGTGCAGATTTCCGGCGCAAAGAACGCCGTGCTGCCGATCCTCGCGGCCACGTTGCTGGCCGACGGCCCGATCTCCATCGGGAACGTCCCTCACTTGCACGACGTCACCACCACCATGGAGCTGCTGGGCGCCATGGGCGTGCAGCTGATGGTGGACGAGAAGCTCACCATCACCGCCGACCCGCGCTTCATCACCTCCACCGTGGCGCCGTACGAGCTGGTCAAGACCATGCGCGCCTCGATCCTGGTGCTGGGCCCGCTGCTGGCCCGCTTCGGCCACGCCGAAGTGTCGCTGCCCGGCGGCTGCGCCATCGGTTCGCGCCCGGTCGAGCAGCACATCCGCGGCCTGCAGGCGCTGGGCGCCGAGGTCACGGTGGAGAACGGCTTCATCAAGGCCCGCGCCGAGCGCCTGCGCGGCGGCCGCTACGTGTTCGACATGATCACCGTCACCGGCACCGAGAACGTGCTGATGGCCGCGGCGCTGGCCAAGGGCACCACCGTGCTCGAGAACTGCGCGCAGGAGCCCGAGGTGGTCGACCTGGCCAACTGCCTCATCGCGATGGGCGCGCAGATCGAGGGCGCCGGCAGCAACCGCATCGTGGTGCACGGCGTGGACCGCCTGGCCGGCATCCACTACGACGTGCTGCCCGACCGCATCGAGGCCGGCACCTTCCTGGTCGCCGGCGCGATGACCGGCGGCAAGGTGTCGATCCGCCGCGCCCGCGCCGACACCATGGACGCGATCCTGGTAAAGCTGGAGGAGGCCGGCGCGCACATCAACACCCGCGACGACATGATCGAAGTGGACATGCGCGGCCGCCGCCCGAAGGCGGTGAACCTGACCACGGCGCCGTACCCGGCGTTCCCCACCGACATGCAGGCGCAGTTCGCGGCGCTCAACACTGTGGCCGAGGGCGTGGGCGTGATCACCGAGACGATCTTCGAGAACCGCTTCATGCACCTCAACGAGCTGCAGCGCCTGGGCGCCGACATCCGGGTCGAGGGCAACACTGCCATCATCCGCGGCGTCGAGCGCATGACCGGCGCGCCGATCATGGCCACCGACCTGCGCGCTTCGGCTTCACTGGTGCTGGCGGGCCTGGTCGCGCACGGCGAGACCGTGGTGGACCGCATCTACCACATCGACCGCGGCTACGAGAACATCGAAGAGAAGCTCGGCACCCTCGGCGCCAAGATCCGGCGCTTGCCTGGCTGATTTTTCTTGGCCGCGGTTTCCGTGTTCATCCGTGGCGAACAGAATGCTTCAACGGACCGCGGTGATGCGCAGGTCCAGGGTGCTGCCGTCGGACTCGTATTGCTTGATGCGCAGGGGCAGCCAGCCGCGCTCGCGGGCGAACCAGATCTTGGTGACGCGGCCGCTGTCGTCGTCGCGCAGGCGCTCGACGCGGATCGCCCGCTCGGTGCCCAGCGCCGTCTGCAGGCGGACGTTGGCCGCGGTGCGGTAGCGCTGGGTTTCGACGCCGCGGCGGTCGGCGACCGCGAATGCCATCTCCCCCCGGCGGCCGGCGGCCAGTTCGGCCATCAGGGCGGCCGTGACGGCGTGGCGGTCCAGCAGGTCGGCGCGCCAGGGCAGGTCCCGGCTTTCGTTCTTGTAGGTGGCGGTGGCGGTCCGGCGCGCCGGGTCCACGCGCAGGGTTTCCCGGCGCTCGTTCCAGGCGGCCTTCTGGCGCATGTCGTAGGAACGTGACTGCGGCGTGCCGTCGGTCCAGCGGATCACCGAGGTTTCTTCGCGGCGCACGCCGGCCACCGCGGCCACGCCCTGCGTGGCCTCGCTGCGGGTCACCATTTCCCAGTTCCCATCGGGCAGGCGGCGCAGGCTGATGCGGCCCGTGCCCAGCGGCTTGTTGTCCTGGAACACCGCGTAGTCGGCGGTGAACGGGGCCGGCGGCGGCGCGGCGAACGAGGCGCCGGGCAGCAGGCAGGCGAGGGCAATCAACAAGGTGCGCATGGCTCAGCCCTCCCTGAAGGTGTCGTCGTCGTTGAGCACCAGGGGTGCACGCAGCGGCTGGCCGTCGAAAACGACGGGATCGCGCGAGATGTCCATCCAGCCCGTGGCCAGCAACGCGCAGGTGCCGCTCAGCAGCGCGTGCTCGCGCGGCAGCAGGCGCGCGGCGAGGGCTGCGGCGTCGTCGCCGGCAAGCACCGGGATGCGCACTTGCGACAGCAGCGGGCCGGCATCGAGTTCGGGTACCACCACGTGCACGCTGGCGCCGTGCTCGGCGTCGCCGGCGGCGAGCGCGCGGGCGTGGGTGTCCAGCCCGGGGTACTTCGGCAGCAGCGATGGATGGATGTTGATCATGCGGCCCTCGAATCGTCGCACCGAAGCGGCGCTGATGATGCGCAGGTATCCCGCACACACGATGAGGTCGGGCTGAACGGCCGCCACGGCGCTGAACAGCGCTTCATCGTGGGCATCGCGATCGGCGAAGTCGCGCGGCCGCAGCGCGACGTTGGCGATGCCCGCCTCCCGCGCCAGTGCAATGGCCCCGCTGGCCGGCTTGTCCGAGAAAACACCCACGACCCGCGCCGGCAAGGGGCCGGCCGCGATGGCCCCGAGCAGGGCCTGCAGGTTGCTGCCGCGCCCCGAGGCCAGCACGGCGATCCTGTATTCCTCGGTTGGCTTACCGTCTGGGCGCAACTTCATTCCCTCGGCGGTGAATCAGGTGGAGGGCTTTTCTGCCACGGATGAACACAGATGAACACGGATAGGGCAAAGGAGCTGTATCGCCCCGCGGCTCGCCCCGGTCATTCCGCCCGCAAGTCCGGCAGTGACGCCATTCCCGCAGGTCAGCCGATGTGGACACGCTCTTCGCCGCGGGCCTTCACGACCTGGCCGATGGCGCGGTGGGCCAGGCCCAGGCGCTGCAGGTCGGCCGAGACCGCCGCCACGTCGCCCGGCGCCAGCACCAGCACGAAGCCGACGCCGCAGTTGAAGGTGCGCCACATCTCGGGGTTCGGCACCGCGCCTTCGCGCTGCAGCCACTCGAACACGGGCGGCAGCACGATGGCCGAGGCCTCGATGTCCAGGCCCAGGCCGTCGGGGATGACGCGGATGATGTTCTCGGTCAGGCCGCCGCCGGTGATGTGGGCCATGGCGTGCAGGTCGTGCTTGCCCAGCAGCTCGAGGATGGGCTTCACGTAGAGGGTGGTCGGTGCCATCAGCGCGTCCACCAGCTTCACGCCGCCGAGGTCGAGGTCGGCCGGGCGGCCGGCGCGGTCGTAGATGCGGCGCACCAGCGAATAGCCGTTCGAGTGCGGGCCCGAGGAGGCGATGCCCAGCAGCACGTCGCCCTCGCGCACCTTGGCGCCGTCGAGCAGGTTCGCCTTCTCCACCGCGCCGACGGTGAAGCCGGCCAGGTCGTACTCGCCGGGCGGGTACATGTCGGGCATTTCGGCGGTTTCGCCGCCGATCAGGGCGCAGCCGGCCAGCTCGCAGCCCCTGGCGATGCCGCCGACGACCGAGACCGTGGTGTCCACGTGCAGCTTGCCGGTGGCGAAATAGTCGAGGAAGAACAGCGGCTCGGCGCCCTGCACCAGCACGTCGTTCACGCACATGCCGACCAGGTCGATGCCGATGGTGTCGTGGCGGTTGAGCTGCTGGGCCAGCTTGAGCTTGGTGCCCACGCCGTCGGTGCCGCTCACCAGCACCGGCTCGCGGTACTTGCCCGAGAGGTTGAACAGGGCGCCGAACCCGCCCAGGCCGCCCATCACCTCGGGCCGGAAGGTGCGCTTGACCAGGGGCTTGATGCGCTCGACGACTTCGTTGCCGGCATCGATGTCGACGCCCGCATCGCGGTAGGTGAGGGGGGTGGGGGTGGTCACGGGCGGCATCCGGGGCGCGGGGAAGGGCGGCATTCTAGCAAGAGCGTTCGGGACTGAAGTCCCTCCTGCGGGCCACGCAACCTGTAGGAGGGACTTCAGTCCCGAAGCTCTCCTCCCGGAAGTTGGACGCCCCCGCCCGCCTTGCGGCACCATGCAGGCTGTGTTTTCAGCGAATCCCCCCATGCGCCCCAGCTTCCTGAATCCCTGCCTGCTTGTCCTGTTCGCGGCGCTTGTGCCGGCTGCGGCGATCGGGACTGAAGTCCCTCCCACGGAAGCGGCTGCGGCCGAGCCCGTGGCAGGTCCGCTGGCCGACGCCCCGGCGGGCGGGCTGCCGGCCGAACGTGACCTGAGCCTTTACCAGGGCCAGGTGACCCTGATCTCGCAGGGCGCCGGCGAGCGCCGCGCGGCGACCGCGCGTGCCCTGGCCCAGGTGGTGGTGAAGCTGACCGGCGACCCGAAGGCCGCCAGCCACCCGCTGGTGCGCCGCGCCCTGGCCAGCGCCGAAACCTACGTCACCACCAGCGACACCCGCGAATCGAGCGACCAGCAGGGCAATACCGCCATCGGCGGCGTGCCGGTCTACAAGACCACCATGAGCTTCGCCTTCGACCCCAACGGGGTGGATGCGCTGGTGGCCGCGTCCGGCCTGAAGTATTGGGGCGGCGGCCGGCCGCGGCCGATCCTGTGGCTGGCGATCGACGATGGCCGCGGCGCGCGCCTGGTCAACGCCCAGCAGCTGGCGGTGGTGAAGCCGCTGGCCGAGCGCGGCCTCGAGCGCGGCCTGCGCTTCGGCATGCCGGCCGGCAGCGCGGTCGAGCAGGCCGCGGTGCAGACCGTCTGGAGCCAGACGCCGGCACCGATGCTGCCGCTGACCGCACGCTACGGTGGCCAGGTGCAGCTGCTGGGCCGCGTTTACCGCGCCGGCGCCGGCTGGACCGCCGACTGGGTGCTGAGCGACGGCGCCACCGAGCTCTCGCGCTGGTCCTTCAGCGACCCCAGCCCGCAGCGCGCGATCGCCTCGGGTGCCGATGGCGCCGCCGACGCCATCGCCCGCCGCGACGCCGTGCCGATGCAGGCCGGTGAGCCGACCCAGTTGGCCATCGCCGTCACCGGCCTGCGCGACGGCACCGATTTCACGCGCGCGATGGGCTACTTGCAAACGTTGGCGGTGGTGACCGGCCTGCGCGTGGTGCGCGCCGAGGCCGACGCGCTGTCGCTGCAGCTCGACCTGGCGGTGGGCGCGGAAGGCTTCGACCGCTTCGTGGCCGCCGGCAGCGTGCTGGCCCGGGATCCCGTCGCCGGCGGCGGCGTGCCCACCTACCGGCTGCTGCCGTGACCGCCCCTGCCGCGCGCTTGCCCGACCCGTTCAGCGACCGCCGCCGCTGGCAGTGGCTGGCCCTGGCCGCGGCCGTGGGCGTGCTGGTTTGGCTGCTGGCGCCGATCCTCACCCCGTTCGTGGTTTCGGCCCTGCTGGCCTGGCTGGGCGAGCCGCTGGTGCGCCGCCTCGAGCGCGGCGGCCGGTCGCGCTCGATCGCGGTGCTGCTGGTGTTTTCGCTGATGACGCTGGTGATCGTACTGGCGGTGCTGCTGCTGATCCCGCTGATCGAGAACCAGGTGTCGAAGTTCATCGACTGGCTGCCGCGCTTCGGTGCCTGGCTCACCGGCACCGCGGTGCCCTGGGCCGAGCAGCGCTTCAATCTCGAGCTGGCCAGCTACATCGACCCGAGCGCGATCATCGAGCTGCTCAAGAAGCACTGGCAGGAAGCCGGCGGCATCGCCGCGACGGTGTTCGGCGGCGTGTCCAAGTCGGGCATCGCCATCCTGGGCTGGATCGCCAACCTGGCGTTGATCCCGGTGGTGACCTTCTACTTCATGCGCGACGGCGCCGGCATGCTGGCCAGGGTGCGCGACCTGCTGCCGCGCCCGGTCGAGCCGGTGGTGAGCCAGCTCACCCACGAATCGGACCAGGTGCTGGGTGGCTTCATCCGCGGCCAGCTGAGCGTGATGATCGCGCTGGGCGCGATCTACGCAATCGGGCTCACGGCGGTGGGCGTCGACCTGGGCATCCTGATCGGCATCGTCGCCGGCCTGGTCAGCTTCGTGCCTTACCTGGGCGCCATCGTTGGCCTGGGCGCGGCGGTCATCGCCACGCTGGTGCAGCACGGCGACCTGATGCACCTGGCGCTGGTGCTGGGCGTGTTCGGCCTCGGCCAGCTGCTCGAGAGTTTCTGGCTGACGCCATGGCTGGTGGGCGACAAGATCGGCCTGCATCCGGTGGCGGTGATCTTCGCGATCATGGCCGGCGGCCAGCTGTTCGGCTTCCTTGGCGTGCTGCTCGCGCTGCCGCTGGCGGCGGTGCTGGTGGTGGTGATGCGCTATGCCCATGCGCGCTACACCGCGAGCCAGCTCTACGGCGCCGATGACGCGGCGTCCCTCCCACAGAAAGACGCGTGAACACGCCGCAGCTGCCGCTGTCGCTGCGCACGCCGCCCGACCAGCAGTTCGACGCCTTCCACGGCCAGCCGGCCGTGCGTGATGCCGTGCGCGCGGGTGCGCGCGGCGAGGCGAGCGACTGGTTGTTCCTGGCGGGGCCGGCCGGCAGCGGCAAGACCCATCTGCTGCTGGCCGCCTGCGCCGAGGCCACCGCCGCCGGCCGGCGCGCCGCCTACCTGCCGCTGGCCGCATTCGCCGGGCGGCTCGCCGAAGCACTGGCGGCGCAGGAAGGCAGCGCGTTGCTCTGCCTCGATGGCCTGGACGCCATCGCCGGCAGCGGCGGGGACGAGGAGGCGCTGTTCCACTTCCACAACCGCGCGCGCGCCAGCGGCGCCGTCGTTATGTACGCTGCGCGCGGCAACCCGGTCGCGCTGGGCCTGCAGCTGCCGGACCTGGTGACGCGCCTGGGCCAGTGCGTGCGTTTCGCGCTGGAGCCGCTCGATGACGCGGGCCGGCGCGAGGTGCTGCGCCAGCGCGGCGCCCGCCGGGGCCTCGAGCTCGACGACGCCGTGCTGGACTACCTGCTGCGTCGCGTCGACCGCGACCTGGCCAGCCTGACCCGGTTGCTCGAGCGCATCGACCGCGCCAGCCTCGCCGCGCAGCGGCGCATCACCATTCCCTTCCTGCGCACGCTGCTGCAGGAAGGCGCGCCCTAGTCGCCGGCGGCGTAGACGATCCGGTCGCGGCCGTCGCGCTTGGCCTGGTACAGCGCGGCGTCGGCCCGCGCCAGCATGTCGTTGAGCAGGTCGCCGTCGCGGTGGGTGGCGATGCCGATGCTCAGGGTCGAGCCGAAGCGCTCGGCCCGCTCGCGGTAGTCGTTGGCCAGGCGCATGGCGAAGCGCTCGGCCTGGTCGTCGGTGGCGCCCGGCAACAGGCAGGCGAATTCCTCGCCGCCCAGGCGCGCGCACAGCTCGCCGGGGCCGACCCGCGCATCGATCAGGTGGCCCAGCTCGCGCAGGATCTCGTCGCCCACCAGGTGGCCGTGGGCGTCGTTGACGCGCTTGAAGTGGTCCACGTCGATGAACAGCACCACCGGGCGCTGGCCCGCCGCGACCGCGTCGCCCATCGCCGTGCCGGCCAGGCTGATCCAGCCCTGGCGATTGAGCAGGCCGGTGAGCGGGTCGCTGACGGCGCGCTGCCAAAGTGTTTCCACCCTCTGGTCCAGCCGGATGGCAAGGTTGGCGCGCGCGCGCCGCAGGGTCAGCCCGGCCGTGGCGCTCATTGCGTAGTAGAAGCCGAACAGCAGGCGCTCATCGACCGTGATCGACTCCAGCGCCAGCAGCAGCGTACCGGCCACGAAGGTGCTGGCCGCCAGCACCGCCAGCGCCACCCGCGGCCGCACCAGCAGCGGCAACACGCCGACCGGGATCAGCAGGAAGCCGGCCAGCGAAAGCGCCGGCATCTGGCGCCAGTCGTCGCCAAAGCCCGCCAGGCTCAGCAGCAGCACGGCGAAAAAGGCCGAGCCCAACAGCACCCGACGCCGCAGCGACGCCACCCGCCGGTACACGGCGGCCAGGGCCAGCATGCCGGCCGCCGCCGCGAACTCCCAACCCAGCGCCGCGGCCTGGGCCCAGTCGAAGAAGGCGTGCGCGGCCACGCGCAGCGTCTCCAGCAGGGCGAGGGCCAGCAGCAGGCTCGACAGTGGCCCGTGCAGCATGCGGATCTGGCGGCGGTACTGCTCGCGGCGGTCGTGCGGCGGCATGCCCGCCAGGTCGCCTTCAAGCGTGCGGGACAGGCCAGTTCGCAGGTTCTGGAGCAGGGAATGTGTCATCAGCCGGCCATTAATGCACGCGCGCGCTTGAGTCGCCACTTAACGCGGGCCGGGCAATGTCGCGAACTGAGACTTCCTGCACAGGAATTGCCGGCCGATTCGGCCGCGCCCCGGGCCGCACGGCTAGCCCAGGGCCGCCAGGCGCGCCGGGGTGCCCACGTCGGTCCATTCGCCGCGGTGGTGGCGGCCGTCCACTTCGCCGCGGGCCATGGCGGCGCGCAGCAGGGGCGCGAGCTTGAAGCGCGGCGGCGACTCGCCGGCGCCGGGGGCGGGGCCGATGACCTCGCGCCAGCTCGAAAGCAGCGAAGGTCGGTAGACGCCGATACCGGCGAAGGTCAGGCGCGGGGTGCCGTCGGCGTGCAGCACGCCGGCGGGGTCGAGGGCGAAATCGCCGCGCGGGTTGTGGTCGGGATTGTCGACCATCACCAGGTGCGCGAGGCCGCGCGGCTCGCGCGGCAGGGCGGCGAAATCGACGTCGCACCAGATGTCGCCGTTCACCGCAAGGAATGGCGCGTCGCCCAGCAGCGGCAGCGCGTGCAGCATGCCGCCGCCGGTTTCCAGCGGCTCGGCGCCCTCGCGCGAGTAGTGCAGGCGCAGGCCCCAGCGCGAGCCGTCGCCCAGCGCCGGCTCGAAGCACTCGGCCAGCCAGGCGATGTTCACCACGACGTCGGTGACGCCAGCCCCGGCCAGCCGCTCCAGGTGCCAGGCGATCAGCGGCTTGCCGCGCACGGGCAGCAAGGGCTTCGGCGTGTGGTCGGTCAGCGGTCGCATCCGCTCGCCCTTGCCCGCAGCGAATACCAAGGCCTTCATTCGCGCGGCAGGGTCAGGTCGGTGGTGCCGATGACGCGCTCGAGCAGCGCGACCAGCTCCGCGGTTTCCGGATAGCGCGCACCCACCTCGCGGGTGTAGCGCCACACCAGCGGCAGGTCCTGCAGGTAGCCGGCCTTGCCGTCGCGGTACCAGAGCCGGCAGAAGATGCCGAGCACCTTCAGGTGCCGCTGCAGGCCCATCAGGTCGAAGGCGCGCAGGAAGGCGGCGGCGTCCACCGTGGTCAGGCCCTCGGCCACCAGCCGCTGGCGGTAGTCCTCGACCCAGGCGTTCACCCGCGCTTCCGGCCAGGCGATGTAGCAGTCGCGCAGCAGCGACACCAGGTCGTAGGTGACCGGGCCGCGCACGGCGTCCTGGAAATCGATCACGCCCGGGCTGTCGCGCGCGGTGACCAGCAGGTTGCGCGAATGGTAGTCGCGGTGCACGAAGACCTGCGGCTGCAGGCGCGCGTTGTTCACCAGCGCGCGGAAGGCCGACTCGATGACGTCCCACTCCTCGCACTCCGGCGTGTAGCCGAGATGGCGCTTGAGCAGCCACTCCGGCATCAGCTCCATCTCGGTGACCAGGCGGCCTTCGTCGTAGGCGGGCAGGTCGCTGGCGTCGGCGTGCCGCTGCATCGCCAGCAGCGCGTCGAGCGCGGCACCGTAGAGACGGTCGGCGGTGGATTCGCCGAGCTCGGGCAGGTACAGGCGGTCGCCCAGGTCCTCCATCACCACGAAGCCGCGGTCGGCATCGGCGGCCTGGATCTCGGGCACGTGCACGCCGGCGCGGGCCAGGCGCGAAGCGACGTCCAGCCACGGGCGGATGTCCTCGCGGTCCGGCGGCGCGTCCATCACGATCCAGCTCCGGCCGGCAGAGTGGCTGCGCCAGTAACTGCGGAAGGACGCGTCGTTGGAGGCGCGCTCGAGGCTCGCGTCGGGGTCGGCAAGGGCCTGGCGGGTCCACTCCAGGCGCAGGTCATCGCGGGTAGGCAGGGTCATGCCGCGATTATCACCCGCGCCGCCCCTTGTGGGAGGGACTTCAGTCCCGATGCTTTTCGCCTGAACGCATCGGGACTGAAGTCCCTCCCACAGCCGGGGCGGGCAGGGCATCATGGAGGCCTGTTTTCCAAGGCAAATCCCCATGCCCCAGATCATCCCCGTCCTGCTCTCCGGCGGCTCCGGCACGCGGCTCTGGCCGCTTTCGCGCGAGACCCACCCCAAGCAGTTCCAGCCGCTGGTGGGCGAACAGTCGCTGCTGCAGGCCACCTGGCAGCGCCTGGCCGGGCTTGAAGGCGCCGCCGCGCCGATCGTGGTGGCGAACGAAGAGCACCGCTTCATGGTGGCCGAACAGCTGCGCCAGCTCGGGGTGACCCCCGCCGCGCTGCTGCTCGAGCCCCTGGGCCGCAACACTGCCCCGGCCATCGCCGCGGCCGCGCTGCAGGCCCAGGCCGGCGGCGACGACCCGCTGCTGCTGGTGCTGCCTTCCGACCACGTGATCCGCGACGAAGCCGGCTTCCGCGCCGCCGTGCTGGCCGCCGCGCCCGCGGCCGGGGCCGGCAAGCTGGTCACCTTCGGCATCGTTCCCACCGGCCCCGAGACCGGCTACGGCTACATCAAATCCGCCGCGTCCCCTGTGGGAGGGACTTCAGTCCCGATGCTTTCCGGCGAAGGGCAATCGGGACTGAAGTCCCTCCCACAGGCGCCCCTCGTCGTGGAGCGGTTCGTGGAGAAGCCCGACCTGACCACGGCCCAGGCCTACGTCGCCAGCGGCGACTACTTCTGGAACTCGGGCATGTTCCTGTTCCGCGCCTCGCGTTACCTCGAGGAACTGGCCGCGTTCGCGCCGGCCATCCTCGCCGCCGCCAAGGCCGCGCTGGCCGGGGCCAAGCGCGATGCCGACTTCCTGCGACTCGACCGCGCGGCGTTCGAAGCCTGCCCGTCGGACTCCATCGATTACGCGGTGATGGAAAAAACTTCACACGCCGCCGTGCTGCCCATCGACGTCGGTTGGAGCGATGTAGGCTCGTGGTCCGCCCTCTGGGAGATCGCCGACCAGGATCCGGACGGCAATGCCCACCACGGCGACGTGCTCGCGATCGACTGCCGCAACACGCTGGCCTGGGGTGGCCGCCGCCTGGTCAGCCTGCTCGGCCTGCAGGACGTGATCGTGGTGGATACCGACGACGCGCTCCTGGTGGCGGCGAAGGACCAGGTCCAGAAAGTCAAGGAGATAGTTTCTGCCCTCAAATCGCAGGGTCGGTCGCAGGCGAGCGTGCATCGCAAGGTGTATCGTCCCTGGGGAAGCTACGACGGCATCGACAGCGGCGACCGGTTCCAGGTCAAGCGCATCGTGGTCAAGCCCGGTGCGGCGCTCAGCCTGCAGATGCACCACCACCGGGCCGAGCACTGGATCGTGGTCAGCGGCAGTGCCCGGGTTACCTGCGATGACAAGGTGTTCCTGCTGGCCGAGAACCAGAGCACCTACATCCCGCTGGGCAGCAAGCACCGGCTGGAAAACCCGGGCAAGGTGCCGCTGGAGCTGATCGAGGTGCAGTCGGGCAGTTATCTCGGCGAGGACGACATCGTGCGGTTCGAGGACGTGTATGGCCGCAATGCATGATGCGCTGCGGGGCTGAGGCCAAGCCCCCGCACGCTGGCGGCAAGACGGGATCCTGAAAGCGGCCACATGGCCTGTTACCCCAAGGATTACGTTTCAAACCGCATGGACTACCTCAATCTCATCCACCAGCTCGACGGCCAGGCCTGGCAGCGCATCGCCCTGAGCTTCGCGCTGTGCGCCTTGGCGCTGCCGCTGGCACTGCCGCTGGCGCGCCGCTTCGGCCTGGTGGACCACCCCGGGGGGCGCAAGGACCACGGCTGCGCCATGCCGGTGGTCGGCGGGCTGGTGATCTATCTCGTGGTCGTCGCCGGCTTCCTGCTGTTCGAAGAGAGCAACAGCCTGCGTACTTGGGCCTTCATCGGTGGCGCCGGCCTGCTGGTGCTGGTGGGCCAGCTCGACGACTACTTCGACCTGCGCTGGACCTGGCGGATCGGCGCGCAGGCGCTGGCCGCGCTGCTGATGGCGCTCTTGGGTGGCGTCATGGCCACCAACCTGCACGACGTGTTCGGCTTCACCGGCGCCAACATCGGGCTGCTGGCGGTGCCGTTCACCGTGTTCATCGTGGTGGGCGTCATCAATGCGCTGAACATGGCCGACGGCGTGGACGGCCTGGCCGGCAGCCTGTCGGTGGTGGCGCTGGGGCTGTTCGCCTGCTTCGGGCTGTACTCGGGCAACGTGCTGGTGGTCGAACGCATCCTGGCGGTAGCCGCCGCGGTGCTGGGCTTCCTGGTGTGGAACGCGCGCTTCCCGTGGCAGCCGCGGGCCCGCGTGTTCCTGGGCAACGGCGGCAGCATGCTGCTGGGTTTCACCATCGCCTATGCCTCGGTGCGCCTGTCGCAGAGCCCGGACCACCCCATCTCGCCGGTGCTGGGCCCGTGGGCGCTGTCGCTGCCGCTGATCGACTGCGTGGCCTTGATGCTGCGCCGCTGGCGCCAGGGCCGCTCGCCGTTCGCGGCCGACCGCCACCACATGCACCACATGCTGCTCGACGCCGGCTTCCGCACCAGCGCGGTGGTGGCCATCATCGCCGGCGGCTCGCTGCTGCTGGGCCTCGCCGCCGCGGTGGCGATGAAGCTGGGCGTGTACCGGCCGCTGCTGGTGCTGGCTTTCTTCGTGCTGCTCGGCGCATGGTATGCGTTCAGCGTCGATTACGACCGCGCGGTCGCCAGGCTGGCACGCTGGCGCGGCGGCGATGCCCGCGCCGTCGCGGCGCCCAGCCGGGACGCGGCCGAGTCGGAAGCACATTGAAGGACGCCGGCATGATCGACCTGCACTGCCATCTGCTGCCCGGCGTCGACGACGGCCCGGCCACGCTCGAGGTCTCGCTGGCCATGGCGCGCTGCGCGGTGGCCGACGGCATCACCTTCACCGCCTGCACCCCGCACATCTACCCCGGCCTGTACGAGAACAACCGCGCCGGCATCGAGGCCGCGGTGGCCGCCCTGCGCACCGCGCTGGCCGAAGCCGGCATCCCGCTGCAGCTGGGCACGGGCGCCGACACCCACCTCGCCCCCGACCTGGTGGGCGGCATCCGCGATGGCCGCGTGCCCACGATCAACGGCAGCCGCTACCTGCTGCTGGAGCCGCCGCACCACGTGGCGCCGCCGCGCTTCGACGAATCGGTGTTCACCCTGATGGCCGCCGGCATCGTGCCGGTGATCACCCACCCCGAGCGCCTGAGCTGGATCGAGACCCACTATCCGGTGTTCGCCGACCTGGTGAAGCAGGGCGCGTGGATGCAGCTCACCGCCGGCAGCCTCACCGGCCGCTTCGGCCGCCGCCCGAAGTACTGGGCCGAGCGCATGCTCGACGAAGGCCTGGTGCACATCATCGCCACCGACTCGCACCACATCGACAAGCGCCCGCCGCTGCTGGCCGAGGGCCGCGAGGCGGCCGCGGCGCGCGTGGGCGCCGAGGAAGCAAGGCACCTGGTGCTGACCCGCCCGCAGGGCATCCTCGACGACCTGGCGCCCAGCCAGTTGCCCCCGCTGCCTGAACGGCCACGCCCCCCCGAACGCCGCCCCGGCTTTTGGCAGCGTCTGTTTGGCACCGCATAATGCTTCGCCCGGGCCCCCAGGAGACCCCATGACCCATTCCTTCCTCCGGACCCTCGCTGTCCTCGTGCTTTCCGTGGCCCTGGTGGCCTGCGGGACATCCACCAGCCAGTCGGTGCGCTCGGGCACCAGCAAGGCGGTCACCGCCACCGATGAACTGGGCGAGCCCGACACCCGCGCCGACTCCGGCGCCTACACCGGTACCAGCGAATATCGGGTGGGCCCGCAGGACCTGCTGGAGATCAGCGTGTTCCAGGTCAACGACCTCAACCGCACCGTGCGCGTGAACAGCAACGGCCAGATATCGCTGCCGCTGATCGGCGTGGTGCAGGCCGGCGGCAACACCGTGCCCGAGCTCGAGGCCCTGATTGCCGAGAAGCTTTCGGCCGACTACCTGCAGGCTCCGCAGGTCAGCGTGTTCGTGAAGGAATTCACCAGCCAGCGGGTCACCTTGGAAGGCGCCATCGCCAAGCCGGGCATCTATCCCATCACCGGCAAGACCTCGCTGCTGCAGGCCCTGGCCATGGGCGGCGGGCCGTCGGAGCTGGCCAACCTGCAGGGCGTGGTGGTGTTCCGCGTGGTGGACGGCAAGAAGATGGCGGCCGTGTTCGACCTCAAGCAGATCCGCGCCGGCGACGCCGTGGATCCACAGATCTACGGCGACGACATCGTGGTCATCGACCAGTCGGGGGCCAAGACTGGTCTTCGCCGCGTCCTCGAGACGATCCCGGTCTTCAACCTGTTCCGCGTCTACTGACCGGCGAATCCGAAAGGAAAGCACCAGATGGCGAACGAGATGGAACCCGGCCAGCCCGGCGGTGCGAAGCTGCCGGCCACCCAGGACGAAGATCGACGGCAGGCGCTGGCCGCCGCGCGCAGCCAGGCCCTGAGCCTGGACCTGCGCGCGCAGGACAACGCCGCCGAAAGCGACGAGATCGACCTGCTCAGTTACTGGCGCATCCTGGTCAAGCGCCGCTGGACGGTGCTGGGCGCGCTGGGCATCGTGCTGGTGGCGACGCTGGTGGGCACGCTGCTGATGACGCCGATTTACCGTGCCACCACCTCGCTGCAGATCGAGCGCGACACCATCAAGGTGGTGGACGTGGAGGGCGTGACCCCGGTGGAGGGCGGCGCCGGCGCCGACTTCTACCAGACCCAGTACGAGTTGCTGAAGAGCCGGGCCCTGGCCCAGCGCGTGGCGTCGCAGCTGGCGCTGGCCGAAGGCGAGACGCTGGAACGGCTGTCGCCGCCGTCGCCGTGGACGGCACTGCGCGGGCTGTTCTCCGGCGGTGGCGATGAAGCCGACGAGCAGACCGAGGCCGAGCTGGCCTCGCGTGATACCGCCGCCACCAATTTCATCATGCGCGGCCTGACCATCGAGCCGGTGCGCAACTCGCGCCTGGTGCGCGTGCACTTCGACAGCCCGGACGCCGCGTTCTCGCAGCGCGCTGCGAATTCCCTGGCCGAGGCCTTCATCGCCTCCAACCTCGAGCGTCGCTTCGACTCCTCGGCCTACGCCAAGACCTACCTGGAGGACCGCCTGCAGGAGCTGCGGCTCAAGCTCGAGGACTCCGAGCGCGAGCTGGTGGCGTTCGCGCAGAAGGAACAGATCGTCGGCAGCGGCGACAGCAACGGCAACCTGAGCGAACAGGACCTGGGCTCGCTGAACGCGGCGCTGTCGCAGGCGCGCCAGGACCGCATCAAGGCCGAGGCGCGCTGGCGCCAGGCCCAGGCCTCGCGCGGCACCGTGCTGCTGGGTGAGATCGGCGAGGCGTCGATCATCAAGAGCCTGCAGGAAACCCGCGGCAAGCTGATGGCCGACTACCAGGACAAGCTGCGGCTGTACAAGCCGGGCTTCCCGCTGATGCAGCAGCTCAAGGGCCAGATCGACGAGGTCGAGCGCCAGATCGCGGCCGAGGTAGGCAACATCAAGGCCGCCATCCAGGCCGAGTTCCTGGCCGCGCAGGAGCAGGAGCGCCTGCTCAGCGAGCAGATGAGCCTGGTGAAGACCGACGTGCTGGACCTGCAGAGCCGCTCGATCCAGTACAACATCCTCAAGCGCGAAGTCGACACCAACCGCGAGCTCTACGACGGCCTGCTGCAGCGCTACAAGGAAATCGGCGTGGCCGCCGGCGTCAGCAACAACAACATCAGCGTCGTCGACCTGGCCCAGAATGGCTACAAGTTCAAGCCCAGCCTCACCCGCAACCTCGCGCTGGGCCTGCTGGCCGGCCTGATGCTGGGCGTGCTGCTGGCGCTGGCCTTCGAGTACCTGGACGACACGCTGAAGGCGCCGGAAGACGTCGAGAAGCAGCTGGGCCTGTCGGTGCTGGGCGTGATCCCGCTGCTGAAGCTGCCGATGACCCCGGCCAAGGCGCTGGAAGACCCGCGCTCGGCCTTCGCCGAGAGCTACCGCTCGGTGCGCACCGCGCTGCAGTTCGCCACCGACACCGGCGTTCCGCGCAGCCTGCTGATCACCAGCTCCACGCCGTCGGAAGGCAAGTCCACCACGGCGCTGACCCTGGCCCGCAACTTCGCCCAGCTGGGCAAGCGCGTGCTGATCATCGATGCCGACCTGCGCAATCCCTCGCTGCACCGCACGCTGGGCGTGGACAACAGCGCGGGCCTGAGCAACTACCTGGCCGGCGCGGTGAAGGCGACCGAGGTGATCCACGCCACCGACACCCCGGGCCTGATGTACATGAGCACCGGCCCGCTGCCGCCGAACCCGGCCGAGCTGCTGATGGGCCCGAAGATGCTGAGCCTGATCAGCATCGCGCGCGAGAAGTTCGACCAGCTGATCATCGACGGCCCGCCGGTGATGGGCCTGGCCGACGCGCCCATCCTGGGCAACCTGGCCAACGGCACGCTGCTGGTGGTGGAAGCCGGCGAGACCCGCATCACCGTGGCCCGCAATGCGCTCAAGCGCCTGCTGGCGGCGCGCGCGCACGTGGTGGGTGGCCTGCTCACCAAGTTCAGCAGCAAGCACGCGGGCTACGGCTACGGGTATGGCGCCTACAACTACTACTCGTACGGCGGGCAGGACGAACAGAAGAAGCTGGGCCGCCGCTGATGCCGGGCGCCGGGCTCGCACTGGAGCAGGCGCTGGCTTACTACCGTGCGCCGGCGCTGCTGGCGATGGCGGCGCAGCGACCGCTGCCCGAGGACGTGATCGTGCTGCTGCGGTTGGCCGCGGGTGACCGCGGGCAGGCGGCGCAGTCGGCGGAGGCGAGTGGTGAATCGCCGGAGCGCGTGGCCGAGGCCGCGGTGTTCTTCGTGCAGCAGGTGATGTTCGGCGCGGGCGACGACCCGTACCGCGTGCTGGGCGTGAACCCCGACGCACCGCCCGCGCGCATCCGCGAACACTACCGCTGGCTGGTGCGCTGGCTGCACCCCGACCGCAACGCCGACGACTGGGACAACGTGTACGCCGACCGCGTCACCCGCGCCTGGCAGCAGCTGCGCCGCAGCGGCGCGCTGGCGGGCGAGGGCGATGCCGACGTTGAGCCGATCGAGCGCCGCGCCGCCCCGCGCGACGACGCGCCGGCCGCCAAGCCCTCGGTGCTGGCCGCCACCCGCCTCGCACACATCTCGCGCGAACAACCCGCCGCGCCGATCATCTCGGCCCGCACCGCGCGCCAGCTGCCTGCGTTCGTGCTGGGCGGCCTCGGCCTCGCCGCCGTCAGCCTGGTGGCCCTGCTCTGGTACGCCCAACAAAAACCCCCACGCCCCAGCCTGGTCGCCGCGCTCCCTGTAGGAGGGACTTCAGTCCCGAACGCTCCCGACGAATCCGCCCCGACCACCCCAAGCCCGCCACCCGCGCCACTGACCGCGCAAGTAGCCGAACCGCTACCCGATAACGCGGTGCCGATGGCGACGGCTGCGTCTGTGCCGGAATCGAAAAGCATCGGGACTGAAGTCCCTCCCACAGGGGCTTCGGCGGGTGCGGCCATTGGCCAGCCAGTGGTCGCCACTACATCGCCCGTGCCGCCGCCCGCGCCTGTGGCCGCCGCCCCTGTGGGAGGGACTTCAGTCCCGAAGCCCGCGCCCCAGCCGACCCCGCCACAATCGCCACGCCGCGAGCGTCCCGCCGCGATCGCCGCCGCGCCGACGCCGATGCTTGTCGCGCCTGTCGCGGCCGCGCCGGAGAGCTTCGGGACTGAAGTCCCTCCTACAGGGGGGGCGGCGGCTATTGAGGAGAGCGCGGCGCATGCGGTGCTGGACGACTTCACCCGGGCGTACGCGGCGGGCGACATCAACGCCCTGATGCGGCTGTTCACCCGGGACGCCATCAACAACCGCGGCGGCCGCGAGGCCATCGCGTTCGATTACCAGACGCTGTTCGAGGACACCCGCGAACGCCGGCTCGCGCTGATCCCCAACGGCTGGATCGCGCGCGACGACGGCGCCGTGGTGCTGGCCGCCTACGAAGCCTGGGTCAAGGAAGGCCGCCTGCGCCCGGGCACCACCACCCGCGGCGACATCCGTTTCACCCTGCGCCGCGAAGACGGCCGACTCAAGATCAGCCAGGTGATCCATGACTGACCCCGTGCTGCGCCAACGCGTGCGCCGACTGCTGCTGGCGCTGGCCACCGGCGTGCTCATCGTGCTCGGCGCCCGCGCACTGACCAACAGCGTGGCCGACCACTACGCCATCTCCGATCCGGCGCGCGCCTTGGGCTGGCGCAGCGACCACCCCGAAGCGCTGTACCGCCAGGCCCTGCGCCTGGCCGACGATCCGGCCCAGGCCGAAGCCGCCGCCGACCACGCCCGCCGCGCCCTGCGCGCCAACCCGCTCGACGGCCGCAGCTACCGCGTGCTGGGTACGCTGGCCGACGCCGCGGGCAATCGCGACGAGGCCGCGAAGCTCTTCCGCATCGCCGCCGAACGCACCCCGCGCGACCAGCTCAGCCAGGCCTGGCTGCTCGACCACCACCTGGCCCAAGGCGACCTGGCCGCCGCCATGCAGAACGTGGACCTGCTGCTGCGGGTGAACCCGAGCCTGTTGCCGGGCCTGGAGCCGATGCTGCTTTCGCTGGCCGCGGATCCGGCCGCGCAAGAACCCCTGGCCGCGCGCCTGGGCACCGCGCCGCCCTGGCGCGCGGGCCTGCTGCAGCAGGTGGCCAGCAAGGCGCCCGACGCCCAGGCGGTGGCCCCGCTGTTCGAACGCCTGCGCCAGGCGCCGGGCGGGCTGGCCCCGGGCGAGCTGGCCGCGTGGCTCGACCGCCTTGGCCGCGAGGGCCAGTGGGGCCAGGCCTACCTGGTGTGGGTGAGCCAGCTGCCGCCCGGGCGCCTGGCCGGGCTGGGCAATGTCTTCAACGGCGGCTTCGAATGGGAGCCGGGGCAGGGCGGGTTCGACTGGCGCTTCGGCCGCGTGGCCGGTGCGCGCATCGACCGCTTGCCGGTGGAGGGCGCCGTGGACCGGCTGGCCCTGCGGGTCGCGTTCGAGGACCGCCGCGTGCCGTTCGCCCACGTGCGCCAGCTGCTGGCCCTGGGCCCGGGGCGCTACACGCTGTCGGGGCGGGCCCGGCCCGACAACCTGCGTACCGACCGGGGCCTGGTGTGGACCGTGACCTGTGCCAGCGGCGGCCAGCCTCTGGGCGAAACCGCGCCGCTGCGGGGCAGCGGGCCGTGGCGCGATTTCGAGGCGGACTTCGAAGTGCCGGCCGAAGGCTGCGGCGGCCAGTGGCTGGTGCTGCGCCTGCCGGCCCGGATCCCCGCCGAGCAGCGCATCGGCGGGCGGGTCTGGTTCGATGCGCTGAAGATTGCTCGGGTCCGCGCAAATAATTGATTTGAAACTATTACCCGGTGGGTTTTGATTCAGCCCCATGGGTTGTCACCTCGGGCTCCGAGGTCTAACCTAGGTTCCGAACCTGCGCCGCAAGCGCCCATCCCCCCAAGGGAGCGTCACCATGATCCGCACCGCCGCCATCCTCGCCGCCCTGCTCGCCGCTCCCGCCTTCGCCGCGGACAGCGTCGCCACCCTCAGCGCGCAGCAGGGCACCGTGCTGGTCAACCAGGGCGACGAGTTCGTCACCGCCACCGAGTCGCAGGCCCTGCTGGCCGGCGACCGGGTGATGGTCATGGAAGGCGGCAGCGCCCAGATCACCTTCACCGACGGCTGCGTGCTGCCGCTCACCTCGGGTTCGCTGGTGGACGTGCCGGAAGTCTCGACCTGCGCCGGCGCCGTGGCCAACGTCCAGAACATCGGCCCGAGCTATGCCCAGGCCGTGGGCAGCCCGCAGTACGACCGCAACCGCTCTGCGCGCTATGTGTTCGGTGCCTGGGGCATCGTGATCGCCGCCATGTTGCTGGACGGCGAAACCAAGTTCACCTTCGGCGAGCCCGCCGCCAGCCCGTAAGGCGCTGCCAATGCGTTTTCGGAAAGGCCGCCCCAGGGCGGCCTTTTTGTTTCCCGCGCGCCGTGCCTCGAGGGGCTGAATCTTTCTCGAACACGGGCAGGCCGACATGGCTATCCTCACGCACAGCGACAACCCCGCGTTCGTTTCCGCTGGAACTGCCGCCCCGCCAGCCCAGGAAGCCCCCAGCATGATCCGCACCGTGTCAGTCCTCTGCGCCCTGTCGGCCGCCCCCGCGTTCGCTGCGGACGCCACCGCCACCCTCAGTGCACAGGAAGGCACCGTCCTGGTGAACCAGGGCGACGACTTCACCACGGCCAACGAGGCCCAGGCCCTGTCGGCCGGCGACCGCGTGCTGGTGATGGAAGGCGGTCGCGCCGAACTCACCTTCGCCGATGGCTGCGTGCTGCCGCTGGCCGCGGGCTCGCTGCTGGACGTGCCGGCCGTTTCCCCCTGCGCTGGCGGCGTGGCCGGCGTGCAGCGCGTTGGCCCCAGCTTCGCCGAGGCCGGGGAAGGCGAAGAGAAAGCGCGCAAGGGCGCCAACGGCTACGTGATCGGCGCCATGGCCGTGGTGGGCGCAGCGCTGCTGCTCGGCGGCGGCGGCGGCGACAGGCCCGCCAGCCCATAACGCACCGCGAAATCCTTTCCCGAAGGCCGCCCCCAGGCGGCCCTTTTTTCTGGCAGGGCAACCGGTTCCCTGCGCGCGGAAAGGCTTGATTCGAAGCATAGTTCGCTATGATCAAGCGGCCATGGCGGCCGGCAGCACGCCCGCTGCAGGAGTTGGAAAACGCACGATGCCCCACGCTGGCCAGCCCCCGCTGATCACCCGACTGCAGTGGCCACTGGCCGCCGGGCTGTTGGGGCTGTGCCTGGTGCTGGGCGGCGGGCAGGGCACGATGGGCGATGGCGTGTGCCAGGCCTTGGCCGCGCTGCTGATCATCCTGACGCTTTGGCGCAGCGAAACCGACGCGCAAGCCTCGCTGCCGCGCGCGGCCTGGCTGGCGCTGCTGCCGCTGGCGGTGCCGCTGCTGCAGCTGCTTCCGGTCCCCGAGTCGCTGTGGCTGATGCCGACCGCGCGCCAACAGATTGACGCGCAGCTGGCCATGGCCGGCCTCGAGCCCGCCGCGCGCTGGACGCTGGCGCCTTACGGCACGGAGACGGCGCTGATCTGGCTGCTGCCCGCGGTGGCGCTGTTCCTGGCCACGCTGCAGTTCGACGCCAGGCAGCGGCTGAAGCTGGCCGCGATCTTCGTGGCGGTGACGCTGGTGGCGATCGTGCTGGGCGTGGCGCAGTTGGCCGCCGGCCCCGACAGCGCGCTGTACTTCTACGCGCGCACCAACCCAGGCAGCGCCGTCGGTTTCTTCGCCAACCGCAACCACTTCGCCAGCCAGCTGGTGCTGGCCTTGCCCTTCGTGCTGATCGGCACGGCCGCGTGGTGGAACGCGCAACGCGAGGCCGAGCGCCCCGCTGTGTTGTGGGCGGTGGCGGGCATGGGCCTGGCCGTGCTGGAGATCCTGGCGCTGGCGCTGGTGGGTTCGCGCGCGGGCCTGGCGCTGGGCATGCTGGCCATTGCCCTGAGCTTGCCTGCGGTGCTGGCGATGCGCCGGCAGCGCGGCACCAAGCGGCTATTGGCGGTGGCGGTGGGCGTGGGCCTGCTGCTGAGCGTGCAGTTCGCGCTGTTCGGCATCCTGCAGCGGTTCGAGAAGGACCCGATGGAGGATGCGCGCTTCCAGTACACCCAACTCAGCCTGCAGGCGGCGCAGGACCACGCGCCGCTGGGCACGGGGCTGGGCGGGTTCCGCCGCGCCTTCGAGGCCTACGACCGCGACTCGCCGCAGACCGTTTACATCAACCACGCCCACAACGACTACGCCGAGCTCTGGCTGGACGGCCAGTGGCTGGCGGCGCTGGCCGGCCTGGCGCTGCTGGCGGCGGGGGGGGTGGCGGGCTGGCGTGCCTGGCGACGCCGCGACGCGGGCACGCAGGACCGCGCACTGGCCCGCGCCGCCCTGATTGGGCTGGCGATGCTGGCCCTGCATTCGCTGGGCGACTACCCGCTGCGCACCATCGCCCTGCTGGCCACGGCCGGCCTGCTGGCGGCGCTGCTGTCGAATCCGTCCCGGAACGAGAGAAATTCGTTTGTCCCGGCCCCCGCGAAGGGCTAGGCTGGCGCCTGTGTTCAATCCGTGAACAACCCGCCCATGCCGCCCGTGGCCGACGAGCTGAGCATCACCATCCTGCGCCGCCTGGCCGACTCGCCCGACGTGAACCAGCGCGAGCTGGCCGAGCACGCCGGCGTGTCGCTGGGGCGCCTGAACTATGCGCTGCGCGCGCTGGTGGACAAGGGCTGGGTGAAGGTGGGCAACTTCAGCCGCAACCCGCACAAGCTGGGCTACGCCTACCTGCTGACGCCGCGCGGCATCTCGGCCAAGACCCGACTGACCAAGGCGTTCCTGGCCCGCAAGATGAGCGAGTACGACGCCCTGCGCGAGCAGATCGAACACCTGCGGCGCGAAGTGGAGGGCGGCTGAGATGCAGCGCTGGTACTGCGTGCACACCCGCCCGCGTGCCGAGGCCCAGGCGCTGGAGCACCTGCAGCGCCAGGGCTTTCAGTGCCTGCTGCTGCGGTTGCAGCGCAGCGTGATCCGCAGCGGCCGCCGGCGAATGACGGTCGAGGCGCTGTTCCCGCGCTACCTGTTCCTGCGCGCCGATGCCGCCGCCACCAGCCTGGCGCCGGTGCGTTCGACCCGCGGCGCCATCGGCCTGGTGCGCACCGCCGGCCTGCCGGCCACCGTTCCGGACGAACTCATTGAACGCCTGCGCGCCGACGCCAACGCCGATGGCCTGGTCACGATGCCCGAGCGCCGGCTGCTGCCGGGCGAGCGCGTGGTCATCGCCGAAGGCCCGCTGGCGGGGCTGCAGGGCCTCTACACCCAGGCGCAAAGCGAACAGCGGGCGCTGGTGTTGCTGGAGATCCTGGGCAGCGCGCAGAGCGTGACGCTGCCTGTTTACCTGCTTGAACCTGCACGGGCGCCGCGAGCCGCCTGAGCAAGGCCACAACCTGGCAATGCACCGGCCCGACGAACGCGCCAATGCAATCGTAGGGCGGTAGCTTGCCGGAAACCGAGAGAGACGGATGAAGCGACTGGAAGATTCCCGCATTGCCATCATCGGCCTCGGCTACGTGGGCCTGCCGCTGGCGGTGGAGTTCGGCAAGCAGTTCGACACCACCGGCTACGACATCCGCGGCGCGCGCGTGGCCGAACTGCGCGGTGGCAGTGACAGCACTCTCGAGTGCAGCCCTGAAGAGCTCGCCTCCAGCCCCAGGCTGCGTTTCACCGACCAGTTGGCCGACATCGCTGGGTGCAACGTCTACATCGTCACCGTGCCGACGCCGATTGATTCGGCCAAGCGGCCCGACCTGACGCCGCTGGTCAAGGCCAGCGAAGCCGTCGGCAGCGTGCTGAAGCAGGGTGACGTGGTGGTGTACGAAAGCACCGTGTACCCCGGCTGCACCGAAGAAGACTGCGTGCCGATCCTGGAGCGCGTGAGCGGCCTGAAGTTCAACCAGCACTTCCACTGCGGCTACAGCCCCGAGCGCATCAACCCCGGCGACAAGGCCCACCGCCTGCCCAGCATCAAGAAGGTGACCAGCGGCAGCACGCCGGAAACCGCGGACTACGTGGACGCCCTGTACGGCCGCATCATCGCCGCCGGCACCCACAAGGCGCCCAGCATCAAGGTGGCCGAAGCCGCCAAGGTGATTGAAAACACCCAGCGCGACCTGAACATCGCCCTGGTGAACGACCTGGCCATCCTGTTCAACAAGCTGGGCATCGACACCCTGGACGTGCTGGAGGCCGCCGGCACCAAGTGGAACTTCCTGCCGTTCCGTCCCGGCCTGGTGGGCGGGCACTGCATTGGCGTGGACCCGTACTACCTCACGCACAAGGCGCAGCAGGTGGGGCACCACCCGCAGGTGATCCTGGCGGGGCGCCGCACCAACGACGGCATGGGGCCCTACGTGGCCGACCAGGTGATCAAGCTGATGGTGCGCAAGGGCATCAACCCGGTGGGCGCGAAGGTGCTGGTGCTGGGTTTGGCGTTCAAGGAAAACTGCCCCGACCTGCGCAACACCAAGGTGGTGGACATCATCGACACCCTGCGCGGCTACAACGTGCAGGTGGACGTGCATGACCCGTGGGTGGACGCGGCGGAAGCCAAACACGAGTATGGCCTTGAACCGGTGTCAGCCCCCGCGAAAGCGGCCTACGACGCCGTCATCCTTGCCGTGGCCCACGAACAATTCCGGACGCTGGGCGCCGAGGGCATCCGAAGCTTCGCCAAAGCCCAGTCGGTGGTTTACGACGTAAAGCATGTGCTTCCCCCCGCCGGCGCCGACGCCCGCCTTTAACGCTCGGAACAAACAATGAAAGTCCTGGTCACCGGCACCGCCGGCTTCATCGGCTCCCACCTCGCCATCCGCCTGCTTGAGCGCGGCGACGAAGTGGTGGGTTTCGACAACATGAGCGACTACTACGACGTGAACCTGAAAAAGGCGCGCCTCGCCCGCTTCATGGATCACCCGAACTACACCCACATCGAAGCCGACCTCGCCGATCGCGAAGCCGTGGAGGCGGCGTTCGCCACCCACAAGCCGCAGCGCGTGGTGAACCTCGCTGCCCAGGCCGGCGTGCGCTATGCCGCGCAGAACCCGCATGTGTACGTCAGCAGCAACGTCACCGGCTTCCTTCATATTCTGGAGGGCTGCCGCCACCACGGCGTGGAGCACCTGGTGTTCGCCTCGACCAGCTCGGTGTACGGCGCCAACCTCAAGATGCCCTTCAGCGAACACCAGCCCACCGAGCACCCGCTGACGCTGTACGCGGCCACCAAGAAAGCCAACGAGATGATGGCCCACAGCTATGCGCACCTCTATGGCATTCCCTGCACGGGGCTTCGCTTCTTCACGGTCTATGGGCCATGGGGTCGTCCGGACATGGCGCTGTTCCTGTTCACCAAGGCGATCCTGGCCGGCGAGCCGATCAAGGTGTTCAACCATGGCAAGCACAAGCGCAGCTTCACTTACGTGGACGACATCGTGGAAGGCGTGATCCGGACGCTGGACCAGCCGGCGACGCCGAATGCCGAGTGGAATGGCATGGCGCCGGATTCGGCCACCAGCGGTGCGCCGTATCGCATCTTCAATATCGGCAATGAACAGCCGGTGGAGTTGCTGCGCTATATCGAGGTGCTGGAGCAGTGCCTGGGAAAGAAGGCGAAGATGGAGATGCTGCCGCTGCAGGCGGGGGATGTGCCGGATACTGAGGCGGATGTTTCGGAGTTGATTGAGGCGGTGGGGTATCGGCCGGCAGTGTTGGTGGAAGATGGCGTTGCGAACTTTGTGGATTGGTACGACGCATACTTCAGTTCGCTGGGTGGCAATTCTGAATAGAGTTTTGCCGTAGGGCGGGTAGCCTTTATAGAAATCGACGGGGAAAGGCCGTTGTTCTCTTCCTTGTGTCGCAGATAACGAAATTCGGTGGGTATGTATACCCGGAATCCAATTGATCACGTGAGGGCGGCATGAATCGATGAAAAGTTGGCTAAATATGGTCGCGCCAAAGGGCTCCCTCATTCGGGAGTTCTTAAGCTTTGCGCGCATATCTCCATTCCAGCCTTTTGTTTGTTTCTACCGTTCCATCTTCGCTTCACGTGCACTAAGTGGCAGTTGTTTTCCGATTGTGTGCGTAATCTATCCCTACGGAAGACTTTCGATTACAAAGGCTCGTACGGCGCAAGTAAGGATGGACGGTAAGCTAAGATGCATACCTTACTTGGGTGCGAAAGGAACCTCGAACGTAATTCTAGGCGGGGGTAGCACTTTCGTTTTGTCGGGCGACTTCTATGTCGGACAAGGCGTGATTCTGAAGGTTTCGGATGGAGGCAAGCTTGTGATAGGTGGGCGCCATCTCTCGACCGGGTCTGGAATAAGTGCTGAAACGAAAATTCTTGTTGAAACGAGTCTAGAAATTGGTTGCGACTCGATTATCTCGTGGAATTGCGTTATCACTGATTCGAACTGGCACGACATCCAGGGCGTCGAACGGTCGCGCCATGTTTCGCTCGGCGAGAACGTGTGGATTAGCCATTCTGTGTCAGTCCTTAAGGGAGCTGAAATACCCGCGGGATGTATTGTCGCCGCACATGCTGTGGTGACTCGTTCCAACTATCAGGCCAGCTCCCTGATAGCGGGGAATCCAGCTGTGGTTAAGCGAGAGAACGTCTCGTGGAGGCGTTAGACGAATGCTTCCAAAGTCGCGCTGAAATCCGAACTGGCCGCCTTGAAACTGCGGGTCTGACCATTTCATGAGCGATGTCAGTTCATACCGTCAGATCCTCCGCTCCTCCTCAATTACTGGTGGCGCGGCCTTTATTAACGTCCTTGTCAGCCTCTTGCGGACCAAGGCTGCTGCTGTGCTTTTGGGTCCCGCAGGTGTAGGCCTTCTTGGATTGTTCCAGAACGTCATGGAAAGCGCGGCGATTGTCTCAGCGTTGGGGCTCGGCAATGCCGGCGCAAGACAGATCGCAGAGGCGGAAGGACGGGGTGACGCGACCGGCGTGGCGGCGGCACGCCGTGCACTTGCTATAGGTACAACTGTGCTGGCGGTCGTCGGCGCGGCTTTGGTTTGGCTTTTGAGGGATCCTATTGCGGAGCGTGTTCTTGGTGATTCGGATCGCTCTCGCGAAATTGGCTGGCTAGCAGTCGGAGTGGGCCTCCTGGTTGCTTCTGCGTCGCAAGGCGGTCTGCTCATTGGGCTCCGTCGCGTAGGCGATCTCGCGAGGTTAAGTGTCTGGTCTTCAATTCTAGGCACAATCTTCGGGGTGGCCAGTCTTTGGGTGTTGGGAGAGAAGGGCCTCCTCATATTCTTGCTCGCGATGCCGCTCAGCACATATCTGGTAGGGCAGATTTTGGTGCGAAGGCTGCCGGTTAAGAAGGCAAATGAACCATCGCTGGCGATCCTAGTAGTTAACTGGCAGGCTCTTCTTCGTCTCGGGCTCGCATTTATGGTGGTCGGACTGGCGGTCACAATGGGCCAGCTTGCTGTTCGATCCATGGTGCAGAATCAGTTGGGGTTGGATGCGTTAGGCTACTTTCAAGCAGCATGGGCGGTATCCATGACCTACGTCGGGTTCGTCCTGGCTGCGATGAGCTCGGATTACTTTCCGCGCCTTACCGCAACCATTCGAGATCACGTCGCAGCAAACCGGCTTGTAAATCAGCAGACTGAGGTGGCACTGCTCATTGCGGGCCCCATATTCTTGACCATGCTGGTATTTACGCCGCACGTGATTGCAATGCTTTACTCCAAAGCGTTCGACGATTCGGTGACCATTCTGCGTTGGCAGATTCTCGGCGATATTCTCAAGCTGGCGGGTTGGCCGATGGGATTCATTATTCTGGCAGCAGGCGATGGGCGCACGTTCGTTATGAGCGAGTCGCTTGGAATAAGTGTTTTCGTTTTACTTGTTTGGCTTGGTTTGCCGCAAATCGGCTTGCAGGCCACAGGCTTGGCTTTTATTGGCATGTACCTCGTTTATCTGCCTTTCGTCTATTGGCTTGCATGGCGCCGCACTAGATTCGTATGGTCATTGTCGGTTTGGGTGAAATTCGTTTGTTTGCTTCTAGCTGCGTTGCTGATTTGCATCTTGCAAAGGCACTCAGAAGTTGTGGCCGTGGCGTGTGGTACCGGGGCTGCATTATGTTTCGCCCTTTATAGTTTGGCTCGCCTTTCGCACATGTCTAATTTGGGCGGCATCATTGGAGAAATTGCGAAAGTATCCAGCGCTGCGATAGAAAGAATTAGTATCCTGAGGCGCTAGGGTAATGATTGTCGCCAAAACTATCCGGGAAAGCCTGGGCAATCTCTCTTAGCGCTCCAACTTAGGTTGATGGTCCTATTATGGTTCATTCATTGTTTTGCTTGATCTGGGGGCGGGCGTGAGAAGAGTTCTTGTTTCAGTTGTCACGCCGACTTGGAACAGGGCTGACCTTTTGGGTAGGGTTTGGGCGGGACTCAGAACGCAGTCGGACATCGCGATCGAGTGGCTGGTCGGCAACGATGCGTCGGTCGACGACACGAGCAGCATCGTGGCCGAACTTGCCGCAAAGTCGGATTTTCCCGTAACTCTGATTGAGGCTTCCGCGCGTGTTGGCAAGGCGTGTATGGACAATGAACTTGTGGCCGCCGCGAATGGCGAATTCATTATCTGGTGCGACTCGGACGACCATCTTCTTCCGGGTGCGCTTGCGCGCTTGGTCGAGGTTTGGAGTCAAATTCCCGACGGTCACAAGGACGGGTATCTTGGAGTCTGTGCCCGCGCCGAAACTGAAGATCGTGTGCTGGGTGCCGCGGTCGAGCGGGCGCAGGATGATTGGCAATGGAACAGCCTTTTCTCGGCGCTAGGCTCAGACTTGGTAATCTTCGCGCGTACCGAGTTGGTTAAGCGAGTGCGGTTCAAAGAGGTAGATTTTATGATTCCAGAGACGTCGGTTTGGAATGTGGTTGGAATAATGCGCGTGAAGTTCATCGACGCCCCGCTTAAGCGAGTCCACTACAACCAGCCCAACGCCTTATCGTTCACAGGGAAAATGCAGTACAACCGAGGGCGTGCCCACGCTTTGGGAGGGAACTACCAGTATGTGAAAGATCGACTTGGGATGCGCGGCGAGTTTGTGCGCGCGGTCAACTTCATTAGATACTGTGTCCACGGCGATGTGAGTTTTAGTGCTGCTAAGTCGATCTGGGTTGGAAGCTCGCGTTCAAAACTTATGTTGTTATTGGGCTCGCTGCCAGCGATAGGCCTGATCCTTCGAGACCAGTGGCGCGGAGTCGTTGAGAAAACGCATATCGAGTTTGAACGGAATCGCAAGTCGGCGCGACTGTCGAGAAAATACTGGTCGGGAGGCTGCTAGTGGGCCAGGTGATTCTGCTAGTGTCGTCTTGGCTTGGGCGGCAGGCGCGACGATGTTTTGTGCTCTGCAAGATATGCTCCCTGCGTTTTAAAGGTTGTGACGTAGATTGGTCTGCGGAGGTTCATCCTTCAGCTGTTGTTGAGCGAAGTGGCGGCGTCATATCTATTGGCCCAAGAACCCACTTGGATCGAGGTGCGATCGTTCGGGCGATGGGCGGCACGATTCGCATCGGTGCTGATTGCAGCGTCAACGCCTACAGCTTCCTGTCCGGCGCGGGCGGTCTTTCTATCGCTGATTCTGTGATGATTGCCAGCCACGTTTCCATCTACGCGTCCAATCACGTCTTCTCGGAAGCCACCAAGCCCATGCGTTTACAGGGATTGACCACGGTGGGTATTGCCCTCGAAGAGGATGTTTGGATTGGCACTGGCGTGAGGATCTTGGACGGTGTGAAGGTCGGGCGCGGTTGTGTTATCGCTGCTGGTGCGGTTGTCACCAAGTCCACCGCTCCGTACACGATCAACGGGGGCGTTCCCGCTCGGGTGATCGCCCAGCGGAATGGCCCGAATTGAGCCTGTGAAGAAGCTCGTCTTCGTGACCGATCGGATTGAGTCGAGTGCCTTTGGCGGACGCGAGCAACTTTCGCGCCTGCTTGCAAACGCACTTGCCGATATCTATGGCGGCCAAATGGAAACCGTATCGCTTTCCGAAGCAATGAATACTCCTCCCGTTCTTCTTCAGGATCTCCTCAAGGGGCATGTCAACGGCGCGAGTCGCGGCAACATCGCCTCAATCGTCGAACGTGTGAAGAACCTCCACGCTGGTGAGGTTTTTCTCAACGGATCGAACCTGGGTCGGGTGGCACAAGGTGTGCGTGAGGCCTGTCCATCTGTGCGGATCACGACCTTCTTCCACAATTGTGAGGCCCGCTTCTTCCTTGGAGCCGTTAGGCATCAGCCGTCGATTCGGGCGCTGGGCGTCCTGTTGGCGAACTACCGTGCCGAGCGGGCGGCCGTGCGATGCAGCCAGAATCTCATCTGCCTGAATGAGCGCGACAGCTCGCAGTTGGAGCGAACCTACGGTCGTCGCGGCACACATCTGCTCCCAATGGCACTTAAGGACCAGTTGCCCGACGAACTTCCCGCGCAACCTCCGGGGTGCGCCGAGCGATATGCGCTTTTCGTGGGCGGCACTTTCTATGCAAATCGACAGGGCATCGAGTGGTTCGTCGAGCAGGTTGCCGCTAGGTCGCCGCTCAAGACCTATGTTGTGGGGAAAGGCTTCGAGTCGTGGAAGGTGGAGCTCGAGCGCAACGGCAACGTTGAAGTGATCGGCGGTGTTGACAGTCTGGTGCCTTGGTACCTAGGCGCCCACGTGGTCATCGCCCCGATCTTCGATGGGTCTGGGATGAAGACCAAGGTCGCCGAAGCATTGATGTTCGGAAAGCGGGTGGTGGGAACGCCGGAAGCTTTCGTTGGCTATGAGGCGATCGTCGGGCGCGCCGGTGCAGTCTGCGAGTCACCGTCCGACTTCCTGGCGGCGCTTGAAACTGAAGCCAGCCGCCCTTTCACCGGCATAGATCCTGAGCTGAGGGCCTGTTACGAAGACCGTCACTCCTTCCAGACCGCGCGTGACCAGCTGGTCAGGATACTCGCGGCATGAACCACTCCGAAGAATCCAAGGAACAATCACCATGACGTTCGGCTTGAAGGCTGCCCTCAGGGAGGCACTGCCGAAATCGGCCCAGGTACCGATCAAGTTCTGGCTTGATCGCGTGCGCGGCTTCCTTGAGCCCGAGATGGCCCTGCTTCCGGTGCTGGTGTCGCCTGGCTGTCGGGTTGTAGATGTGGGTGGCAACCGAGGGGTTTATGCCTATCGTTTCTGGAAGCTCGGTGCACAGGTGGATGTGTTTGAGCCGAACCCGGTGTGCCTAGCCGTGCTGGGCGCGTGGTCGCGGGGTAAGCCGCGCATCACGCTTCATCCCTGCGGGCTCTCCGATGGCAATGGTTCGGCGGAACTTCATATTCCAATTGACGATGCCGGCGTCGAGCACGACGCTTCGGCGTCGCTGGAGCGTCACGAGTTTGGGCAGGAAAGGGCGCAGGCCGTTTCCATCGCCACGCTGGACAGCTTCGGGCTGAAGGAAGTTTCCTTCATCAAGATCGACGTCGAAGGCCATGAGTCTCGCGTCATCGAAGGGGCGCGAAAAACCTTGGCGTCCTGCCGTCCGGCGCTGCTGGTGGAAATCGAGCAGCGTCACTGCGCGGGGCCCATTGGCGACGTGTTCGACCGGATCCTGGCGCAAGGCTACGAAGGCTATTTCCTTGATGAAGGGCGGCTGCGCCCGTTCGCCTCGTTCGACGTGGACCAGCATCAGCCGGCCGGCCAGTTGGGTCAGAAGGATGGTTCGTACATCAACAATTTCCTGTTCCTGCACGGCAGCCGCCGCGCGGCGGGCGAGTACCCTGGGCTTGCAGCCTTCGGGTTGTCTCAATGAGGATATCGGTCATCACCCCGGTGTTTTCCATCGCCGGCGTGCCGCTGGCGCAGGTGCGGTTTGCCCGTGCGCTGGCCAGGCGCGGCCACCAGGTTGACCTGGTGATCGGCCGCATTGACCCGTCGCACCCGTTCCCCGAGGTGCCGGAAATCAACGTCATCGAACTCGGGAAGGCCCAGGTGCGCAGCATGCTGCAGCCTTTGCGGCGGTACCTGCAGACGGCCAGGCCTGACGTGGTGTTCTCTGCCGAGGACCACCTGAATGCGGTGGTGCTGCTGGCGGCCATCACCACGGGCTCGCGGGCGAAGATCAGTTGCTCGTCGCGCGTAACGCCCTTTGACACGTACTCCAACGCTTTCCTGTCCAAGCGCTGGGTGCTGAAGCAGTTCATGCGGGCGGTGATGTGGCGCGCCAACGCGCTCACCTGCGTCTCGAAAGACATGGTGCTGCAGTACCGAACCATTTTCCGCAAAAGCCCGCATGTGGCGGTTTACAACATCGTTGACGACAGGCGCTCGCGCGATCTGATGACGGAGCCGGTAGACCATCCCTGGCTGGCGAACCCGCAGGGCAACGTGCTGGTGGCCGCGGGCCGCCTGGCCCCCTGGAAAGGCTTTGCCGACCTCATTCGTGCGGTGAGGCTCCTGGTGGATGGGGG